>DASTZI010000324.1:0-2061 GCA_035764385.1 Vicinamibacterales bacterium
GAAGTCCTGCTCGAAGGGCGGGACGTGCTGAAGATGCCGGCGAAGGAGTTGCGGGCGATTCGCGGTGGAGTCGTGAGCTACGTGTTCCAGGAGCCGGGTGCGTCGCTGAACCCCGTCTTGCGCATCGGCAGTCAAATCAAGGAATCGCTTCAACTTCACCGGCCGGATGCGGCGACGGAGGAGGAAGTCGTGCGCCTGCTCAAGCTGGTCGGCATCCCCGCGCCGGAAACGCGCGCGGGCAGTTACCCGCACGAACTGTCCGGCGGCATGCAACAGCGGGTGATGATCGCGATGGCAATCGCCTCGCATCCCAGGCTGCTGATCGCGGACGAGCCGACGACCGCGCTTGATGTGACCATTCAGGCGCAGATCATCGAATTGCTGGCCAAACTCAAGCGCGAACTCGGCATGGCGATTCTGCTCATCACTCACAATCTGGGCATTGTCGGCGACCTGGCCGATCGCGTGGCCGTGATGTACGCGGGGCAAATTGTCGAGTCTGCTCCGGCGCGCGGCCTCCTCAAGCGGCCCCTGCATCCCTACACGCAGGCGCTGATGAACTCCGTCCCGAAACTCGGCGCCGAAGCCAGCCGGCTCAATGCAATTCCAGGAAACGTCCCCCGGCTCGAGGCGCTCCCGTCGGGCTGCCGGTTCCATCCGCGTTGCCCGAAGGCCCAGCCTGAGTGCGCTCGCGAGGGCCCCGCCCTGCTGGAAGTCGAGACAGGCCGTTGGGTAAGGTGTCCTTTCTCGGTCTGATTGCACGGCTTGAGTTGACGGGGAGTTTGAGGCGAGCTTAGCTATAGGTATGAGCACGGTTGCCGAAATCAAAGCCGCCATTGACAGGCTTTCGCCGAAAGATCGCGCCGAGTTGGACGCGGTGGTTTGGCCGGATGAGGAGACGCCCCCGCGAGTGCGCCAGAAACTCGCTGAAGCCGCCCAAGGCCAATTCGTCCCCAGCGAACGCACCAACATCGACCGAATCCTCGACAGCCTCGAATGAGCCTGCGTCGGGAGGAGAGCGAATTCATCTTCTGCGACTTGCAGGCGGTCGCGCGCTTTATCCGAAAACACAATTCTGACGCTGCACGAGCGTTTCTTGACGCTGCGTACGACACCTTCGACTTTCTGGCCGAGAACCCTGGCGTAGGAAGACGACGTCCGGACCTCGGATTCGATGAGGTACGTTCCTTTCGTGTGATTGGCTTCCGACGCTATTTGGTCTTCTACAAGGTATTGTCGGACCGCATTCAGTTCTGGCGCGGGGTGCACGGTTCACGCGATCTGCCAAGCGAGCTTTCCTGACGGTCGGCAGCTATGCAACTTCTCGAAGTCCGCCACATCCAAGTCCACTTCCCGGTGAAGCGTGGCCTGCTCAGCCGGGCGAAGGAATTCGTGCGCGCGGTCGATGACGTCAGTTCTCCATCGCGGCCGGCGAAACCGTTGGCCTGGTCGGCGAGAGCGGCTGCGGCAAAACGACCCTCGGCCGCGCCATTGTGCGTTTGATCGAGCCCACCGCCGGTCAGGTCCTCTTCGAAGGCGAGGACGTCGCCCGGCTGAACGGCCCCGACCTGCGCGCGCGCCGCAAACGGTTTCAAATGATTTTTCAGGATCCGTACGGCTCGCTCAATCCGCGAATGACCGTCGAGGACATCATCGGCGAAGCGCTCGACATTCATCGGTTGGCCGCGAACCCGGGCGCGCGCGCCGAGCGCGTCCAGGCGCTGCTGGCCGACGTAGGACTCGACCCGTCTCACGCGCGGCGCTATCCGCATGAATTCAGCGGCGGCCAGCGCCAGCGCATCGGCATCGCTCGCGCCCTGGCCGTGCAGCCGAAACTCATCGTGTGCGACGAACCGGTCAGCGCGCTCGATGTTTCGGTGCAGGCGCAGATCATCAATCTGCTTCAGGACGTGCAGCGCGCTCACGGCATCGCCTACCTGTTCGTCGCGCACGATCTGGCGGTCGTCGAGCACATCAGCCGGCGCATCCTGGTCATGTATCTCGGCCGGATCGTCGAGTCAGGCGACGCGAGCGCCGTCTGCCGCGCGCCGAAACATCCCT
>DASTZI010000325.1:0-5896 GCA_035764385.1 Vicinamibacterales bacterium
TACGTCGAACCGTACCGAACTGACATCCGCGGACTCGCCACGTACACGATTCCGCGATGGGACGTTCAGCTGGCGGCGACGTGGATTAGCGTGCCTGGAGAGTACCTCGAGGCGAATTTCGTGGCGGACAACGCATGGATCGCCGCCGGACCGCAACCGCTCGGGCGGGCTCTTACGGGCGCAGCTGTTGCCACGGTGAATCTGATCCCGCCGTATACGATGTTTGCCGATCGACGCAACAACGTCGATTTCCGGGTTGCGAAGATTCTCCACATCGCTGGGATGCGGACTCAGTTTGGGGTCGACATCTACAACCTGATGAACACCGATGTTGTCACGGCCTACAACCAGACGTTCGTGCCCGGTGGCCCGTGGCTCGCTCCGACTGCCTTGCAGCCGGCGCGGTATGCGAGGCTCAGCCTGGAGATTGCCTTCTGAGATCACGAAGGCGCGCGGAGGGAGACGTACGGTTCAATACGACGGCAACTGCGATTGGTCCCATCCGCCGCCGAGGGCCTCGATCAGGAGGACGCTCGCCGTCAGCCTTCGGGTCAGAATGTCGATTTCGAGACGCTGGGCCTGCAGGAGGGCGGCCTGCAACACGATCACCGCCAGGTAATCAGCGGTTCCCGCCTGGTATTGCGCCACGGCGATGTCGACCGCATCCTGAGCCGCCTGACGCGCTGCCGCTTCCGTTGCCTGTTCCTGCTCCAGAATCCGGAGCGACGACAGCTGATCTTCGACCTGTTGAAACGCAGTCAGCACCGTTTGCCGGTACGTCGCGACCGACTCGTCGTACGCCTCCTGCGAGAAACGGACTTGCCCCTTTCGCTGTCCTCCGTCGAACAGCGTCGCCGCCAGCTGCGGACCCATGGCCCAGAACAGACTGGGCACCGTAAACAGCTTGGCCAGGTTGGTCGAGACGAATCCGCCCGTTCCGCTCAGCGTGAGCGTCGGAAAGTAGGCGGCCTTGGCGATGCCGATTTGTTCGTTCGCCGCGGCAATGGCCCGTTCTGTCGCTGCGACATCGGGACGGCGTTCCATCAGTGTCGATGCCACCCCGATCGGAATCTGGGGCGGCGGCGAATTGAGGATCTTTTCCGGGACAGAGACCATTGCCGGGGTCTCGCCGACAAGCACTGCGATAGCGTGCTCGAACTGCGCCCGGCCGACGCCCACGTCAATGAGCTGTGCGCGAGTCGACTCCAGCTGTGTTCGTGCCTGCGCCACGTCGGCGCCAGAGGCGACGCCGGCGTTGAAGCGATTCTGAGTCAATTGCAGTGACTGTTCAAAGATGGCGACGTTCCGGCGTAGCAGATCCGCGTCGGCATCTAGACCGTGAAGTTGGAAGTACATCTGCGCGAGCTGCGCCTGAAACGTGAGCTTGGCGTTCTCGAGGTCGGCCGCCGACGCTTGCGCCATATCCTGGCTCGCGGTCACGCTGCGGCGGATGTTTCCCCAAATATCCGCCTGATACGAGATGTCGAACGGCATCGCGTAGTTGACGTTGACACCAGAGCCACTGCGGCTGCTGCCAGTGCCAGGACCGCCGCCGCTGCTCGTACTGGTGGTGCCGCTCGAGCCGCCTGAGATCACTTGTCCGCGAGATGAAAGGGAGGAACCCTTCGTCACGACCGCTGAAGGTGTGGCCGTGACCGTCGGAAAGAGCGCAGCTCGCGCGATCTGGACCTGATCCACGGCCTCGCGGTAACGGGCCATCGCCGCGATCACATTCTGGTTCGACAGTTCAACCTTCGACACGAGGTCGTTCAGTTGAGGATCGCTGTAGATCTCCCACCAGGGTCCGCGTGGCAGGCCCTCGTTCGGCTCCGCGTTTTTCCAACCCTCGGGCGGCGCTTCCTTGAACGCGGGGGTTCCCGCAATGGGAGGCCGATGATACGTCGGGCCCACCATGCATCCCGCGGTGAAGACAACGGCGATGAGCGTGCCCGCGATTCGACGCATCACGCTTCTCCCGGCCGCGGCGCCGGCAGAAGGGCGTTTGCCTGTCGGCGCTCGCGCCAGCGCTGCAGCCGATCGAAGTAGAGGTACACCACCGGCGTCGTGAACAGCGTGAGCAACTGACTCACGATCAAGCCGCCGATGATGGCGATACCGAGCGGCCGCCGCAGCTCCGAACCCGTCCCGGCACTTAACGCCAGCGGCAGCGCGCCAAGCATCGCGGCCATCGTCGTCATGAGAATCGGACGGAAGCGGAGCAGGGAGGCTTCGAAGATCGCGTCACGAGGACTCTTGCCCTCCTCGCGCTCGGCGGCGAGCGCAAAGTCCACCATCATGATCGCGTTCTTCTTGACGATGCCGACGAGCAGGATGATCCCGATGAAGGCGATCACCGTGAGCTCGGTACCGGTCATCATCAATGCGAGCAGCGCACCGGCACCCGCTGAGGGAATTGTCGAGAGAATCGTAATCGGATGGATGTAACTCTCGTAGAGCATCCCGAGGACGATGAACACCGTCGCCAGCGCCGTCGCGATCAGGACGGGCTGGCTGCCGAGCGATTCCTGGTAGGCCTGTGCCGTGCCGGCAAACGTCGTGTGAATGGTGCTTGGCAATCCGACACGCGCCGCCGCGGTATTGATCGCGCGCACGGCATCACCGAGTGCCACGCCGGGTGCCAGGTTGAATGAAATGGTGACCGCTGGAAAGAGTCCCTGGTGGCTGACGGCCAGTGGAGCCGTCGTCGGCGCCCATTTCGCAAACGCGCTCAGCGGGACTTTTTGGCCATGCGGCGACTGCACATAGACCTGATCGAGTGACGTGGCGCTCTGCCAGTACTCGCGCGCGACCTCCATCACGACGTGATACTGGTTTTGGCCGCGATACATCGTCGACACCTGCCGCTGACCGAATGCGCTGTACAACGTCGAATCGATGAGCGATGGCGCGATGCCGTAGCGCGCGGCTTCGGCGCGGTCGTAGGTCACGAATGCCTGCAGGCCGTGGTTCTGTTGATCGCTATTGACCTCGGTGATGATTCGAATCGGCCGCATCGCCTGGAGCATCTTTGGTGCGTAGGTCGACAGGTCAGCAAGGTTGTCGCCCTGCATCGTGAACTGATACTGCGCGTTGCTCAGGCGGCCGCCGACGCGGACGTCCTGCGAGGCTTGAAGATAGAGCGTGGCGCCGGGCACCTGCGCCAGTCTCGGCCGCAGCCGCGCGATGAGTTGATCGGCCCGCGCGTCACGTTGATCGAGCGGCTTCAGCGCGACGAAGAGCCGGGCCATGTTCGTCGTGCCTGCGCCGCCAGTGAATCCGACGACATTTGCGACGGCCGGATCCTTGTTGACGATGTCGATCATTTGCAGCAGGACGTTGTTCATCAGCTGAAATGAGCTGTCCTGATCGGCTTGAATTGCACCGTTCAGGCGTCCTGTGTCCTGCTGCGGAAAGAAACCCTTCGGCACGTACACGTACAGGTAGGCCGTGAATGCGATCGTGGCGATCAGGACGAGAAGCGTTACGAACGAGAATCGCAACACCACGTTGAGCGTGCGGCCGTAGGCGTCGATGACCTTGTTAAAGGCGCGCTCACTCCACTGGTACACGAGCCCGTGCCGCTCCTCTTCCTTGAGTAGATGCGCGCACATCATCGGTGTGGCGGTCAGCGACACCACCATGGAAATCAGAATCGCGGTCGCCATCGTGACCGCGAACTCACGGAACAATCGCCCGACGATACCGCTCATGAGCAGGAGCGGAATGAACACGGCGACCAGCGAGAGGCTCATCGATAACACCGTGAACCCGATCTCCTGAGCGCCAATCAGCGCCGCTTCGAGCGGGCCCTTGCCTTTCTCGCGGTAGCGCGTGATGTTCTCAATGACGACGATGGCGTCATCGACGACGAAGCCCGTGGAGATCGTCAGCGCCATCAGCGAGAGGTTGTCAACGCTGTAGCCGACGAGATACATGACGCCAAAGGTGCCGATGAGCGATAGCGGCACGGCGACGCTCGGAATGAGTGATGCGCGGGGACTTCGGAGAAACGCGAACACCACGAGGATCACGAGGACGATGGCGATCATGAGCGTGCGTTCGACGTCGCGCACCGATGCGCGGATGGTCGTCGTCTGATCGACCACGACGTCGACATCAATCGCCTTGGGAATCGCTGCCGTCACCCGCGGCAGAACCTCCCGGACTGCATCGACTGTCTTGATGATGTTGGCGCCCGGTTGCCTGAAAATGATGACCATCACTGCCGGCTTGCCGTTGACGTAGCCGGCGGTCCGGATGTCCTCGACTGAGTCCTGCGCGACGCCGACATCGCGAATCCGGACAGCCGCGCCGTTCCGATAGGCGATGATGAGCGGCGAATAGTCGACCGCCTTCAGCAGTTGATCGTTCGCGCCGATCTCCCAACGCTGATTGTTGACAGACAGTTGTCCCTTCGGCGTGTTGGCGTTGGTCGCCGCGATCGCCGTCCGCACCTGGTCGAAACCGATGTCGTAGCTGTTCAGCATCGTCGGGTTCAGTTCCACCCTAACAGCCGGCAGCGCACCGCCGCCAACAATCACCTGGCCGACGCCTTCAATCTGCGACAGTGATTGCGCGATCACGGTCGACGCCGCGTCGTACATCTGGCCCTTGCTGAGCGTGGACGACGTCAACGACAGGATGATGATCGGGGAGTCGGACGGATTGACTTTCCGGTAGTTCGGATTCGATGGCAGGTTGGCAGGGAGGTAGCCACGGGCGGCATTGATCGCCGCCTGAACGTCGCGCGCGGCGGCGTTGATATCGCGATCGAGGGCGAACTGCAGCGTGATGTTCGTCGAGCCAAGTGAGCTCGACGAGGTCATCTCCGTCACCGCCGCGATCCGTCCGAACTGACGTTCGAGTGGAGTGGCAACCGACGACGCCATCGTTTCCGGGCCCGCGCCAGGGAGCGAGGCCGAGACGGCAATCGTGGGGAAATCGACCTGCGGCAGCGGCGATACCGGCAGCAATTCGAATGCGACCGCGCCGGCTAGGCCCACCGCGACCATCAGCAAGGTGGTTGCAATCGGCCGGTGAATGAATGGCGCCGAGATGTTCACGGACGCCCGTTCCCTGGCGTACCGGCCGGTGCCCTACGCCGTCGGATCCGTGCGCCCAGCCGATCGAACCAGAGATAGATGACCGGGGTGGAATAGAGCGTCAGCAGCTGGCTGATGAGCAATCCACCGACGATCGCGATGCCGAGCGGGCGTCGAAGTTCTGATCCAGTGCCCGATCCGAGTGCCAGCGGGATGGCACCGAACAGCGCCGCCAGCGTGGTCATCATGATCGGCCGAAAACGCAGGACACACGCTTCGCGAATGGCGTCACGCGGTGTCTTGTGCTGCTCGCGCTCGGCTTCGAGCGCGAAGTCGATCATCATGATCGCGTTCTTCTTCACGATGCCAATGAGCAACACGAACCCGATGAGCGCGATGATGCTGAAGTGGGTGCCGGTCACGAGGAGCAGCGCGAGAGCGCCCACGCCCGCCGATGGCAGACTCGAGAGGATCGTGAGCGGATGAATGTAGCTTTCGTACAGCACGCCGAGGACGATGTAGACGGTGATGACCGCAGCGAGAATGAGAAGAGGCTCACTCGCCAGTGCTCTCTCGAATGCTGCGGCCGCGCCCTGGAACTGCGCCTGGATGCTGACTGGCATTCCGAGTTCATCCTTCGCTTTGTAGACGGCGTTGACCGCGTCTCCGAGCGAGGCGCCGGGTGCCAGATTGAATGACAGCGTCACCACGGGAAACTGCCCCTGGTGATTGATCGTGACCGGTGCCGTGGTGTGTTCGATGCGGAAGAGCGCGGTTGCAGGTGTTGGATTGCCGTTGGTGAACACCGTCGCAGACGCGGACGGACCGCCGCCAAACGGAGTCGTCGAGCTCGC
>DASTZI010000326.1:0-2401 GCA_035764385.1 Vicinamibacterales bacterium
TCGAACGGTTGATCGACAGGCCCATCCCCACGCCACCCAGCTTGGTGGTGAAAAACGCGCTGAACAGCTGAGCCAGCTGTTGCGCGGCGATGATCTTACACTTTCCGTTGCTCTACCGCACGAACGACAGAGCGTTCGTCATGCAACCTTTCGCGCGATTCTTTGAACTACTTGGGGGGCTTGATGGTACCGGGGTCGATCGTCTGCAACGCTAAGCGGCCGAGTGCGGTTCGGAGACTGACCTCGTGTTTTTCACCAAAGGCCCGGATCCACTGCGAACACCGTAGGCGCTGGGCTCGAACGACTGGGCATTCCGGAACTGGGCCGCGGGGTTTCGATCTGCCGCCCGACAAACGATCATCGCCCCTGGATCGCAACCAAATACACGCCCAGGT
Source organism: Vicinamibacterales bacterium (assembly GCA_035764385.1). GTDB lineage: Bacteria > Acidobacteriota > Vicinamibacteria > Vicinamibacterales > UBA2999 > Gp6-AA40. Next base: position 396 of record DASTZI010000326.1, read on the forward strand.
CCGCTTCCAACTTCCTGATCTTTGCCAGTTGGTCGTCCTTCAACGCCGCAGTTCTGACGTCATGACAGACAACCGCCAGGAGCGGCTTCCCCAGCTCCGTCTCGAGGGATTGAATGGCCCTGAGGTCCTTCGCTTCCAAGCTCGCTAGGCTGCACATCATGGCTTGGCCTCCTTTAGCTTGGTCGTGGCGAGTCGCCTGTAACCGCTCGGGATCGTAGCAGAACCCCAGGAATTTTAGCGACCACCTTGTTGAGAAGCTCTGCGAGCCCGTCTCGGTCTACTCCGCCAACATGGTGTTCGGCCTGTCGCGATGATCCCTTCGCGTTCGTGCGGAACGGTCCGTGCGCGCGACGCGATGCGCGCGACGCCCGTGGGAATGGTGTAGATCGGGCCATCGGACCCTTTCGCGTTCTTGTCGAAACAGGATAAGAGGTGACGCGGGCTGCCGGGGCGTCGTCGTCAGAACATCGAGCGAAACGACAAGATCATGATGACACGAGTCGAGCGCCATCTCGCCAACTCGATCGTGTACCTGTGTACGTTGCTGGCCGATCGACCGATCGACCGGTGCACAGCGTCCTCACGCCAATAGGCGCCCGCGCGAACGACGCGGCGTCAGCTCACGGCTTTACTGCTGTTGGCGCGCCGCGCGGCCGTCAAAAGGACGGCCACCGCGCATGATGCGAGACGCGCCATGACCGAATCCGCGCGGCTCGTGAGAATAATCGGCACGCGCGTGCCCAGCACGATTCCGGCACAATCGGCATCCGCGAGAAACGATAAACTTTTCGCGAGCATGTTACCGGCTTCGAGGTCGGGCACGACGAGAACGTTGGCACGCCCTGCGACGGGCGAATCGATTGCCTTCTTCGCGACCGATGCGAGGCTGATCGCGTTGTCGAAAGCGAGCGGCCCGTCGAGAATCGCGCCGGTGATCTGCTTGCGGTCCGCCATCTTGCACAATGCTGCCGCTTCGACGGTCGACGGCACCTTCGAGTTGACGGTCTCCATGGCTGAGAGGATCGCGACGCGCACTTCCTGAAAGTGCAGCACGTGCGCGAGGTCGATCGCGTTCTGGATGATGTCAACCTTCTCTTCCAAGGTCGGCGCAATGTTGACCGCCGCGTCGGTCACGATCAATGTCTCAGGGTGTGACGGAACGTCCATGATGAAGCAGTGGCTGACGCGCCGCGCCGTCCGCAGCCCGGTATCGCGCTTCACCACTTCGCTCATCAGCTCATCGGTGTGCAAGCTGCCCTTCATCACCGCCTCGGCCTTGCCCGCGCGGACGAGCGCCACGGCCCGCTCAGCCGATGCACGGCTGTGTGCGGTATCCTCGATCGGTGGCCCGGCGAGGTCGAGGCCGTGCTCTTTCGCGACCGCCTCGATGCGCGCCCGCGGCCCGACAAGGATCGGCGCGATGAGCCCCATCTGAGCAGCGTCGACTGCACTCCGAAGCGAACTGTCGTCGCACGCATGGGCGACCGCGGTCGGCGTCGGCGGTAGCGTCTTGCACAATGCGAGCAGCCGCCGATATTTCTCGTGTTTTCCCGCCGCAGCCTGGTCGGTCATCCGGGAAATCAGTAATCACCCGTTCGCGTGTAGAGTTTCCTAATACGCATGCTACGAGCTCACTGAATCCCTTCTGTTTCCTTTGAGGCCCATGGACCCCGAGACCGGCGCGGGCCAGGTCAGCGCACGGTGTGCGGCGATGAGGGCGTCGATCCGGGCCGCCACCTGAGGCGGGAAAGGGGCGGTGCGACGCTGTCTGAGGTCGGCATGAGCGTGCACGCACTCGAAGAGCGAGGAGAGCACGCCCCGGGTCTCATTCACCATAAACATCAGATAATGGAAAAGCTTCGCGCTCCGCGCGAGGATGCGGGCGCGGATCACCACGGTGTCCCCGGTGCGCACCTCGGCCGGATACCAGAGGTGATGCTCGAGATCGAAGCCGCCCATCCCCGACGAAGCGAAGTAATCGGCAGTGAGCCCGAGCATCGGGTACA
>DASTZI010000327.1:0-2631 GCA_035764385.1 Vicinamibacterales bacterium
ACTTCGAGCTCTCGGCTTTTTTTTCGGAGGAGCCGCCGCCGTCGCTGGTCGATTCCGACTTCCCTTTCTGCGCGTAATCGGTGATGTACCAACCGGTCCCTTTGAACTGAATCGCCGGTGAGGAAAGCAGGCGACGAACCGGACCCTTGCCGCACTCCTTGCACACTTCGACGGCCGGATCAGAGAACTTCTGAATCACTTCGAACCGGCATCCACACGCGTCGCACTGGTACTCGTACAAAGGCACGTCGTTACTCCAGCACCGCGTCAAATCCGTCGGTAAGCAACAGGCGGCGCATCGCCAGAAAGGGCGCGCACCCCTGGTCAAGTACCGCGTCATGAAACGCCCGCAGCGAATACTTGTTGCCCTGCTGCTCCTTGTAGTCGTGACGCAGCTTCAGCATCATCAGCTTACCAAGCGAGTACACCAGATACGTGGGATCGAACGTTCCGCGTTCGGCTTCACGCCGGGCCGTCGCTTCTTCGAGGAAGGCCTCGTCGCGGAAGAAACGCATTCCCTGCTCGACGGACATGTCCTCGCAGTGCAGACGGATGCAGACGACGAAACGAGCGAGACGCACGAGCGATTCCGCAAGCTGCGCGAGTTGGATCGCCGGTTCGCTCCGACGGAACCCGACCTCCACCATCATCTGTTCGCAATAGTGGGCCCATCCTTCCACAAAGGATGCTGGCGCGAAGAAGATCGACTTGCGAACCTTGGAGTCGACCTGTCTCAGACGCTGGAAATGGAGAAAGTGGCCCGGGTAGACCTCGTGGATTGAGATGTGCCACAGGGTCGGCAGGTTGAAGTATCGCAGGTGCTCTTCCTGACGCTCCGGCGGCCAGCTTCGATCGGCATCGGTCAGGTAGTAGTACGCGCGGCTCGGCTTGGACTCGAACGGGCCGGGCGTCCACATGGATGCAAACGTCCAGCGATAGAAGTCCGGCGTCGGGGCCACGACGACAGGCTCACCCTCGGGCAGCGTCACAATCGCCTGCTTGCGGAGGAACTGCTCGAGCTCCTTCACCTGTTCCTGCGCTGCCTTGACGACTTCGCCGGCCGCCGGGTGCTGCTCGGTCGCCTTGCGCCAGACGGTCTGGACATCGCCACTGGCCAGTCGGCCGGCAACAGATCGAAACTCCTCCTGCACCTCGTGGAGCTCGCGGAGGGCGATGCTCAGGAGCCGGTCGGCCGTGAAGCTGATTCCCTCGTCGACGCGAAGTTTCTTTTCGAACTTCTCCCGCCCGAGGCGAAAAGACGCTTTGGCCCGCGGCGCCAGATCGTTTTCGAGATACTCGATGTAGGACTTGATTGAGGTTGAAGCCTCGGCGGAGGTGTCTGCGAGATCCCCAAGGATGTGGAGATCGTCCAGGGACACGAACGCACGCGGCAGATCGACGTCCACGAACTTGAGGATGCCGCGCCAGCTTTCAAGCCCCATCTTGACGAAGATGCCGGCGCTCTCCTTGATGTTGTCCCGGGCGGCCTGCACAAGGCGTGGCACCTGACGCAGCTTCGACACGACCCGGCGCGCCCTCTCTGCTTCGGGTGCGTAGGCAAACAGCGCCTGACCCGCCAGGCTCGCGCCAATGACATCGGCATAGAGCTGCGGATTCCGCTCCCAGGTTCGCACCTCCTCGAACTCGAACATGCGGGCTTCGACGTTGGAGGCGACGATCGGGTGCTCTATGGCCTCGGTGGGCGGCAACGTCGTGGCGTCAATCTGGTGCAACCGGCGGCCAAACCCGGATAACGCCCGGACGTGAGCGTCAACGGCCGGACGGCTCAGGTCCTCGAGATGGTCGTCATGCAGATGGGTGCCGTCGAGCGTCGCCTGCGTTGGACACACCTCGTATAGATAGGCGAGGTAATCGTCCACAAAGTGGGGAAAAGGTTCCGATGGGTACATGCCTGATCATGCTGGCGCTCTGCTGCTCCACTCGGTGAGCGCACATCCCGCAATGGTACAATAAACCGTCTGTCCTTCCCGATGTCCGGCACGTTGTACGTGGTCGCGACCCCCATCGGAAATCTCGAAGACATCACGCTCCGGGCGCTTCGCGTGTTGCGCGAGGTCGATGTGATCGCCGTCGAAGACACGCGGAGAACGGCCCGGTTGTTGAGTCACCACGGCATTTCGACGCGAACCATCAGCTTTCACGCTCATAACACTCGCTCCCGCGTTCCGCAGTTGATAACCCGTCTGCGGACCGGCTCCAGCCTCGCCGTCGTCACCGACGCTGGAACGCCTGGTATTTCTGATCCCGGCCTTGAACTGGTGCAGGCGGCTATCGCCAATGGAATCACAGTCGATCCGGTTCCGGGCGCCAGTGCTCCGCTTACCGCGCTCGTGGCCTCGGGCTTCCCGATGGTTCCATTCACCGTGTTTGGATTCCCACCAAATCGGTCGCACGCCAGAATTCGTTGGCTAGAAATGGTTTGCGTGACAGAACATGCCTTTTCGTTCTTTGAAGCACCGCATCGCATCAAGGCGACGTTAACCGAAGGCGCGCAATTTTTGGGCGACAGACACATAATGCTGGGGCGAGAGATTACGAAGGTCCATCAGGAGTTCATGCGAGGCACATCATCCGAAGTGCTTGAGCGGTTGCTGGAACCGCGTGGCGAAT
>DASTZI010000328.1:0-4639 GCA_035764385.1 Vicinamibacterales bacterium
AGCGAAAAAATCACGATGTTCGTTTCAACGGGATCGGCCGCCAGCCGTACACCTGAGTGGCTGCGAAGTCGCGACGCGATCAGTTGCGCATTCACATGATCGTCGGCAAGCCGATTGAGGTGATGGTCGAGCGCATAGAGACCGGCTGCTCCGAGAATCCCGATCTGCCGCATCGCGCCGCCGAACATCCGGCGGTGGCGAATGGAATCGCGTATCACGTCTCGCGGACCGGCCAGCATGGTTCCGGCAGGGGCGCCGAGGCCCTTCGAGAGCGCGACCGAGACGACATCGAACGGAGCCGCTAGTTCCGCGACCGATCGGCCGCTTGCGACCGCCGCGTTCCAGAGTCGTGCGCCGTCGAGAAACGACGTGATCTGACGTTGGCGCGCGGCCGCACAGATTCTCGTCGCTTCATCCTGATCGATGACGATTCCACCTGCGCGGTTATGCGTGTTCTCCACCTCGACGAGCGTGGTCGGCGGATAGAGCATGTGATCGCGCTGTTTGACCGCGTCGATGAACTCATTGGCCGTGAACCGGCCCGCGCAGCCGATTTCCGTAAACTGCACGCCCGCGTTTGCGCCGCCGCCGCCCGTTTCGTGCCACACCGCGTGGCTCTCCCGGCTGACGATCACGTCGTCGCCAGGGCGCGTGAGCGCCCGCAACGCGACCTGGTTCGCCATGGTGCCGGACGGCAACCAGAGCGCCGCGTTCTTGCCCAGCAGCCCTGCAACGCGCGCCTGAAGTTCGTTGATGGTCGGATCTTCGCCGAACTGGTCGTCGCCGACGGGCGCGGCGGCCATCGCGGCCCGCATGCCGGCGGTTGGGCGTGTAACCGTATCGGAACGGAGATCGATCACGGCTCGATGTTATCAGTCGGTGTGGCGGTGAAATAATATGGTCCTTCCATGACGCGCTCCGGTCGTCGGCCGTTGGTGATTGCGCTGACAGCCGCGCTCTGTCTCAGCGCGGCGGCCGCGACCGCCCAGTTCGGACGCCGCGGGTTCGGCGGCTTCCGCGCGAGCTTCGCGACTGCGAAGGATTTCGACGGTCACTTCCATTTCTGCAGGTGGGTCTATCAGTCCGCGCTCGACGGGGACGGCGGCAACTGGAATGCCGATTGGCCACGTGCCGATATCAACCTGTCGATCAGGCTGTCGGAGCTGACGAAGGCCGACGTCAGCAAGGACCCGACCGGCGAACCAAATCATCTCCTGATCCGCTTTACCAATCCGGAGGTCTTTGATTGTCCGTTCGTCATGGGGACCGAGGTCGGACGCGCATTGATTACCGACCAGGATGCGAAAGCCATGCGCCTCTATCTGGAAAAGGGCGGCTTCCTGTGGGTCGATGATTTCTGGGGCAGCTACGCGTGGGATCACTGGGTGGCGCAAATTCGAAAGGCGCTGCCGGCAAGTGAGTTTCCGATCTTCGATCTGCCAACTGACCACCCGTTGTTTCGAACGCAGTTCGAGGTCAAGTCCGTACCGCAGATTCCGAACATCGGGTTTTATCTCGGCACCGGCGGCGGCACGTCGGAACGCGGCGCGGATAGCGCGGTGGCGCATGCACGGGGGATCAACGACAAGCACGGCCGGCTGATCGTCCTCATGACGCACAACACCGATTTCGGCGATTCGTGGGAGCGCGAAGGCGACAGCCCGGAATACTTCGTCGCCGTCGGTCCGCGCGGCTACGCCTTCGGCATCAACGCCGTCCTGTATGCACTGACCCATTGAGGGGTCAGACCCCGGTGATGGGCCGTACGGGGGTCAGACCCCGGTGATGCGGAGTACGGGGGTCAGACCCCGGGTACGAGCCGACTCAAGGTTGCAAAATTTGCAATTCGTATCGCGAGACGTAGTACGAACCGACCTGGCGATAGCTGTGGAGCCGGAACCCAAACCGTTCGTATAAGGCGCGCAGCCGCGAACGATCCGCATCGCAATCCAGACGCAGATACCGCTTTCCGAGCGTGCGCGCGCGATCGACGGCCCACTCCAGCAGCGCAGTCGAGATTCCCTGCCCCGCAAACACACGCCTGACCGCAAGGCGATGCACGAACGCTGAATCGGCGCCGTCCAGATCCGGCCAGAACAGTCGATCCTCGAGCTGAAATCGCATCGCGCCGGCCACTCGCCCATCGACCTCCCCGACGACGAACATGGCCGCGTCGGCTTCCGCTCTGACGCGCTCCTGCCCGAGCTCTCCCTCAACCCACATGATCGTGCCATCGAGTTCCTCGACCCACCTGGCTGCTTCGGCGAGCGTCTCGACGACGGCGTCCACGTCCGCAGATGTGGCTTGCCGGATCAGCAGGCGTCCGATCACATTCGAGGCGCGATCAGGCGTGGTGGATTCGCGCGGCGACATCACAACACGAGCGCCATCGCAAAACCGTCGTAACCCTTCGAACTCACCGTCTGCATCATGGTGGCGGCTACTCGCGTATCGACCGCAAGCCGTTCATTGAACCGTCGCACGCCCTTCACGTTGATGTCGTCGCTCGATTCATCGATGACGGCACCCTTCCGCACGACGTTGTCGACGATGATGACACTGCCCTGGCGTGACAGTTTCACGGCCCAATCGAAATACTCGGCCAGATTCGTACGATCCGCGTCGATGAACACGAAGTCGAACGGCTGCTGTTTTTCTTTCGCCAGCTGCGGCAGCGCCTCGAGCGCATCACCGACGCGAATCTGAACGCGCCCCGACAGCCCGGCGCGCAGCATATTGTCGCGTGCGATCTGCGCGTGCGCCGCGTTCGACTCGAGGCTGATGACGTGTCCATCGGGCAACACGGCGCGCGCCAGCCATATCGTGCTGTAGCCCGCCAGTGTGCCAATCTCGAGAATCCGTTTCGATCCGTGCGCTCGCGCAATCAGATGCAACAGCTTTCCGTACGCGGGGGTGACACTGATCGGAGGCAGGTTCGCGGCCACGGCAGACGCGCTGGCCGCATCGAGCGCCGCATCGGGTTTGATCGTGATCTGGTTGATGTAGGCGTCAACCTTCGTCCACAGGTCCTGGCTCATACATTCGCGAAGGTATCAGGTTTCAGGTTTCAGGTATCAGGCGGGTTTCAGGCAAGAGGTCTCAGGTGTGATATTGCTTACTGCCGGTTGGAGGGACTATGAGGAACACAACGATTTTCGCCGCGATGCTTGTCGTGGCACTCGCGTCGGCGGCCGCAGCCCAGGACGCGCGGACGGCGATCGCCGCAGCCTCGAAGGCGATGGGCGCAGACACGCTGAACACCGTCCAGTACTCCGGCAGCGGCGCTGACTTCACACTGGGTCAGGCGTACAGCGGCCCGTCGCCGTGGCCGAAGTTCATCGACAAGACCTACACACGGCAGGTCGATTTCCGCGTTCCCGCGTCAAAGATGGATCGCATCCGGATGCAGGGCGAGAATCCACCGCGCGGCGGCGGCCAGCAACCCGTCCGCGGCGAGCAGCCGCAGAACCAGACGATCGTGGTCAACGCGAACACGCCGTGGGTTCAGCAGCTGGAGATCTGGATGCTGCCGCAGGGCTTCCTGCGCGCCGCGGCCGCCAACAATGCGACCGCAAAGACACAAACGGTCGGCGGCAAGAAGTACACCGTCGTCTCGTTCACGGGTCAGAACAAGGCGATGGTCAATGGCTACATCAGCGACCAGAACCTGGTTGATCGCGTCGAGACCTGGATCGACAACCCGGTGCTCGGCGACACGCAGTTCGAGGCCTTGTACACCGACTACAAAGACTTCGGCGGCGTGAAGTTTCCAATGCACATGGTGCAGCGTCAGGGCGGTTATCCCATCCTCGACCTGACGATCAGCGATGTGAAGCCAAATGCGCCGGTCACCATTCAGGCGCAGGGACGTGCCGGCGGTGCGCCCGCAGCCGCCGCACCGGCAGCAGCTGCGTCAGCGACGCCGTCGGAGAAATTGGCAGATGGGATCTATCTGATTCTCGGCGGCTACGCGAGCGTCGCCGTCGACATGAAAGACCATATCGTGGTCATCGAGGGCGCGACCAACGATGAGCGCGCCAACGCGGTCATCGCCGAAGCGAAGCGGTTGATTCCGAACAAGCCAATCCGGTACGTCGTCAACACGCATCAGCACTTCGATCACTCTGGTGGTCTGCGCGCGTTTGTCGCGGAGGGGACGACGATCGTCACGCACGAAGTTCACAAGCCGTACTACGAGAAGGTGTTCGCGGCGCCGCACACGTTGAACCCTGATCGCCTGGCCAAAGCGCCGCGCAAAGCGACGTTCGAAACCGTGCGCGACAAGAAGGTGTTAACAGACGGCAACCACACGATTGAGCTGTACCAATTGCAGGGCAGCGGCCACAATGCTGGCTTGCTCGTCGCGTATCTGCCGAAGGAGAAGATCCTGATCGAGGCCGACGCGTTCAATCCGCCGGCCGAGAAGAACGCACCGGTGGCGCAGCCTCCGAGTCCCTACACGCTGAATCTCACGAGCAACATGCAGCGGCTGAAGCTGGACGTGATCCGGATCATTCCGATTCACTACCCGGCGGACAACCGCGTCGTGGACATCGCTGAACTGAATCGAGCGGTGTCGACCTCTAGTACAAACTGACACCTGTAGGGCCGACCTTTTCCGCATCCGCTGAAGCTACGG
>DASTZI010000329.1:0-16827 GCA_035764385.1 Vicinamibacterales bacterium
CACGGCATCCGGATCAAGGCCGTCGAAACCAGGTACGAATCATTCGAAGTCAACACTCCAGAGGATCTGGAACAGGTGCGCCGCCTGCTCGCGGTGCCGACCTCGTCGTAGAAGCGGAGGATCATGGACGGAAGAACCCCCAAATACATCTTCGTGACCGGTGGCGTGGTTTCCTCGCTGGGCAAAGGGCTCGCCGCAGCGTCGATTGGGCGCCTGCTCGAAGACCACGGTTACAAAGTGGCGCTGCAGAAGTTCGACCCGTACATCAACGTCGATCCGGGCACCATGAGCCCCTATCAGCATGGGGAGGTCTACGTCACCGACGATGGGGCCGAAACGGATCTGGACCTCGGGCACTACGAGCGCTTCACGAGCATGGTGGCGTCGCGCAACAGCAACTGGACAACCGGCAAGATCTATCTCTCGGTCATCCAGAAGGAGCGGCGCGGCGATTACCTCGGCCGCACCGTGCAGGTCATCCCGCACATCACCAACGAGATCAAGGATGCGATTCGCGTGGCCGCCCGCGACGTTGACGTTGTGCTCGTCGAAATCGGCGGCACGGTCGGCGACATCGAGAGCATGCCGTTCCTGGAGGCGATCCGCCAGTTCCGCCTCGACGTCGGGCGCGAGAACACGATCTTCATCCACCTCACCCTCGTGCCGTTCATCGGCACGGCCGGCGAACTGAAGACGAAGCCGACGCAGCACAGCGTTCGCGATTTACGGTCGATCGGTATCCAGCCGGACATCTTGTTGTGCCGGACCGATCGGTTTCTCGATGCGGACATCAAGCGGAAGATTGCCCTGTTCTGCGACGTCAACGAAGAGGCGGTCATCACAGCCAAGGACGTCGAAACGATTTACGAGGTGCCGCTCGTCCTCTCGGCCGAGGGACTCGATCGCATCATTCTCAAACTCCTCCACCTGCCCGAGACTGAAGCGCGCACGGCGGCCTGGCAGGAGCTCGTCCATCGCATCAAGAACCCGAAGGACGAACTGACGATTCACATCGTTGGCAAGTACACCGGCTACGAGGACTCCTACAAAAGCCTCAACGAGGCGGTCTTCCATGGCGGCTTCGCCAATCACTTGAAGGTGCGCCTGAACTGGGTGGAAGCCGAGGCGCTGGAGAAGGAGAACGGCACGCGGCTCCTGGCCGATGCGCATGGCATTCTGGTGCCGGGCGGTTTTGGTTCCCGCGGCACGCGCGGAATGATGAAAGCCGCGGAATACTCGCGGGCGCACGGTGTGCCGTTCTTCGGGATCTGCTACGGATTCCAGTGGGCGACGGTGGAGTTCGCGCGGAACGTCTGTGCGCTCGATGGGGCCGATTCAACAGAAGTGGACGAGAACGCGCCGCACAAAGTTATCTACAAGCTGCGTGATCTGCTCGGAGTGGACGAACTCGGGGGCACGATGCGGCTGGGCCGCTACGCCTGCGAGCTCGTTCCAGGCTCGGTCGCGCATCGCATCTACGGCCAGGATTCGATCTACGAGCGCCATCGTCATCGCTTCGAGTTCAACTGTCTCTACGAGCCGGCGCTGGCGGAGAATGGCATGAAGGTGTCGGGCCGCTCCCCTGACGGAAAGTTCGTCGAGATCGCGGAGCTGCCCTCGCATCCCTGGTTCGTCGCCGTGCAGTTCCATCCGGAGTTCCAGTCGAAACCGTTGCGGCCGCATCCGCTGTTTGCGAGCTTCATCGAGGCGAGCTACAGGCACAAGACTGGTCAACTTGATACCGTAAACGTCGCGGCTGCGGCGAACCGCTAGAATAAGGACCGTGAAGCCGGTCCGAATCGGTCCGTTTTCCGTCGGCGGCGGCCACCCACTCGCCTTCATCCTCGGACCGTGTGTCATCGAGAGCGCTTCGCATGCGCTTGAAACGGCAGCGGCCGTCCGCGAGGTTGCCGCGCGCTGCGGCGTGCCGGTCGCCTTCAAGGCGTCCTACGACAAGGCGAACCGCACATCAATCAGCTCGTTTCGCGGCCCGGGACTCGATGCCGGGCTTCGGATTCTTGCCGATGTGCGCGCGCGTACCGGGCTGCCGATCGTGACCGATATCCACGAACCGGCGCAGGCCGCGGCGGCTGCAGGCGTCGTGGATGTACTGCAGATTCCGGCGTTCCTCTCACGCCAGACGGATCTGATTGTCGCGGCAGCCCGTGCCGGCAAGGTCGTCAATGTGAAGAAAGGCCAGTTTCTCGCGCCGAAGGACATGAAGCATGTCATCTCGAAGATCACCAGCGAGGGCAACGAGTCGGTGCTCGTCACCGAGCGCGGCGTCAGCTTTGGGTACAACGATCTCGTCGTCGATATGCGCGCGCTGCCGATGCTTCGCGAGTTGGGTTATCCCGTCGTCTTCGATGTGACCCACAGCCTGCAGCTTCCGGGCGCGGGCGACGGCGTGACCGCCGGGCTGGCGCAGTACATCGAGCCGCTCGCATCGGCTGGCGTGGCGGCGGGCGTCGACATGGTCTTCATGGAGGTGCACGCCGAGCCATCTCAGGCGAAAAGCGACGCGGCGAACGCTCTTCGGCTGGACCGTCTCGAGCCGCTGATTCTGAAACTGAAGCGGATCGACGCGGCGGCACGCGAAACCGCGGAGGCCGCCACCGGAGCGGCGCGGGTGTGACGCGAATCAGCGGCATCGACCTCGCGCTCGCGCGGAAGGTCCTGCAGACCGAAGCGGAAGCCATCCTGGCGCTCGTCGATCGCCTCGACGATCGATTCGAAGACGCGATCCGCACCCTGCTCGACTGCCGCGGCCGCGTAATCGTGACCGGCATGGGCAAGTCGGGCATCATCGCGCGCAAGATCGCGGCGACACTCTCGAGCACCGGAACCCCTGCCTTCTTTCTCCATCCCGCCGAAGCCATCCATGGCGATCTGGGGGTGCTGCAGTCTGACGATGTCATCGTCGCGCTGTCGAACAGTGGCGAGACCGAAGAACTCCTTCGGCTGCTGGAAACGATCAAACGGCTTGGTGCTCGCATGATCGCGATGACGGGCGACTGCAAGTCGACCCTCGCACAGGCTGCGGATGTCGCCCTCGATTGCCAGGTCTCCGAAGAAGCGTGCCCGATGAACCTGGTGCCGACGGCAAGCACGACCGCGGCGCTGGCCTTGGGGGACGCGCTGGCAATGACGCTCTTTGTGGCGAAGGGTTTCCGGCAGGACGATTTCGCGAACATCCATCCGGGCGGGAAAATCGGTAAACGGCTGATGCGGGTCGAACAACTGATGCACGGCGGTGATCAGCGGCCCATGGTGTCGCCCACCGCACCGATGCCCGACGTCATGGCCGAGATGTCGCGCAAGCGCTTCGGCATGACGTGCGTCGTCGAAGCCGGCGATCGGCTCGCCGGCATCATCACGGACGGCGATCTGCGCCGCCACATGATCGCCGCGCAGCAGAGTGGCGGCCCATCCATCCTGGAGCAAACGGCGCGCGACGTCATGACACAAACGCCCGTCACCGTCACGCGGCGGACGCTGGCCGTCGAAGCACTGCGCCTGATGGAACAGCGGAAGATCACCTCCATCGTCGTCGTCGGATCCTCGCAGGAGGTCGAGGGGGTCGTACACCTGCACGATCTCTGGCGGACGCAACTCTTCTAGCTGGGGGCATGCGCGACTACCTGCCACTGCTCGCGGCGCTGTTCGCGCTATTGCTCGGCCTGATCGTCGGCAAGGCGTGGGAGCGTTACAAGCTGCGGGACGGCCGCTGGATAGACCGCCGCCGCCTGCGCGAAACGCCGCACTACATGCTTGGTCTCAACTTCCTCGTGGACAATCACGTGGATCAGGCCATCGACGAACTGACGCAGGCGGCGAGCACGGGCACCGATGCGCTCGAGATCCAGATGATTCTGGGCAACCTCTATCGCGCGAAAGGACAGGTCGGCCGCGCGATCACGCTTCACCAGTCGCTCTTACAACGGCCCAATCTCACCAAACTCGAACAGGCCTACGTGCAACTGTGCCTGGCGCTCGATTTCCGGCACGGCGGGTTCGTCGATCGTGCGCTCGAGGCATTCCAGGAAGTCGTACGGCTCGACCCGCACAATCGATACGCACTGGTGAACCTGCAGAAGCTCTACGAAGAGCAGGATCAGTGGAGCGAGGCCCTCCGGGTCCGCAGCGACATCGCGCGCCTTGATGGCGGGCGCCGTCCCGAAGATCAGCAGATTCTCGCGTTCTTGACCAACGAAATCGGCACGTCCCAGGGCCGCACTGGCGATGCGGCGGCAGCCGGGCGCGCCTTCGCCGAGGCGATCGACATCGATCCACGCACCGCTCCCGCATATCTCAATCTTGGCGATGTTCGAGAGCGGCAGGGCAACATGGCGGGAGCGATCGAGGCATGGGAGTCGCTCACGCGCGAAGTTCCGGATCGTGCGTATCTGGCGTTCGAGCGTCTGGAACGTGCGTACGCAAAAGTCGGGACGCCGCGGCGCTTCGGGGAGCTGTGCCAGCGGCTCATCTCACAGAATCCCCAGGACTGGCGGACGCGCCTTGCCCTGTCGAAGCATCTCGCCGCGCAGTCGCGCCATCGTGAGGCGTTAGAGGTGCTGCTCGATGCGCTCCCGCACAACCCGCACGGCCTCGCCATCCACGAGCAGGTGTGGCAGACACTGTCCGCGCTCGGTCTCGAGCCGTCGCTCGTCCGCCGCTATATGACGCTCACGCGCGACGCGGTCTTCTACCTGGATCCGCACGTCTGCACCAGGTGCCGCTACCGCAGCACGGAGCTGCTCTGGCAGTGCCCGCAGTGCCACGAGTGGAATACGTTCGTGGAAGAACGGCTGTCGCCGGCCAAGGACTCCCCCACCGCGGAACTCGAACCAACCGAACCGTAACACTCGAGTACGCCGCGTCATAATCGCAACCAATCGTGCCGAATCACATGGCCGGAAAACGTGTCAGGCGCGTGGCGCTCACCGGTGGCATCGCGACCGGCAAGAGCCACGTCCGCGCTCGTTTCGAGAGCCTCGGCGTTCCGACGATCGACGCCGATATGCTCGCGCGGGATGCCGTGGCTCCTGGAAGCGCGGGACTTGCCGCAGTCGTGCGCCGGTTCGGGACGGAGGTGTGTGAGGCCGATGGAACGCTGAACCGCAAGAAAGTTGGCGCCATCGTGTTCGACGATCCGCAAGCCAGGCACGACCTGGAGCAGATCGTCCATCCATACGTACGCGAGATGACAGAGCAGTGGTTCGCCTCGCTGGACCCGGAACGCGTTCCGTTTGCCGTGGCAGACATCCCTCTTCTGTTCGAGGCGCATCGCGAGGCTGATTTCGACGTAGTGGTCGTCACGGCGTGTGAGCCGGTGATGCAGCTGAATCGGTTGATGTCGCGGGACGGATTCGCCGACGCGGAAGCGCGTCAACGGATCGCGGCACAATGGCCGCTGCAGGACAAGATTGCCAGGGCTGATTATGTGATCCGCACCGATGGATCGTTTGACGACACCAATCGGCAGATTGACGAGATCGCGTCGCGGCTGCGCTCTCAGCCGACGGGCTGACCGGCCCGTGCCGTCGCCGCACGCAAGGTGTTTCTCATCAGCATCGTGATGGTCAACGGCCCGACGCCTCCCGGAACCGGCGTGAGGGCGCCGGCCACGTCAGCGACCTCGGGATGAACGTCGCCAACCAGAACGGAGCCCTTCGAACGGAACAACGCACGCCGAGGATGTCCCTCGCTGAAGAGCGACTCCGCAAGAGCTGCATCCGTCACTTTGTTCATGCCGACGTCAACCACCGTTGCGCCCGGCTTGATGAAGCGGCTGGTGACGAGACCGGCCCTCCCCACCGCGGCGACGAGAATGTCCGCCTGGCGGCAGATGTCCGCCAGGTCCGGCGTTCGTGAGTGGCAGACCGTTACGGTCGCATCGCGGTGCAGCAGCAGCAACGCCATCGGCTTGCCAACGATGTCACTGCGTCCGATGACGACGGCATGGCGGCCGGCGATCGCAATCTTCTCCCGGTCGAGCAACTCGATAATGCCGGACGGCGTGCAGGCGACGAGGATCGCCCGCTTCTGCACCAGCCGGCCGACGTTGATGGGCGTCAGCCCGTCGACATCCTTCTCCGGCGCAATCGCGTCGAAGACGCGCTGCTCGGCGCCGGCGCCCATCGCTTTCGGCAGCGGCGACTGAACAAGAATGCCGTCATGGACCTCGCTGCGATTGAGCCGTTCGACCAGCGCGATGGTTTCGGCGACGGTTGCGGAGGCAGGCAGCCGTTCCAGATCCGCTCGAAAACCGATGTCGGCGCCCGCCTTCAGTTTGTTGCGAACGTACACTTCTGACGCGGGGTTCTCGCCGACGAGCACAATCCCCAGGCCTGGCGGCCGGCCGTGCTGCGCGGTGAACGCCGCAACTTCCGGACGAATCTCCTCCTGCATCGTCCGCGCAAGCGCCTGGCCGTCGAGCGTTCGGGCGGTCATGCGACGACACCTCTCTCGAGTGCTTTGACGCTCTCGGTACGCCCCAACACCACGAGTTCGTCTCCCGGTCGCATGACGGCTTCGGGAGAAGGATTGAAGTCCATTCCGCCGCCGGCACGTTTGATCCCGACAACGATCACACCGAACCGTTGACGGATGCCGGCAGCGACGATGGTCTGATTGGCGATCGGGGAATCGTCCTTGATATGCACCTGCTCCATTGACAGATCGAGCCGGTCGGAGCTGGTGGCCAGGTGAAAGAAGTCTACGACCGCTGGACGGAGTGCCGTCTGCACCATCTGCGTGGCGCCGATCTGATACGGCGAGATGACGCGATCGGCGCCCGCGCGACGAAGCTTGTGCTCCGCGTCGTCGGACTCGACGCGCGCGATGATGAACAGGTCCGGCCGCATCACGCGGGCCGTCAGAACCGTGAACACGTTCTCGGCATCGGTGCCGACGGCCGTGATGAGGCCACGGGCACGGTGAATGCCGGCCTTCGCCAGCACTTCTTCCCGGCTTGCGTCGGCTTCGAGGGCAAGCCATCCGCGGTCGATGGCCTGACGTACACGCTCGGGATTCCGCTCAATGACTGCGAGAGGAACACCCTGCTGGTGCAATTCCGCGGCGATGATGCTGCCGATTCGCCCGTAGCCGCAGACGATGAAGTGGTCTTTGATGTGTTCGAGCATACGTGCGGCGCGGCGTCGTTCGAGCCGCCGGTGCAGTCCGCCTTCCACAATGATGGTGGCCAGCAGCGTCACGGTATACAGCGCCGTTCCCACGCCGCCGAAGATCAGCGCCACCGTGAACATCCGGCCCCGCGGTGACAACGGATGTATTTCGCCGTAGCCGACCGTGGCCACCGTCGTCACGGTCATGTAGAACGCGTCCCAGACGTTCCATCCCTCGATGAGCGTGTACCCGGCGGTGCCGCCCGCGAGCACGGCGACAAGCAACGTCACCGCCAGCCACGGCCCCCGCAGGAAAGCTCCCGGCAAAACCCGTCAATTCGCGAACTGCCGCCGTGCCGTGGCGAGGTTGCTGTGCGATCTCGCGTACCCGAAATAGAGCAGCAGGCCAAGCACGAGCCACGCGGCGAGCCGCAGCCAGTTGGTCCAGCCAAGGCCGTAGATCATCGCGCCGCACACGATCACGCCAAGTGTCGAGACCACGGGCAGTGCCGGGACCACGAACCCACGCGGGATGTCAGGTCGACGCTTTCGGATGATCCAGACGCCGATGCACACCAGGATGAACGCGAACAGCGTCCCGATGCTCGTCATCTCGCCGACGATGTCGCCCGGGATGAACGCGGCAAACAGACCCGTGAAGACGAAGAAGATCATGTTCGACTTCCACGGGGTCTTGTAACGCGGGTGGACTTGGGAGAAGACCTTCGGCACCAACCCGTCATGGCTCATCGCGTAGAACACGCGGGACTGACCCAGCAGCATCACCAGGATGACCGACGAGAAGCCGGCGAGAATCGCGACCGTCACCAGGCGCGATAGCCATTCGAAGCCGCCCATGTAGGTCGTGATCGCCGCCGCCACCGACGCTTCACTGCCCTCGGTCCGGAAGAACTGCACGGGCGCGATGCCGCTCAGGACGTACGAGAACAGCACGTACAGAACCGTGCAGACCACGAGTGATCCGAGGATGCCGATGGGCATATCGCGCTTCGGGTTCTTTGTCTCCTGCGCAGCCGTCGAAACCGCGTCGAAGCCGATGAATGCGAAAAACACCACACCGGCCGCGCCGAGGATCCCCATGATGCCGCCGTAGGCGTGCGTCACGCCTTCGGCCGTGGTGTAACTCGTCGGCTCTGGAATGAACGGCGTGTGATTGACGGGACTGATGAAGCTCCAGCCGAACACGATCACCATCACCACGATCGAGAGCTTCGTGATGACGATCAGATTGTTGACGAGCGCCGACTCTCGGGTGCCGCGAATAAGAAGGGCCGACAGCAGCAGCAGGATGAACACAGCGGGGATGTTCATCACGCCGGATACACCGTTCATGGTCTCGAACGGGGAATGTCGCCATTGGTACGGAATGTCCCACCCGACATAGCCAAGTACTCGATTGAAGTACTCGCTCCATGCGATGGCAACCGTGGCGGCCCCGATGGCGTACTCGAGGACCAGGTCCCACCCGATGATCCACGCGATGAACTCGCCCATCGTCGCGTAGGAATAGGTGTACGCGCTGCCCGCGATCGGAATCATCGACGCGAACTCAGCGTAGCAGAGACCGGCGAACGCGCAGCCAATGCCCGCCACGATGAACGCCAGCGTGACCGACGGGCCTGAGCGCTCCGCGATTGCCGCGGCCGTTCGAACGAAGATGCCGGCCCCGATGATGCCGCCGATGCCGAGCGACACCAGGGACCACGGCCCGAGCGTCCGGCGCAGCGAGTGTTCCTGCGTCGACTTCGCGACGACGTCTGGTGATTGGGAACCCACTTCTGGCGCGTGGGCATCCCTGAGAAGCTGGTCGATTGACTTGGTTCGAAACAGTGAGCCAGCCACTCTGCCTCCTGGTTGGTGGTTGGTGGTTGGTAGTTGGTGGACGACAAACCACTGGCCACCAACCACTAACCGGCTGCGAAGAATATACGCGATTTAAGACGTTAGTCTGTGAAGGAAGGCCTGCGTTCGGCCGCGCGGATCGTTGCCGAGGAGCAGATCGCTGATGACGGCGACCGCTGCCGCCCCCTCCTCGATCACCGATCGGGCGTTTTCGAGGGTGATGCCACCGATCGCGACGACTGGCATATCGCCCGCCACCCGCGCGGCAGTACCGACGAGTTCGAGACCAACGGCGATGTACCCCGTATCCTTGCTGCGGGTGCCGAACACGGGTCCGACAGCCACGTAGCTGACGGGTTCGACAACCCCGCGCTCGACTTGCGCAACGGTGTGTGTGGACAGGCCGATGACGGCGTCGGTGCCGAGCATCCGGCGCGCCCCCAACGGCGGAAGATCGTCCTGGCCGACATGAACGCCCGCTGCCCCAGATATCAGCGCGATGTCAGCGCGATCGTTGATGATGACGATGGCCCGATAGGAATGCGCGAGCCCTACCACGGCGTCTGCGAGATCGAGAAATGCCGCGGAACTGAGCTGTTTCGCGCGGAGCTGAATCAATGTGGCGCCGCCGTCGAAGAAGGCGCGAGCCAGATCGATCGGCGTCCACCCGGCTCGCACCGCGAGCTCGGTGTCAACAATCGCGTGCAGGCGAGTTGTCACTGCCGCCCGGTCTTCAGGCTACAGACTACGGGTAGGACCAGCAACCAGCAACCACCAGCGAGAGCCTAGGCGCTCTCTGCCAGAGAATTGTTTGCCTTGGTCGATGGCGCGAAGCGTTCCATGAACGCCGTGCTCAGCTTCCCGGCGATGAAGTCGGCGTCGTTGATGATCTTCAACTGCACCGGCACGGTCGTCTTGATCCCTTCGATGACCGTCATCTCGAGCGTGCGCCGCATGCGGGAGATCGCCTCCTGCCGGTCGCGGCCATGCACGATGATCTTGGCAATCATGGAATCGTAGTACGGCGAAATCGTGCACTCCGGATGCGCAGCCGTATCGATGCGGACGCCGGGGCCGCCGGGCACGCTGAACGCGTGGATGACGCCGGGCGACGGGGCGAAGGTCTCCGGGTCTTCGGCGTTGATTCGGCATTCAATCGCGTGTCCCGTGAAGGTCACCTCGCTCTGCTTGAAGCCGAGGCGCTCGCCGGCGGCAATCCGAATCTGTTCCTTGACGATGTCGATGCCGGTGACCATTTCGGTGACGGGATGTTCGACCTGGAGGCGCGTGTTCGCCTCCATGAAGTAGAACTTGCCCTCCTTGTCCATCAGGAACTCGAAGGTCCCCGCGTTCGTGTACTGGACGGCGCGTGCGGCGTCTGCGACCAGTCCGCCCATCTTCCGGCGAATCTTCTCGGTGAGCGGCGACGCCGGCGACTCCTCGAGCAGCTTTTGGTGACGACGCTGGATTGAGCATTCGCGCTCGCCGAGGTGCACGAGGTTGCCGTGATGGTCGCCAAGCACCTGGAACTCGATGTGCCGCGGGTTTTCCAGATACTTCTCGATATAGACGTCGCCGACGCCGAAGGCCGCCTCCGCTTCACGCTGCGCCGTGCGAAGCAGGTTGCCCAGGTCTCCCGGTGACCGCACGATACGCATCCCGCGGCCGCCGCCGCCGGCCACGGCCTTGATGATCACGGGGTAGCCGATGTCCTTGGCGCACTTGAGCGCCTTTTCTTCGCTGTCGAGCGGTCCGTCGCTGCCGGGTAGCATTGGCACACCCGCCTTCTTCATCGCGCGGCGGGCGCGCGCCTTGTCGCCCATCAGCTTGATCACGTTCGGATCGGGTCCGATGAAGCGGATGTGGCACGCCTCGCAGACCTCGGCGAGGTAGGCGCTCTCAGACAGGAACCCGTACCCCGGATGAATGGCGTCGGCGCCGGTGATTTCGGCGGCGCTGATAATCGCCGGGACGTTCAGGTAGCTGTCCGTGCTTCGCGGCGGCCCGATGCAGACGTCTTCGTCCGCATACCGGACATGCAGCGAGTTCTCATCGGCTTCGGAATAGACCGCAACCGTGCGGATGCCGAGCTCGCGGCAGGCGACGATGACGCGCAGCGCGATCTCTCCACGATTGGCGATCAGGATCTTTTTGAACATTCGCCTCCGCTCAAGCTCCGGCGCGACAAGTTACGACGGTTTAATGGCGAATAACCGCTCACCGTACTGCACGGGCTGGCCGTTCTCGACGTAGCACTTGATGACCTCGCCGTCGCACTCCGCGTTGATCTCGTTCATCAGCTTCATCGCCTCGATGATGCACAGCACCTGGCCTTTGCGCACCACGTCGCCAACGTCCGCGAACGGTTTCGCGCCGGGCTCCGGCGCACGGTAGAACGTCCCGACGATAGGAGACTTCACGACCGCGAGATCCAGCGCCTCGTCCGCTGGTGCGAGCACCGGCGCGGCATCGACCCCGCCGGCCGCGGCCTGAGGCGGAGCGGGCAATGGCGGCGCATACGGCAGGTGCGACGACGCGGGCGTGGCGTTCCAATGCCCGGCCGCGCCTTTCCGCAGCCGAAGCTTGACGTTGTCGCGTTCGAGCTCGAACTCGGCGATGTCGTGCTCGCGCATCATGTCGAGAATCTGTTTGATCTCGTCGAAATCCATGGACATTACAGGGCGAGCAGCTCCTCGCGCTGCAGATGGGTGAGCAGCTCGCACCCGTCCTCGGTCACGAGCACGTCATCTTCGATGCGGACGCCGCCGAACCCGGGCAGATACGCACCCGGCTCGATCGTGAAGACCATGTTGGGGACGAGTGTGACAGGTGGAAGATCCGGTCGCGGCTTGCCGACGCGCGGTTCTTCGTGCACATCGAGACCGAGACCGTGACCGGTGCCATGACCGAACGCGTCGCCGAGCCCGCGGTCGCGCAGCAGCTCACGCGCCGCCGCATCCACTGCCGATGCGTCGATGCCAGGCTTCACCGCGGCCACCGCCGCCGCCTGCGCGTCTCGGACTGCATCGTATACGCGCCGCGCCTCGCGCGAGGGCGGACCAATCGACACGGTGCGGGTCAAGTCGCAGCAGTATCCGTCCAAGACGCCGCCAAAGTCCAGCACGACCAGGTCGCCCGACGTGAGTACGCGGGTACCGGCGCGGTAATGCGGCATCGCCGAATGAGGACCGGACGCGACGATCGTGTCGAACGCCGTCCGCTCGTAGCCCGCCTCGCGCATCGCCATCTCGATGACGGCGGCGATCTCGCGCTCGCGCCCGCCGGCGCGCACGGCCGCCAGCACCTGGGGCATGACGGTATCGAGACGAGCGGCCGCCTCGCGCAGTGTCGCAACCTCGAACGCATCCTTGATCAGCCGCGCCTGCTCGACGATCCGCTCCGTCGACCGAAGCGTGATGTCGAGTCCGCGCCCGGCGATCGTTTCGCGCCACCATTCATAGCGCGCGACCGTGACATGCGCCGCCTCGAAGCCAACTGTCGCGACGCCAATGTCGGCGAGGCACGACATCAACGCTTCTTCATAGCTTGCAGGCACATCCCACAGCTGAAACCCGGGGCAGGCTGATGGCGACCCCTGCAACGCGCGGACGGCTTCGTGATAGCGGAAGTCGACCAGCAGGTGCACCGCCTCGCGGGTGATGACGAGGATGCCCGCGCTACCCGCGTGATTGGACAGGTAGCGGATGTTCGACGGGGGTGTCACGATCAGCGCATCGAGGCTGAGCGTGTCGAGCGATTCGCGGATCCGGTCGTGGCGCTGTGCCAGCGCGGTGGTCGAAGGCGCAGCCACACGTCACCGTGTATGCGCTCTATCCGCGACGATGGCGGCCAGCCACTGTTCGAGCGCGGGAAGTGCAGGATCGGCGTCGTGCACGGCCGGGATCTCGACGTCCGGAAGCGGTGGAACCATTGGCTCCGCCGCCATGGGCGCGTCAACGGGACTGTCAGGCGACGACAACGTGGCCGCGCCGCGACTGGCCGCGGCGGTCAGACTGGCCAGGTCCGCGTCTCCGAGATGCTCGTGGATGCCGGCGAGGGCGCGAATGGCAGCGAGATTGTCGGGCGCGACGTTCAACACGGCCTCGAGCTCCTTCCTCGCGTCGTCAAACTGCTTGAGCTCGATGAGCGCGCGACCGAGCGTCACCTGTGCTGACAGATACCCAGGATGCCGCGTCAGCCCGTCACGGCAGATCTCGATCGCCTGTTCATAATCGCCCCCGCGCCGGTACTCCTCCGCGAGCTGTGCAAACGCGATCGACGCCGGGTCCTTCTCGAGCCGGCGGCGCAGCGCTTCGATGCGCGGATTGTCATTCATACCACTGAATTCTATGTTGGCGTGCAATCGCGATTGCAGGCGGTGAGCGATCGTGCGACGAACACTGGTCGGGAATACGCCGGAGTCGCAACTGACTCCGGCGTACTCCGGGTACCTCTACGGGATCGTGATCGTCTGCGATAACGTCGCGGTTACCCCTCGACTGTCCGTAATCCGCAGCGTCGCCCGGTAAGTGCCATTGGAACCGTAGTCGTGCGACGTGGTTGGACTGCTGCCATTCGTGTCGTACGTCCCGTCGCTCTCGAAATCCCACGCATAGTCGGTGATGGTAGATGCCACCTGGCTGGTCGAGGTTGAGGCATCAAACGTCACTGTCGTGCCCGACTTTTGTGTCGTGAACGCCACTGTCAGTCCGCTAGATACCGTGATGACGGTATATCCAGTTGACGACTGGCCAAGATCGTCACGTACCGTGAGGGTGATCATGTACGACCCGCTCTGCGAGTAGGTGTGCTGAATAACGTTCGATGACGTCGTGTTGCTGTCGCCATCGCCCCAGATGAACTGATACGAGACGATGTGATGGTTCGGGGCGGCGGTCGCAGCTGCCGTAAACGTCGCCGCCTGCTTCGCAATCGGCGTGTTCGGCGAGGCAGTCACCGACACGCCCGTCGGGATTGTCGTCGACGCAATGGTGACCGTATGCGTCACGGGCGTGCTCGACGTGCCAACCGAATCAATCGCGGTCAACGTCACTGTGTAGGTGCCGGAGGCGCCGAAGACATGTGTCACCACGCGGCCGGTGCCCGTCGTCGAATCGCCGAAGTCCCAGATGAAACTGCACGAGTTGCAGGTCGCCCCTTCGTCGGTCGTCGTAGACGCATCGAACGTGACGGTCTGTCCCATGTCTGGAGAAGGCGGACTGAAAGTGAACGCCGCGGCGGGTGCCGTCGCATTCGATGGATTCACTGCAATCGACATCACTCGCGTGGTCGTGTTGTCGGCGTTGGTCCCGACAGGTGTCGCGATGACCAGAATGGAGTTCCCCATTGACCCTGAACTTGGCGCACTCACGGCGAACGTCGCGGTGCCTTGTGAATTGGTGGTGACCTCGGTCTGAGACAGGGCGGCGCCAGCCGGACTGTTGCCGCCAAGCGACAGAATCAGGCGCTGGCCGACGATGGGTCGATTGCTGGGATCACGGGCGATGACGGTCACGACTGACTGAGAACTGCCGTCGCGCGGCAACTGGTCGGGCGTGGCAGTCATCTGAATGGACTGTCCCCCATCCGCCGGTCCCATGAGCGATGGCTGCGTCTGTTTTTCGAGCCCGCACGCCGACAACAGCATGGCGCCAATCGCCAGGCCGATCCGGTGCGCGCGCGTCCCAAATGATCTCTGCATGTCGCTTACCTAGCTCGAGGAATCTCCAAAGTTGGCGAATGTGATCCCGATGGAACCAGTGGCCAGGATGTCGTTGTTGGCCATGTCCTTGCCGTAGAACGTCACGTCGGCGATCAGATTGAGCGCCTGACCGTTGACGGTGAGCGCCGCGAGCGGCGCCTCGAATTTGGCGGAGACGCGTACGAGCTCGAACGTCTGCTGAACCGCGGCCGAAGCCGGCACCGAAATCGTCATGCCCGAGTCGAACGCCCACGGAACGTCGACACCCTGCTGGTTACGGCCGTCAGTGCGGCGGTAGACGACGCGGTAATGGGTGACGGTGACGGTGTTGAGGTCGGTCGGCGTTTGGGCAACACCAGGTGCGCCAGGGTCTTTCAGGACGAGCGACAACGTGACTCGACCGGGATCGCTGAAACGCGTCGGCACGTCGACGTTGTTCACTTTGACGACCGTCTGGACATCCGAATTCAGATATCCGGAAAACGACTGCGACCCGGCACCGGACGACGCGTCGAGCGAGTCGATCCGGAGGACCACCGGAGCCCGGCCCTGCTCGGGGACGCCGCAGCCAGCGGCTGCGGCCGCCAGTCCCGCGATACACGCAAGCGTGATGAACTTCCTGGTCACGGTTCTCTCCTACAGCGTCAGAATGCGCGGCGTGATGAAGATCAACAGCTCGCGGCTTTCGTCGTTGACGCCCTCGCGCTTGAACAACCACCCAAGCAGCGGCAGGCGATTGAGGCCTGGCGTCCCGTCTTTGTTGGTTTGTTCACTGCTCACATAGATGCCGCCGATGACCGTGGTGTCACCGTTGTTGACGAGCACCTGCGTAATCGCCCGCTGCGTGTCGATGGGCGGAATGTTGTTCACCGATTTGCTGTAGTCGGGAGCGGCATTCTCGAGCGAGATGCGCATGATGACGGTGTTGGCCGCCGTGATCTGCGGCGTCACCTTCAGCGTCAGCGCGGCGTCCTTGAAGGTCACCGTCACCGTGTTGTTGGCCACGGTCTGAATCGGAATCTGAACGCCCTGGGTCATCTCCGCTTCCACGTTGTTCTGCGTCGTCACCCGTGGTGTGGAGAGCAGTCGGCCCTGGCCCTGCTTCTCGAGCGCGGACAACACAAGATCAAGGTTCAGTGCACCATTGACCGAACCGAGCGCGAGCCCGATCGCCGAGCTCGCACCGGTCACGCCAAGGTTGACCGCCGTCGCTGCGGCGTCGATCTGCGGCTCGGGTGCCGGCGGACCCTGCGTCCCACCCGTGCGGCCCGTGATGCTCCCCTGATTCGGGAAGGCGAGGCCGGTGGTGTTGCCAAGCGTGTTCGTCGCACGGCCGTTGACCCCCCACTGCACGCCAATCGTCCGTGCGAACTGCCGCGTCGTCTGAACGATGCGCGCTTCGATTTCGACCTGCGGCTGCGGCGAATCGAGCGTCCCGATCAAATCGCCGGCGCGCTGCAGTCGATCGGGCAGGTCGTTGATGATGATCGTGTTCGTCCGTGGATCGGTCTGGATGGAGCCGCGCGAGGAAAGAACCGTTGCCGTCAGCAGCGGTCGAAGATCCTCGGCGCGTGCGTAGCTCAGCGAGCGCGTGTAGACGCGGAGCTCGCCCGAGAGCGCCTGCTCGTCGGCGAGCTTGCGGCGCTGGGTCTCTTCGTCGGCAAGCACCGCCAGCGGCGCGACACGCACGATCGTCCCGTCGACGACGTATCCCAGCTTGTTGGCGCGCAGGATGATGTCGAGCGCCTGATCCCAGGGCACATCGCGGAGCGAGACATCGACCGTTCCTTGAATCGTGGGATCGATGACGATGTTGAGCCCGCTGATTTCCGCAAACGTTCGCAGAACCGCGCGGAGATCGGCACCCTGAAAGTCAAGACTCACCGGGTGCCCGGTGTACCTCGGTGCGCTCGGACCAATCTGCGTCGTTTGCGTGGGCGTCGGCGTGGCCGGTGGCGCGGTCTGCGCGGGCGTCTGTGGCGGCGGCGCCTGTGCCGGCGCGGCTGGCGGCGCAAACACGGCGGCCGGAGGCGCCTGCGCCTGAGCCATCTTCACGACGGGTTGCGGCGCCACGGGCTTGGTCGCCGCGGCGAGCGTTGCCACAGCCGTCACTTGCGGTGTCGGCGCCGCTGCATC
>DASTZI010000330.1:0-2708 GCA_035764385.1 Vicinamibacterales bacterium
ACGCAATTCCTGTCGCCGCGGTTGATGCGCGAGATGCGACTGTTCGCGGTCGCCGATCACGCCGACGAGGACGCGTTCTATGTCGACAGCATCCACGACGACAAGGGGTACCGCTGCGTCCGCAAGATGCTCGCCGCGCAATACGCGCACGAATCGCGCGTCCCTGACGTGCAGGTGATGCGATTCCATCGCGACGGCGATCGATCTCTCGAGCTGCGACACTTCGCGCACCGCGGGCGCCCGTTGACGGAAGCCGCGAGCGAAGTCGTGAAGCACCTGCGCCGGCTGTGGGGCTTCGGCGTGCGCCTCGAGACGTCGGACGGCGAAGAGCGCGTCGGCGACGTCGTCGAGTGTCCTGCGTAGCAATTCGATCCAACTGCACGATTTACTACGCTTATCGACGACACGACGAAGGAGCATGAGATGAATAGTTCGTGGACAGACCTTGGCGCGTATTTCGACGACCTATGGCGCGAAGTGAATTACGGCGAGGTCTGTGAACCAGAACCGCTCGACGGCAAGGTGCGTCTGGACTGCAGCGGGGAGCTCGTCGATGCCGGCTCCCTCGGTGTGGCGCTCGTTCGCCACGCTACGGCTGGTCTGCACATCGAATTCGTGTGCCCGCGCTGCAGGGCGCTGCACGACTCGGCGCGTTTCGTCTGAACCAATCGCCTCCGCCAAAAAAAACCGGGCTGGTGTCCGCAGCCCGGTGTAAAGACCGAACGAGTCCTGGAGGAGGGGGGACCGTCCGGCGGGGAGATCTTTCGCTACGCCATGCTTCCGCTCGTCGCGAGCCGATGGCTGCGAGAACCATCTAGCCGCCGTTCGACGCGGAGCGACCTTGGGTCGCTGTCGGATGGGGTCATGCTGAACCCGTGGGCGCTTACGAACGCGGTCATCGTCCGGTTGATCGCGAGCACGTCGCCGCCGATGCTCGTGAGCCCTCGCGCAGAGGCAGTATCGACGAGCAGCGTGAGCAGGCGTGATCCCAGGCCGCGACGTTGCCAGTTGTCGGCCACGACGATCGCGAAGTCACAGGTTTCGTCGTCCGCATTCATCGCGTAACGTGCGACACCCACGATCCGGTTCGCGCGGTCGCGATTTCCGACGGCAACCAGCGCCGCTTCCCGCCCAGGAGCCACCCGCGTCAGGCGGTCGATCGTTTGGGAGCTGAGCTCCTTTACCGCGCCCATGAAGCGCAGATAACGTGTCTCGAACGAGAGCGACCCCACAAAATCGCGAATGAGCGTTGCGTCGGTACCCTCGATCGGGCGAATCTGCACGATCGACCCATCCGATAAGCGCCAGGACTCCCTGACGTGCGGGGGAACTGAGAGCGTTGTCGGCATCTAATGGGTCTCTTGTCGTGGCAGGCGGACTCGATGTGACCGAATTGTGCCGATCGATCCCTGATGTGTTAATCCCCCGGACGGGGCAGCGTAGCGTGATGGGGCGGAAATGCTCTTGGTATAGCGTCTACTTCGACGCCGAAGCTATGGATTTCTGGGGCTGCCTAACCCCTTGCGGCGGGTGCCGGAGGTACTGGCAGGATGATCTCGGACGCGACCTTCCAGTCCTGCTAGCTAGCGAACTGCGCGACGCCGTATTTCCTCCAAGACCGCATCGAACTGAGCGCCGATCATGGAGCGCACTGCTAGTCCAATGATGGGAGGGATGGGTGTCTCAGGAACAAGCGTCGCTCGATAGACGATGCGCGCGCGCCGCGAGCCCAGGGGCACGATCTCGTAGCGTGACTTGAAGCATTTGAAGTCCCCGCCGATGGCGGACGCGCTGATCGATTGGTTCATTTTCTCACTTACCGCGAGCAGCACGGTGAAACGCTGGCGAAACGGGCCAAAGCCAGCGCTTCCTTTCTGCTCGACTATCGCTTCGGCGCCGGTGCGCGACACGGTGCGGCTCGAGGACATGCCGGGAATGAACCGGGCGAGGTGGTCGTAGTCGGATAGAGTCGACCAGATCGCTGCGCTGTCCGCCTCGACCTCGGACTGCGCGCGAATAAGGAATTCATCGCCCTTCTCCTCGACGTTGATCTCGGCCGGCGTGAGCGCGGCCGCCGGCTTCGTCGTGTCCAGATTGGATTGTGCTGCGCAGGCTCCCGCTGCGTCAGCGAGCGATTTGCCTTGCCCGAAGCCCGTCTGTGCAAGGACGGACGCGGTAAACAATACGGTCGCGGCAAACAGTATCGTGCGTGCGCTTCCTGCAATTCTTTTTTGTGATCGGTGGACAGGGGCCATAGCAATTCACGACGTCCGCGCCTGCGTCCAACACCGACCATGGCCCCTGTTCGATCTTGGGGTCAGCCGTTCGGTACCACCTGCAGCCACCCGCTCGGGCAAACCTGCACGTCCGGATAGTAGCCCGCCGGGTCGCGGCAGTACCACTGATATGAACTCCAATCATCACCGTACGGATAAAAATTGCCGTATGGGTAGTATCCAGGCCCGAAAATTATTGGCGGACCTATAAAGACGCGGCCGTGGAACTCGCCATCGTGGTGAATCCCGCCGCCACTGTGGGGGCCGCCACCGTGTGACTCGCCACCGTGTGACTCGCCACCGTGTGAGTCGCCACCGTGTGAGTCGCCACCACCGTGGAAGCCACCACCGTGGAAGCCACCACCGTGGAAGCCACCACCGTGGAGGCCACCACCGTCTGCGTGCGAGCCATCATGCATCTGCGCGTTAGCG
>DASTZI010000331.1:0-2342 GCA_035764385.1 Vicinamibacterales bacterium
TGGTGGCACTTGCCGCGTGGCAGGCACTGGTCGAGGTCGCGCAGCTCAAGCCGGGCCAGAAGGTCCTCGTTCACGCTGGCGCGGGCGGGCTGGGATCCACCGTCATCCAGCTCGCCAAGCACCTGGGCGCGTTTGTCGCCACAACTGCGCACGGCAACGACGCGGAGAATGTGCGCGGCCTCGGCGCGGACAGAGTCGTCGACTACACGAAGGCAAACTTTGCAGAGATGCTCTCGGGCTATGACGTGGTGCTCGACTCCATCGGCGGCGACAACCTCGCGAGGTCGCTGACCGTGCTCAAACCTGGCGGGCTGGCGATCAGCGTGGTCGGTCCGCCCGACGCTGCGTTCGCGACTCAGGTAGGTCGGCCATTCCTCAAGCCCGTAATGGCATTGCTGAGTCTCAAGGTGCGGGCGCAGGCCAGGAAGCTGGGGGTGCGCTACTCGTTCTTCTTCATGCGGGCCGATGGCGTGCAGCTGAAGACGTTGGCTGCTCTCTTTGACGCGGGCGCACTGCGCCCGATGCTCGATCGCACGTTCCCGTTCAACGAGACGGTCGACGCGATGGCGTACGTGGAACACGGGCGCGCGAGGGGCAAGATCGTCGTCGTCATGCCGCCCCCGAGCACATAGGGAAAGTCATGCAAATCCGTGTCGGATGTGAATTGATCTACGAGTGTCCGCAGCCGACACCGATGATCCTCATGCTGAACATCCACTACACGCGGGCGGCCGATATCGTCCGTCCGGATTACCTGGTCACCGTCCCGTCGCTGCCGATCAGCGCGTATCGCGATTCCTTCGGCAACTGGTGCAGCCGCATCGTCGCGCCGGCGGGGGTGACGCGCATCAGCATCGATGCTCTGATCAACGACAGCGGATTGCCCGATGTCGTCGCACCCCACGCGAAGCAGACGCCGGTCGAATCGCTGCCCGAGGAAACGCTGATCTTTCTCCTCGGCAGCCGCTACTGCGATACCGAACGCCTACTGCCGATCGCATGGCAGCGCTTCGGCAACACTCCCACCGGCTGGGGTCGCGTCCAGGCCATCTGCGACTTCGTTCACGACCACATCCAATTCAGCTACCAGCACGCGCGACCGACCAAGACGGCATGGGAGGCCTATGAGGAGGGGACCGGCGTCTGCCGCGACTACGCTCACCTCGCGATCGCCTTCTGCCGGTGCATGAACATCCCGGCGCGCTACTGCACGGGCTACCTTGGCGACATCGGCATTCCGCCGCCGTACGGGCCGATGGACTTCGCGGGCTGGTTCGACGCTTGGCTCGATGGCCACTGGTACACGTTCGACGCCCGGAACAACTTGCCGCGCATAGGGCGCGTATTGATGGCACACGGACGCGACGCCGCCGATGTGGCTCTCAGCACGACATTCGGTCCCAATACCTTGCGGAGCTTCAAGGTATGGACGGACGAGGTCGTGGCGGCCTCCTAGACCTCGCCGCGGCAACCGTGGAGGAAGAGCTCGACGACGTCGCGTGCCCACGCGTCGATCTCGGCGGGCGTCATCGGCGCGCCCAACCCCATCGCGCGCCGCTGCGGCACCGCGATGACCATGTGCGGGAACTGCTGGGCGCCGAAAACCGGATCCCGCAGCGCGCGCGGGAGTCCTAGGGGTCACGCCCTTCGGCACGTCCTGTTGAAGGACATGACCAACCACGAACCATGAACCGCTCGACGTCCTCTGGCCGGAGTCGAATGAAGTTCAGGACGCGCCCATAGGGCAGTAGCCCTCGACGACAGAGCGTCCGGATCGCTGAGTGCGAGACGTTCAACCGCTTCGCCGCCTCTGCGACCGTGAGCAGCGGTCGACCGAAATCTTCCACCAAATCTTCCACCAACTGCGCGGCACGCCCCCCCTCATGCCGCGATACAGGACGGACGCTCTCCCCCACCCCGGTCGTCGCAACCCCGCAGGATTCGGGTGAATCCGGTACGTCCCGACATGCGTCGGATTCCAGCGGAAGTGGAGTGAGCCCTTCTCCGGAGCCAAAGGCCACGGGTTCGAATCCTGTCTCACCAGCACCCCGAAGGGATCTGCCGAACTATGCTTCTCTTCGTCCGCCGCCGAGGCTCCGTCCCCTGTGCGGCTGTTCGGACCACCGCGCGGGCCACCGCGCCAGGGGTGCGTCGAGCAGCGCTTCCGTCAGCGCGGCGAGCACTCCGAAAACCGCGCTCGTCCCTAGCCGCCGCGCGTCCCGGTCGACTGGCCTGAGCTGCCAGCGCCGCTCCGCGAGCAGCAAGCCGATCGGGAGTACCCAGGGAAGGCTCCAGGCGATCCTCCGCACCCGCGCATCGGCGTACCAGCGCGCGAGCCGCGT
>DASTZI010000332.1:0-8332 GCA_035764385.1 Vicinamibacterales bacterium
GGTAGATGTCCCCCAATAAATTCCCTACAGAATTCCCACGTTTTGTGTACTGGGGCAACCTATACCATCACGACTCCAGGAGAGTGCGATGCGACGAGCGTCCTGCTGGATTCTTGGTCTCGCGTGGTTCGCGTCAGGCTGTGAGGGACCTCGCGCGGTGTCGCCGTCCGCGCCTATCGCCGTTCCGCCGCGGCCAGTTCTCATGATTCCCCACTCGTACCGCAACGCGAATTTTCAAACGCCGAACGTCTTCTTTCCTGTTGCGATCGGCGATGTCATCAGCCAACGCGTGACTCCTCAGGATCCGGTGTGCGATCCGGCTCGCGGGTTCCACTGCCAGTACTATCGATACGTCGCATCACGCGAAGGCTTGTTTGAGATCGCGATGGCCTGGAAGTCGTGGCAGGACTATCCACTCGATATTGACGTGACCGACGCCGACAACATGACGTGGGATGTGACCTTCGTCGCTCCGAACGAGCGACGGGTGCAGCTTCGCGTCAAGGCCGGAAGCGTCTACTGGGTCGGCATATGGTCCGCCGAAGCACCGGGCGAACCGTTCGTGTTGACCGCGTCGCTTCAGGAAGATTGAAGTACTTACGCCTCGCCTCGATTGCCACTCGCCTGACTCTGTAGCAAGCGCGCGCGAAGCCACCGGATCTGGCCGCGATGATTGGTCTCATCTTCAGCAATGTGGAACCACGCCCAGTGAGCATTGAGATTGGGCGCAATTCGTAGCGGCGCTTCGAGCCACGCATCATCACGCTCCGCCAGCGCGGACAGGGTGGCCTCGCGTATTCGCTGAAGTTCGTCGAGATAGAATGGCAGCTCATGCCCACGGATCTCGCGGCGTCCCTTGTCGCCAAGCTCCAAGGCCGCGGACCAGGGGTCGTTGTCCGCAGTTGTCGGCTGGCGCTCCTCGAAGGTCACGAGCTGATACCAGCGCTCGGCTGCAGCGATGTGTGCGAGGAGGGCGCCAATGCTGTTGCTGCGCTCATCGTGCAGGTGATCGAGTTGCTCGCACGTTAACCCCTCCACCGCCGTGAGCGTCGTTTGGCGCGCATAGGTAAGCATCGCCACGAGACGGCCAATGGTTGGTGTGTAGCCAGGCAGTGGCAGGATTCGATATTCGGGCACGTGTCGTCGCTCGTGGATTGCCTACTTCGTCGATACGAGCCGGTTCACTACGCCGCGCGCTTTGTCTGTCGTTTACCTCGACGCGCGACGACTTTGGGGGCGCGCGCTTTCCGACCACGTACTCGCGACGAGTTCACTCGTCCGCACGGCGGGTGGAACATCCACGCAAATGCGATGTGATGATTCGCGACGAGACCCCAATACTCCTGCAGCCGTTTAGTGTGCGCCGCCCATTCACGCGCAGGAAAGTGGGCGCTGCGCAGCGCCTCGAACTCGATGTAAAGCCCACGCAACCGTTCGGCAAGGTCGCGCGATTCGGCCTGGAGATACGCGAGCTGTTGTGTGCGTGTCACGAGTGTGGAAGGGGGGGTATGCGGATGGGACTGTAGCGAATGTCGCCTGGTGAAACAATCGCACATTGCACACTATTCGCGAACAAGGGTGATTTGGGTTGCCGCCCCCTCAGGGATCCATGAATTGCCGGCAAAATCAGGCGTTTCTCCTGTCGCTACCCTGCTCGATTCCACACGCTGAAGTTTCGAATCACCCGTCCCTGTGCATCGCGCCCGGTGGTGGTGATCGTCCTCGTCTTCCCGTCTGGCGTCACCGCTACGCGAGATGTCGTCGTGATCGAACCATTCACCTTCGTGGAATAGGTGTAATGGTGGTCGTCGACGCGTGTATACACACGCGCACTGTTCGCATCCGGCGCTCCTTTGTACGTGTAGTCCTTGCCGTCGACCTTGTACGTAATTTCCGTGTGGACTTTCTTGCCGTCGGCGTCCGTACCGTCAGTGATCGCGGTCAGCATATCCCCTGCTGCCGTAATCTTCGTCGTCTGGTTCTTCGGCGCCAGGTTCGCGGGATCGTATGAAGACTGCGCCAGGTTCAGTGTCCACGTCCCAATCCACGCATCTGTCGTTTGCGCAGCGACGGGAGGAACAAGAGACCCGATAATAAGCAAGGCGAACACCGCAAGGCAGACACGTGCCCGCATACGTACCTCCAGGCGGCACACTCTATCCCAGCCGCGGCTTTTCGTGTCCAAGCGGTTTTCACATGCTCGATGGTCCGGCCGATATCACGAGGCTGCTGATCGACTGGCGCGGCGGCGATCAAGCCGCGCTGGAAAGGCTGATGCCGCTCGTCCATGACGAGTTGCGCCGCCTCGCACGCCGCCACATGGCGCACGAACGCGTCGGCCACACACTGCAAGCCACGGCGCTTGTCAACGAGGCCTTTGTCCGGTTGATCGACGTGCGGCAGGTAAGGTGGCAGGATCGCGCACATTTCTTCGCGATGTCCTCGCGGTTGATGCGGCGGATTCTCGTCGACTTCGCGCGATCGAAGGGCTATCAGAAACGCGGCGGCGGTGCGCAGAAGGTGTCCTTCGATGAAGCCCTCGTCGTCGCGACCGAGCCCGGCCAGGATCTCGTCGCCCTCGACGATGCGCTCAATGCGCTTGCGGCGTTCGACGCCCGGAAAGCGCAGGTCGTGGAGATGCGGTTCTTCGGCGGTCTTTCGGTCGACGAGACCGCCGAAGCATTGAACGTGTCCGTGGATACCGTGATGCGCGACTGGAAGCTTGCAAAGGCCTGGTTGCTGCGCGAGCTCAAGCAGCCCGCGACCTAGCGTCCCGCAGCGGCGGCGTCGAGCTGTCGACCGACAGCGTCGTAAATGAACTGATGCCCAATCGACTGACCGACGGGATACCAGGTCTTCACCGGGGGCGTCATGCCGGCAGCAACTTCGTCGAACACGATCTGCCGGCTGACGGGCAACACCTTCGGCCGCTGCACCGTGACGGTGAACGCCGTCATGTATGTGCGTGAGCGATCGCGGTTCATCACCCGAACGACGTTGTTCGAGCCTGCCTCGAGGACGTCGAACACATACGTGCCCGCTGGAAGCGACACGCCTGGAAGCGCAAACGGTGCGGTGAAGGTGAGGTAATTCGTATGCGGGACGCTGCCGCTCGCGGCACTGCCGGCGAACAACCCGGAGACGATGGCGACGCACGATACGAGAACGAGCTTTGCGTTGAACATGACATCCTCCTCTTCCTCCGTGGCTCATGGCCACGATCACAACGTTGCTGGGGAATGCGAGAACCGGCGACAACGAGTCCACCGGTCTATTCGGGTTGCTGACGGGTGAATCGACGAACTTCGTCGCGCACGGTGTTGCCTGCATCGACTGCCGCCCGGGTCTCGCGCGCGGTGGGGGTTCCTTCCGTGCCGTTTTGTGCGTAGAAGAAGTACTTGCTGGCGTTGCTGCGGATACTCGGCTGACCGATGACTTCAATGGTGTGGCGAAGCTCGTGCCCGATCGATCCCATCAGGTCCCAGTCAGCCTTACGGGTGTCGACCACCACACGCATGTAGCGATGGCTGTCGACGGCGGTCACACTGACGAAGCACGCGCGGACGCCATGGCCACACTTGCCCGGTTCGACGAACACGATGCTGTCGCTGGCGTTGATCGTGTCGACGAGGCTGCGGAACGTCGCCGAGCGCTCGCCCGCCCGATCGATCAGGGCGATCAACTCCGAGTTCGATGACCGCACGTGACGCCCCGGCACTGGCTGGTTGCCGGGGAGGGCATCGGCCGCCGCGCTGACCACCGGCATCCCCAGGACTGCCGCCGCCACCGTCGCCATCGCCAGGTTTCGCGTCCGCTTCGCCATTTCCTTCCTCCTCGCCAACGGAGGCGGGAAACGGCGGTGAAAACTGGCAGGGCACGAGAAATCCCAAATCCCAAACTCCAAATCCCAAATCCCAAGGGGCGGATCCCGTCGTGGGCTTGGCCATTGAGGCCCTGAATGCGGTTGGGATTTGGGCCTGGCGATTTACGGATTCGAAAGGTCCGGGTTGAGGACGAAGGGCCGGCCGAAGCCGGCCCTACTCGCAGGATTGGATCCCTGGCGAACCCTCGTCAGTAGCGCGCCCGGCGAGTCACGCTAGCGCACGAGTCCGCGATTGGCCTTCCGCACCTCTGACCGCACAATTTCCCCGGCGGCCATGGCGGCCTGGGTCTCGTGGGTACCGCCCGGCATATGCATCGCCGTTCGTTCATAGAAGTGGTACTTCGCGTCGGTGCTCCGAATCCATGGTTCCGCGATGACCTCAGTGACGTGCTTCAGTTCGTGCGCGATGAGGCCCGTCAACTCCGTGTCGGCGGTGCTGGCATCGACAACGACTCGCATGAATCGATGGGTGTCCGACGCGGTCACGCTGACGAAGCACGCCCTGACGCTGTGGCTGCACTTTCCTGCCTGGACGTACACATAGCTGTCGCTCGCGTCGATGATGGAAACGAGCTTCCGAAAGGTCGCGGAGCGGTCGAATGCGTTCTGCATGACGGCCGCGACTTCCGGATCTGTCGTCCTGATGTGTGACATCGGGGGCGCCGGAGAGACGGGCGCGTCCGCTGCCATACTCGCGTGTGGGATCGCTATCGTCGCCGCCGCCACGGCCGCCATCGCCAGGTTTCGCGCCGTTTTCGCCATCTCCGTGTCCTCCTCGCACGTAGAGGCGTGAAACGGCGGTCAGAACTCGCACGGCGAAACGTTTAGACATATCGAACGGTGCCCCGCAGTGCTCCGGATCCTCGGCTTACAATGCGGCCTGCCTCGTCCGAAGCGCGCAGCGCGCAGGCGGGCGCGTCCACATCATGACTGCGAGCCCCGAGCGCTGGGCGACCGTCGACCGCCTCTATCACGCGGCGCTGGCGCGTCCGGTTGATGAACGCGCGGCGTTTGTGGCCGACGCCTGCGCGGGCGACGAGGACCTGCGACGCGAGGTCGAGTCGCTGCTCGGGCAGAGGACGTCGGAGGCAGGTGAGTTCACGCAGGGCGCCGTCATTGTGGCGGCGGGACTGGTGAGCAACGTCGGTCCATCAGCCATGACCGGCCGACGGCTCGGCGTGTATCAGATTCTTGCGCCCATTGGCGCTGGCGGGATGGGCGAGGTCTATCGCGCCCGCGATCCCCGGCTCGGGCGCGACGTCGCGATCAAGATCCTCCCACGCGCGTTCACTGCCGATGCGGGTCGTCTGGCGAGATTCGAGCGCGAGGCACGCGTGCTCGCGTCGCTCAATCATCCGCACATCGGGGCGATCTACGGCATCGAGGAAGGTCCGGTTGAAGCCGGACCCCACGTAGGGGCCGGCTTTAGCCGGCCCGTCAAAGCGCTCATCCTCGAACTGGTTGAGGGCGAGACGCTCGGCGAGCGGATCAGGCGTGCGGGATCGAGGGGACTTCCGGTGAAGGACGTCCTCGACATCGCGCGCCAACTCGCCGACGCACTCGACGCCGCGCACGAAAAGGGCATCGTCCACCGCGACCTGAAACCCGCGAACATCAAGATCACGCCGCAGGGTGTCGTCAAGGTCCTCGACTTCGGCCTCGCGAAACTCGACGTCGACGAGGCGGCTCGAGACGCCACGGCGGCACCGACCATCACCGTCGACGATACGCGGGAAGGCTTGATCGTGGGCACCGCCGCCTACATGAGCCCGGAGCAGGCGCGTGGGCAGGCCGTCGACAAGCGAACCGACATCTGGGCATTCGGCTGCGTCCTCTACGAGATGCTGACGGGCCGTGCAGCGTTCGGTGCGGCCACCATGTCGGATACGATCGCCGCGCTGATCGAGCGCGAACCGGATTGGACGGTCGTGCCAGTGGAGATCACCGCAGCGACTCGGCGCCTCGTCCGCCGTTGTCTGCATAAGGATCCCAACCGGCGTCTGCGGGACATCGCCGACGCGCGCATGGACATCGAGGACGCGCTCTCGGATCTTGCGGGAGACACGGCTCCGGTCTCGGTGTCCGGACGCTCACGGGGACGGTGGTCGTTCCCTGCGGTCGTGACGATTACTGCGATCGGTCTCGGAGCCGTGATTGCAGGTGTCGCATTCTCCCGACGTACGCCTGCACCGCCGCTCACCGGTGTGTCGCAGCGCACGATCGCGACACAGCTGACCAACTATGGCGGCAGCGAGTCTGACGGAGCGCTCTCCGCCGACGGACGAACCTTTGCGTTCGTCTCGAGCCATGGCGGAACACCCGACCTTTATCTACGCCAGGTGTCGGGCGGTGAGCCTGTTCGCCTCACGAACGACGAAGCCGAAGAATCAAGCCCCGCCTTCTCCCCGGACAGCGATAGCGTCTATTTCACGCGAACCGACGACACCGGCACGGCCATCTGGCGCGTAGGCGTCTTGGGTGGGCAGCCACAAAAAGTCGTAGACAAGGCGCAAACGCCCGCACCTGCTCCCGATGGAAAGAGACTCGCCTATGTGACAGGCGCTAACCCCTTCGGCGGGACCGGTTTCAATATTGCCGTACGAGCGCTCGATGGGAGCAGCGCTCGGACGCTCGCCGAGCACATCAGGACAGGAACGTTCCGCCCCGCCTGGTCTCCTGATGGGCGCCGCCTCGCCTATTCCAGTTGGCCCTTGTTCGGACCAACCGACGTCTTCGTCGTCGATGTTGAGTCCGGACGCCAGACCCGCGTGGCCCAACTTGCTCCTCCGGCGGCCGCGAATGATGGCGGCAAGCCGGTGTGGTTGCCCGACAACAGGCACCTCGTCATCTCGTACACACCTATCGCACGACAGCAGGCGCCAGGCGATCTGGGCATCCTCGATACGGAGGACGGGTCGATCGTGCGTCTAACAACGACCGTCGGTGACGGGCTGTACGCGCCGAGCATATCCGCCGACGGATCACGCCTGGTTGCAACGCGGCTCCACTATCAGCAAGAGATCTGGAAAGTTCCACTCACCGCCGACCCTGACGCCAACGGGCGCGCGGCGGTCCGAATGATTGATGAATCTGCGGGTCCCCTGTGGACATTCGTGTCGCGCGACGGTCGGACCATCCTGTTCAACAGCCCGTTAAGCGGGAGTCGAAACCTGTGGGACGCGCCGCTCGATGGCGGCAAACCACTCCGCCAAATTACGACGGTGCCTGGCGACGCCATCTCTCATTCCTCGTTGTCGCCTGACCGTACGCGGGTGGCATTCGCATCGATCACGTCCGGACATTCGGATATATGGACGCAGCGTGTCGATGGCTCGGACCTGCGTCAGGCTACCAACGATGAACCGGCCGATTCGTGGCCAGTCTGGTCACCTGACGGCGAATGGATCGTGTACCAGACATATCGCGACCGACCCGAAACGTGGCGGGTCCGTGCGTCAGGAGGTGCTCCGGAAAAGCTTCTCGATCAAGGTTTCCGGGGCGACTGGATCCGCCAGCCGAATGGAACCGGTACCTGGATCGTCACGAGCGGTACCAGGAACGGAAGCGGAGTCCAACTGATCGACGTCGAACGTCGTGCCGTACTGTGGGAGCAGGCAATTGCCGGAGGAGGCCTTTCGCTACCGATGTTCAGCCCGGATGGGCGATCCATCAGCGCGCCGTTTCGCGAGAGTCGTGACCACGACGTCGTTCGAATCTTCGACACCGCAACGGGCCAATCGCGCGTTGCGGTCAGGCTGCCATTTCACGTCACGTTTCGCGCTGATTGGGTCGATGACGGACGCGCAATCGTCGTGAATCGGAACGACGAGGTGAGCCACGTCGTGATGTTCGATCATTTCTGGACCGAAGTTGGCAATACGACGAAATAACCCTGATATGACTCCTGAGCGTTGGCGACGCATCGAGGAGGTTTATCAAGAAGCCGGCGAGCGGCCGGCTCGGGCGCGTGAGGCGTATCTCGCGGGAGCCTGTGGCGACGATCATGAACTGCGGCGCGAAGTCGAGTTGCTGCTCGCACAGGATGCGTCAGCGAATGCCGTTCTGACACGCGGCGCCGTGGTTGCTGCGGCGGCTTTGGTGAGCGATGTTAGCGCTTCCGCGCTGACGGGACGACGCCTGGGCGCATATCACGTCCTGTCGCCGCTCGGCGCACGAAAAAGGCATCGTCCATCGTGATCTGAAGCCCGCCAACATCAAGATCACACCGAAGGGCACGGTGAAGGTGCTCGACTTCGGCCTCGCCAAGGTTGATGCTGAGGACGCAGCGCCCAACCTGTCGAAGTCACCCACGATGACGATCGGAGCCACGCACGGCGGCGTCATCCTCGGTACGGCGCCCTACATGAGCCCTGAGCAGGCGCGCGGGCAGGAGGTGGACAAGCGCACCGACATCTGGGCGTTCGGCTGCGTACTCTATGAAATGCTCGC
>DASTZI010000333.1:0-11080 GCA_035764385.1 Vicinamibacterales bacterium
TTCATGTTGTCAAAGCCTCGCTGTCGACGTGGGGAGGCGGACTGTCGGATCGCTTCGGCCGAAAGCAACTGATCATCGCGGGCTGGATGATCTATGCGCTCGTGTATTTCGGTTTCGCGCTGTCAACGGGTGCGGTCGCGTTTATCGCCTGGTTTCTGTTTTACGGCGTTTACTTCGCGTTCGCCGAAGGAGCAGAGAAGGCGCTCATCGCGGATCTCACGCCGACGGCGGGTCGTGGTGCAGCGTTTGGCTGGTACAACGCGGTGACCGGAATTGGGGCGCTCATCGCGAGTGTTCTGTTTGGCGAACTCTACGAACGCTTCGGCGCGCCCGTCGCATTTATGACTGGAGCGGCGCTTGCAGGCGCGGCGGCTGTGTTGCTGCTGCTGATTCGCACCGATACAATCAAAGATTCCGATGCGTGAAATCCTGGTTACCAACGACGACGGCGTTCATTCCGAAGGCATCAAGGAGCTTGCGGCGGCGCTCGCGCATCTCGGCAAGGTGACGACCGTCGCGCCGATGCAAGAAGCAAGTGCAATCGGACACGCGCTCACGCTTCGCCGGCCGCTTCGTATCGAGACGATCGGCGCCAATACGTTCGGCATCGATGGCACGCCGACTGACTGCGTCAACCTTGCGATCTCTCATGTCATCAAGCGGAAGCCCGCTCTCATCGTCTCGGGAATCAACAAGGGATGGAATCTCGGTGACGATGTGACGTACTCGGGGACAGTGTCGGGCGCGTTGGAAGGTGCATTGCTGGGGATCCCGGCGATTGCCGTCTCGACACAGAACTTTCATCGCCGGAACGAATACGAGTTCGGTCCTTCGGCGAGAGCGGCCGCGACCGTTGCCGAGCTGGTGCTCGAGCGCGGGATGCCCAAGTTCACTTTCCTGAACATCAACGTCCCGTACGGGCCGAACAAGGGTTTTCGCGTCACCGTGCAGGCCAAGCGCAACCACGTCACGGTGGTGGACGAGCGGATCGATCCGCGAAAGCGGGCGTACTACTGGATTGAAGAAGGCGAGAACGAGTGGGAGCCCCACGACCGCTCGGACTACCAGGCAGTGCGCGATGGGTACATCTCGATTACGCCGCTGCAGCCGGACATGACGGCCCACAACGCGCTGACCTACCTCGAGGAGCTGCCGCTCGACGTTTCGTCGCCTGCCTTCATGAAGCGCCCGAAGTAAAAACGAACCTGCCTCCGTAGCGCACGCGATTTAGTTCAGCTGCCCCGTTTTCGCGGGAAACAGCCTGCCGCCGTCGTGGTACATTGCGCGTCGCATTTTTGAACCTTGCGCGTCGTGTCGTACGAGTTGTCGCGCTTCGAGACACATAGATGTCGTGAACCTCGCGTTCATCGGCGAGTGACTCTCGGACAGGTGGAACATGGCTCGACGGAGCGACTCCAATCGGCAGGTCATGACGATCGCAGAGGACATCCGTAGAAGGAGCAGCACCGACGATCGCGAGCGCGAGGATTTGCTGAAGATCTCGAAGGCGCGATGAAGTCGGGAGGCGTAGGGTTGAGCAGTATGCAGGAACGCGTTCGCATGATTAACGGCACGATTTCGATTGATTCCGCGCCACTTGGTGGAACGACGATCCACGTTCGCGCGCCGCTGACACTCACGGCCGACGCGAACACCGACATCCTGTCTGAAGCGTCATCGATCTGATAGGCTTAACAGGTTGTCGGGGCGTGGCTCAGCCTGGTAGAGCACTCGGTTCGGGACCGAGGGGTCGCTGGTTCAAATCCAGTCGCCCCGACCAACTCTCACCGTCCATTCTGGACACATCGGTCACAGTTCGTTCCGGGCACATAGGTAACACTTCATCCCGAGCCTTCAGGAGTACCTTCCGCGCGTAAAGCGATTTTGCTCGTGACGACCAGCCGCTGAGACCGCGATCGTCCGATCACCATATCTCGTCGCCGACGTTCCCACGCTTCCTCCGAATTCGATTGCGTCTTGCCGTCAACTCCTTGCAGCCGCATGGGATCGGCGCGCGTCGCTCATTTCCGTACGCGCGCCGCGATTCTTGCACGGGGGACGCCCGTCGCACCGAGGTTCCAGAGACGCTGCCGCCGTGAGAAACGGAAGCGAAACGGAGGTGCATCGAGCAACGGAGGGGTTAGATGGCGAAGACCAACAAGCCGAACATCCTGTTCATCATGAGCGACGACATCGGCTGGTTCAACATCAGTGCGTACAACCACGGCATCATGGGGTACCGGACACCGAACATCGATCGCATCGGCAAGGAAGGCGCGATGTTCACCGATTTCTACGGTCAGCAGAGCTGCACCGCCGGCCGCGCGGCCTTCATCACCGGTCAAGCACCCATACGAACCGGACTGACGAAAGTCGGGCTGCCTGGCGCAAAAGTCGGTCTCAGCGCCGAGGATCCGACGGTCGCGCAGTTCCTGAAAAATCTCGGCTACGCCACCGGCCAGTTCGGCAAGAACCATCTGGGCGATCGCAACGAGCATCTTCCCACCGTCCACGGATTCGACGAGTTCTTCGGCAACCTCTACCACCTCAACGCTGAGGAGGAGCCTGAGAATCCGGACTATCCGAAGAACCCCGATTTTCGCAAGAGGTTCGGCCCGCGCGGTGTGCTGCGCTGCAAGGCGACCGACAAGGACGACCCCACGGTTGACGACCAATTCGGAAAAGTGGGCAAACAAACCATCGAGAACACCGGTCCGCTGACCCGGAAGCGGATGGAGACGATCGATGAGGAGTTCCTGACATCGGCCATCGACTTCATGGAGCGCAAGACCAAGGAAGGGAAGCCGTGGTTCTGCTACTTCAACACGACACGGATGCATGTCTGGACGCACCTCAAGCCGACGTCGGCGGGGAAAACGGGTCTCGGTGTCTATCCCGACGGAATGGTGGAGCTCGATGGATATGTCGGGCAGCTCCTCAAGAAACTCGATGACCTCGGTGTCGCCGACAACACAATCGTGGCGTTCACGACCGACAACGGTGCGGAAGTGATGTCGTGGCCGGACGGCGGTACGACGCCGTTCCGCGGCGAAAAGGACACCAATTGGGAAGGCGGCTGGCGCGTGCCATTCCTCATGCGCTGGCCCGGCGTGATCAAACCTGGCCGTGTGATCAACGACATCTGCTCACTCCAGGACATGATCCCCACGTTCGCCGCCGCAGCGGGTGAGCCCGATCTCGTCGCCAAGGTGAAGAAAGGCTACGAAGCCGACGGGCGAACCTTCAAGGTCCATCTGGATGGCGTCAATCTGCTGCCGTTCCTCAAAGGCGAGCAGGAGAAGTCCCCACGCGAAGGCTTCCTCTATTGGAGCGATGACGGCGAACTGCTCGCGATCCGCGTGGGCGACTGGAAGGCGCACTTCCTCGAGCAGCGCAGTAAAGGAATGGCGGTGTGGCAAGACGCGTTCTCCGAGCTGCGGTTCCCGAAACTCTTCAACATTCGCGCAGATCCGTTCGAGGCGGGTGACGAGGCGATGCTGTACGAGAAATGGGCGGCCGACCGGATGTTTATGCTGGTTCCCGCACAGGCAATCGTTGCGAAATGGCTCGAATCGTTCAAGGAGTTCCCGATCCGTCAACGGCCGGCGAGCTTCAACCTTGATTCGGTGATGCAGAGTCTGATGCCGCAGCCGTAAAGGTGGACGTCAATCGCCGACGGAAGCGAGGTAGGCCGTGATCGATCCATCAGGCCATTCACGCACGACGAGCAATGCGTGGTTGTCTTCGATGGAGATCATCGGCCACTCGCGCGTCGGCGTCTGCTGTTGCAGCGCAACCATCTCGCGAATTTGTTCGAGCTGACGACGAAGCTCGGGGTCGAAGTTGAACCACATGGATATTGATCGGGGCGTCTTGGGTGAGACGCCCCAGTATCACAGAGACGAAGGTCTGGAAGATAGGTGGCCGACGTGGACGACCTGCTGACCGGAATGTGGTCGGAACTCGTCGCGCGGGTCCATGGACCGTTTTCGTTCCGGTTCTTCATGCAGCCGCTGATGGCGCTGATCTATGCCGCGCGGGACGGCATCGTTGACGCGCGTCAAGGTCGGGCTGCGTACTTCTGGACGATCTTCACGACGCCAGGCGAGCGATGGGAACTGTTGCGAGAGGGCGGGAAGGCCGTGGCGCGCGTCATCGCGCTCGGTGTTGTGATGGACATCGTGTACCAGCTGCTCGTGTTCCATCGAATTCATCCGTTGCAGCTCGTAGTGATCGTTCTCACGCTCGCGTTCGTGCCCTATCTGCTCTTTCGCGGTCCGATTAACCGAATCGCCAGAGCATGGATGACGAGACACGTCCGCACGTAAGTGACAAGGGGAGGTGATCGATATGGCGACGCAAGAGGCGATTCCTGTTTCAGCACCTTCTCGCCCACCGGCAGACAACATGGTCTGGGTTCCGGGCGGAGCGTTTCTCATGGGATCCGATCGTCATTACGCGGAGGAAGCGCCCGCGCACAAGGTGAAGGTCGCCGGCTTCTGGATCGGCGCCTACGCCGTGACCAACGCGGAGTTCGCCCGCTTCGTCGATGCGACCGGCTATGTGACGGTGGCTGAACGCCCCGCTAACCCCGAGGATTACCCGGGGGCACAGCCGGAACTGCTCGTCCCGGCCTCGGTGGTGTTCAAGAAAACGCGTGGCCCTGTCGACCTGAGCAATCCGTACAACTGGTGGAGGTACGTGGCTGGCGCCGATTGGCGGCATCCTCAAGGCCCGGACAGCACCATCGACGA
Organism: Vicinamibacterales bacterium; assembly: GCA_035764385.1. Lineage (GTDB taxonomy): Bacteria > Acidobacteriota > Vicinamibacteria > Vicinamibacterales > UBA2999 > Gp6-AA40. Next base: position 4,755 of record DASTZI010000333.1, read on the forward strand.
TCTTCTGAACCATCCAGTCGTCCATGTGGCGTTCGAGGACGTCGAGGCCTACACGAAGTGGCGAGGACAGGAACTCCCGACCGAGGCCGAATGGGAATTCGCCGCGCGAGGTGGGCTCGAAAGCGCGGAGTTCACCTGGGGCAACGAGTACATGCCGAACGGCAGACTGATGGCCAATACGTGGCAGGGCGAGTTTCCATGGCAGAACCGCGTGGAGGACGGCTTTGAGTGGACGGCGCCGGTCGGCTCATTTCCGCCAAACGGCTATCGCCTGTACGACATGGCTGGCAACGTGTGGGAATGGACGACCGATTGGTTTCAGGACCACACGCGGATCAAGAGTGCCTGCTGCACCGTCGACAACCCCCGCGGCGGCGAGCGGGACCAGAGCTACGACCCGAGAACGCCCGCCATCAAGATTCCGCGCAAGGTGATGAAGGGCGGCTCCTACCTGTGTGCGCCGAACTACTGTCAACGCTATCGGCCTTCGGCGCGTATGGCGCAGCCGATCGACACGTCGACGTGCCATCTGGGTTTCCGCTGCGTCGTACGAGTCGCGCCTGTTACCGGTTGAGTTGACATCGGATGGAAGCGGTCCTCCATGCGGTCGGACATTCGGTCGCACTCACGGTCGAGGCGCTCGCGATCATCGTCATCGCCGCGGGTACGGTGGAAGCGGTCGGCAACATCATTCGGATCATGCGCGCGCCGCACGTCACAGGCGCGGATCGGCGTACTGTCTGGCTCGACTTCGCGGGATGGCTGGTTGCGGCGCTCACGTTCCAGCTCGCGGCCGACATCATCAGCACATCGTTTTCACCGAACTGGACGGAAGTGGGTCGACTTGGCGCCATCGCCGCGATTCGGACGTTTCTGAGTTACTTCCTTGACCGCGAGGTGGACAACACACGCAGACTTCAGCATGCCGGCGCCAGAGATGCGCAGACTCCACGGCCGATGCTGCGAGACGTCCGCCCACAGGAAGGGTGAACACCTTGGCAACCGCACCCAACAGACGAGTGACGTCGGAATCGCACGGAGGAGATCTCTCCGTCGAACTCGCGGCGCGCCGCACCGGCATGTCGTTTCAGCGCACGCGCATGAGCGCCGATCGGACCTTGATGTCGGTGATTCGGACATCGCTGTCGCTCATCGGCTTCGGCTTCACCATCTATCAAGTGTTTCAGAAGCTGCTCGAAGCGCAGGTGCTGCGGAGCGCAGGGGCCCCGCGACGGTTCGGCGAGGCGCTCGTGTTACTCGGCGTCGCGATGCTCGTCCTCGGCATCGGCTATCACATCGCGTTCATGATCGAGCTTCGCCATCGACGCGAGGAAATGAAGCGTGAGGGTCTGGTCCACGCCGAAAGCGGCTTTCCCGCGTCACTGACACTCATCGTGGCGATTGCCTTGCTGGCGATTGGCATTGTCGCGGCGGTCAGCATGACGTTCAGCACGGGACCGTTCGGTTGAGGACGTACAATCTGAGAACCGGCGTGAGCTGGTTCCAGATATGTGCAGAAACATCAAGACACTCTTCAACTTTGATCCGCCGGCGACTGACGAAGAGATTCGTGCCGCGTCGGTTCAGTTCGTCCGTAAGCTGTCAGGATTCACGCAGCCCTCGAAGGCAAACGAGATGGCGTTCAACAGCGCGGTGGATGATGTCGCGGCGGTTGCGCGACGGCTGATCGACTCGCTTGTGACCACCGCCTCGCCGCGTGACAGGGAAGAATGGGCGGCGCGCGCCCGGGCACGCGCCGCCGAACGTTTCGAGAAGCGGGCGGGCTAGCGATACGTTAGTGGACGACGCGCGACCGTCGTGGCGCCTTCTCCTGCTGCTGCCTCCAGTCGTCCTGGAGAATTGACCACAGTACCTGGTCGAGAAATTCGCCATCCCTGACGAACGAATGGCGCAGGACGCCTTCGCGTTCTGCTCCGAGCTTCTTCATCGCTCCATTGCCGCGCCCGTTGCAGAGCGCAGCGCGCGCTTCGAGGCGGTGGATGTCAAGCACATCGAAGGCAAACTCGAGGACAAGCTCCGCCGCCTCGGTGAAGACTCCCGTCCCCCAGAATTCGGACCCGATCGCAAACCCCCAGTCCGCCGTGAGGAACGCCGGACTGAGCGCACGAACGTGAATCAGGCCAATCGGCGCGTCCGCACCGACCGGCACGATCGCGAAGCAGACGTACTGTCCGGCGACGCGCTGACGCTGGGTCCACCCGATGTAACGCTCGAACCCTTCCGCGGTTGGGGGCGGCGAAATGAACCGCGATACTTCTTCGGTGGACAGCAACGAGAAGAGCGCACTGGCATCACCAGCGCGAGGCTCGCGCAGGATGACGCGTCGTCCGACCAGTTCTGGCAACGTGATGCGCCAGTCGGAAGCTCGCTCGCCTGGCGACGCGCTCGGGCCGATCGTCAATTGATCCGTTTCAATCATGTCCGGCTTGTTCATGAGTACCGACGCCTCTGGAGTTTGCTTCGGGAAAACGTTGTGACCCAGATGACGTTCGCAAGGGTTGCGCGGAGTACGGGGTCCACGTTTTCCGCCGAGTGCGCATGAAGCGCGGCGGCGAGAACGAGGAGTCCCGTCGCGACCGTTGCGAAACCATTGCGAGAGAGAGTGGGCACACCGTGATCATGAGCAATGTCGCGGCCAGGCTGAGCCGTTCGTGCGGTAAGTGTCGGAGCGGCAGAACATTAGCCGAGGGACGGACGGTCGGAGATTGAGGGCAGGACGGTGGGGGAGTGTTCACGCCTCGCACAGCCCGGATGGCGCAAGACTCGTGTTCCGCGCTTTTCCAGGTTAAAACACGGAAACGAATCGTGTTCGGATCTGGGCAGGTGCGTCGCGGGATGGCACACAGTGCGCGCACGATTTAGCGCAGATTGACAATACGTGTGATCACACGGTGCGCCAGCGGGAACTATTTTTAATGAGTGTTATCAAAACGACTGTTATGACAACAGAACTCACATCCATCGGAATTGCGCCAACCGGCTATCGACTGCCGGAGCAGGCGCGGATCGGCCGGGTCCGACTCCAGGTGAGCGACCTTGCGCAATCCGTCGCTTTCTATACGGACGTTCTGGGCCTCACGGCAACGTCGTCAGAAGGCGGCGTCGCCGTCCTTGCAGCGGCAGACGGGTTTCCACTGGTCGAACTTCACGAGCGGAAAGGAGTCCGTCCGGTCCCGCGGCATGGACAATTGGGGCTCTACCACTTCGCGATCCTGCTCCCCGACCGCCAGGCGCTCGGTCGGTTCGTCGCGCACCTGGCGCAGTTCGGCGCCTACGCGGGTTCCGCCGATCACCTCGTCAGCGAAGCGCTCTATCTCGCGGATCCTGACGGTCTCGGCATCGAGGTGTACGCGGACCGCCCTCGCGCACAGTGGAAAACGAACGGTCGCGAGATCGCCATGGCCACCGAACCGCTCGATCTGCGTGCGCTACTTCGCGCCAGCGGTGGCGAGCCATGGGTCGGCATGCCGACCGGCACGACCATCGGGCACGTTCATTTCCACGTGGCGACCCTCAGCGAGGCCGAGGCCTTCTATCACCATGTGCTCGGCTTGGACAAGGTGGTGTGGAGCTATCCAGGCGCGCTGTTCTTCTCGGTTGGCGGCTATCACCATCACGTCGGCACCAATACGTGGGCCGGAGGAGCGCCCATCGCCACCGCCGCTGATGCGCGCTTGCTCGAGTGGGAGCTGCGCCTACCGACCGCGAACGACATTGCGTCCGCCGCGGCCAATGCCGCACGCGCGGGATACGAGATTCATGAGGCGGGCAATGACCGCCTGATCGCCGATCCCTCTAGGATCACAGTTCGATTGACCACATAAGGAGCGACTCTCCACTGCCATTGCCACAGCTGACAATCAGCCTCTCAGTGCAGGCGGTGCCGGCGCGCGCGTAACGCGCCGGCCAACCGCATCAGGCGGCTGCGGGAGCCGGATGGTCCGAACCGGTGTGCGCCCAGATCTGCTGGCATGACGTGCACCGGTAGAACTGGGCGCACGCCGTCGCGTAGAGCGGCACCGCGACATGTGACTGACAAACCGGACATGGCTCCGGCGTGTGCTCTGGTGCCGGTGGGGGAGCGAACGTAAAGGGTGGCATACCTTCGATCCTCTGAGTCCTCAGTCCGCGGTATAGGCAGCCAGCGTCCAGCCGGCGCCGCGGAGTTCGGATGCAATCATTGCGTGGCGCTGGAAGGCGCTCCACGCACTGGTAAATGTTTCGGCGATGCCGAGCGCCGCTGGTGAATGGGGGACAAGCGACAGCGTGAACCCCGTGCCGGGCTGCTGATCAACGCGGCATGTGAGCCGCTGAGTGCCGCGCTGAAAAATCCAGCGCAGAAGCCGGCGATCGTGAACCTTCGAGTGACTCATGCCGGCAACAGGAATCAATATGGGTGCCAGCCAACAGCTGAGGTCACTCTTACCTCAACGGTTCCAATGGCGCCTTTGTACCCGGCGGCAACTCCTGTTCGAAGCCATTCATCACCATGGCTAATGTCGCGTAGGTACCACTGAGTGTGAGCAGATCCACCAACTGTTGCTCATTGAGCACCCGTGCCGCGCGGGCATAGGTCGCGTCAGCGACCTTGTGTGTGGTCGACACTTCCATGCACAGGTCATAGACGGCGGCTTCGTCGGCCTTCATCGATGCCGGACGCCGGCCTGCTTTGAGATCGAGCAAGGTCGACTCGGCGACGCCTTCTCTCAATGCGATCGGGTAGTGGGCCAGCCACTCGACCTGCGACGTCCAGAGTCTTGCCTGGATCAGAATCGCGAACTCGTTCAATCGACGCGGCACCGACGTGTTGAATCGCAAATAATCGAGCAACGCGAACATCCGCGTTCCCAGTTCCGGACTACGCAGCAGCGCGTTGTACGGCCCTCCAAGACCGACGCTCGACACTTTCAAGATCTCGTCAGCCAGTGCACGCTGCTGGGGATTCAACTCATCGCGTGCGATCTGAGGCAGCCGCGCGGCAGTATTCTTCGGCGCCGAACTCCTCGCGGGTGGAGGCGCGGCCGCGCTGACTTCATCGAGGCGACTCGCGCGAAGGATCCGCACCGCACCACGCTCGACGTAATTGCGGGTTGCGATGCTGCCTGTCACGCGTACCGTGGCACCGCTTCGTGCGCGCGCCAGCAACTCGCGCGGCAATTCGACTTCGATCGAATGTTCGCCAGACGAGTCACGATATTCGAGCGTCCAGCCTGTGGTCTCACCGCCAATGGCGATCCGTCCTCCCCGAAGCGTTCCGGTCAACGTCACGTCCTGACCGGCTGCCTGCGCGAATGCGGCCAGTGGCAGGCCGAATGTGATGAAGAGCAGCAACAGGGTTTTCATGGCTTTCCGCCTATACTGCTCGCGGTTGTCACGCATGTCGAGTCTATTTGTCGCCGCCGTCGTGCAGAGCTCACCCGTCGTATTCGAAACGGACGCGACGCTCGCCAAGGTCCGTGATCTCACCGCCGACGCAGCCCGACGTGGTGCAACGCTGGTGGTGTTCCCGGAAGCCTTCGTCTCCTCGTATCCGAAAGGGCTCGACTTTGGCGCAAGAGTTGGCGTTCGCACGTCACAAGGGCGCGACGACTTCCGCCGCTACTTCGATAGCGCGATCGCCGTTCCCGGTTCCGCAACGGAGGAACTGTCCAGGACCGCCAAGGCAAACCACGTACACCTGGTAATCGGAGTGATCGAGCGCGACATCGGTACGTTGTATTGCACCGTCCTCTTCTTCGCCTCTGACGGCACCTTTCTCGGCAAGCACCGCAAGTTGATGCCGACGGCGATGGAACGGCTCATTTGGGGCTTCGGCGACGGATCAACGCTTCCGGTGTACGACACGCCGCTCGGCAAACTTGGCGCGGTCATCTGCTGGGAGAATTACATGCCGCTTCTGCGGATGGCGATGTACGCGAAAGGCATTCAGGTGTACTGCGCGCCGACCGCCGACGATCGCGATACATGGATGGCGACGATGCAGCATGTGGCGCTGGAAGGCAGGTGCTTCGTGCTGACCGCGTGCCAGCATCTGCGCCGGCGCGATTGTCCGCCCGATTACGCGGCCGTGCACGGCGACGCGCCGGACACCGTGATCATGCGCGGTGGCAGCGCCATCATCAGCCCACTGGGGCAGGTTCTCGCCGGCCCTGTCTTCGACTGCGAAAAAATTCTCACCGCGGAGATCGATCTCGCGGAGATTGCCCGCGGCAAGTACGACTTCGACGTCGTCGGCCACTATGCGCGACCCGACGTGTTCCGTCTACACGTCAACGAGAAACCGGCCCCGCCGGTCGTTGCGGACT
>DASTZI010000334.1:0-4409 GCA_035764385.1 Vicinamibacterales bacterium
CGTAGTCCGGCATTGCCGGTATGCAGGCTGTTCCACGATCCGAGGTTCAGGCTGGTGCTCTTCAGGCCGGAAGCAGCCGACTGCAGCGCGATGTCGAGTTCCGCCGCGGGCTGAACGATGACGCGCGTGTCGTCCTGACGAATGCCACGGAACATATAGGCGTTGGTGAGATCGACATTTCCAACAAACGTCAGATTGCCCGGATTTGGATCGTTCTGCGCGTAGGCCGGCGCGTTCACCAGCCCAACAAACCCGCACGCCGCAAGGAGCAGCGCCGGAAGTGATCGTCGTGACATGCGTTTGCCTCCCTTGAACAGGTATTCGCCTCCGGCTAATACGAGAGGCCGATGCCTCCCGAGACGATGACTTTCTGAGCGTCACCGTTGTTGAACGCTTTCGTCGTCGTTCCGAGCTGCTGGAATTCGACGCCGCCGTGGAGGTTCCACGAGCCATAGCTCGCCGGCACCTTGAGCGGCACCGAAACAATGCCCGACGCACTGAAGTAGCCGAATGTGTTGTCGACCCCGTTCAGCTCGTAGTAATTGCCGATGCTCAATCCGACCTTCACCGGGAACGTGAGGCTCGCTTTCGAACCGCTCAATCCCGGTCCGACACCGAGCTCGAGATAGCGGCCGGCGTTCAGGCCGCCATCGGCCTGACCGACGCCGGGAGCGGCGTCAAGCTCAAACGCCACAATGCCGTACGGCTTGAGAGCGGCTTTGCCAAGCTTCGCGCTGTCGTCGATCCCCAACTTGACCATCACTTCCTTGACGTTGGTGAAGCCGGCGTTGGGACTCGTATAGGCGGTATAGGTCGTACCGAGGCTCACTCCGCCCGCGAATCCGAGCGAAAAGCTTGTGTAGAAGTCGGACTCGTACCACAGCTTCTTGCTCGCGCTTTTCAGACCGGCGTTGCCGGTATGCAAACTGTTCCAGGAACCGAAATCGATCGCCGCGCTCTTCAGCGCACCGTCACCGGAAAACACCGCGAGGCCGAGATCGGCGGTCGGCCAGATCATCACTTTCGTGTCGTCCTGGCGAATGCCGCGGAACATGTAGACGTTCGTGAGGTCGACGGAGCTGGTGACCGTGAGATTTCCCGGATTCGGATCCGGTGCGCTCTGCGCGGCAGCGGGCCGTGCGAGCAGGACTGAGAACGTGACCGCGACAAGCGGCAGGCAGACGTAGTTCGACACCAAGGGTTTCGAGAACATCGATCCTCCGATTGGAAATAAGGCGCGTGAGCGCCGGTCGGGCGAGCGCTCCAGTCGCACGGCAGGTGAGCAAGATGGACGCCACCGAGCGTGCCGGCGCTCGCGTCCGGCGCAGACGATTTATTCAGGAAAAGCCGCGGTGTCCCGCTAGCGTGGTCGGTGTCGATGGAACAAAAATGTTCTGCGCGACGAAAACGACGACAACGATGTTGGTGCCTCCGCGACGGCGCCCCAGGCCGCGTCGCTCCGCGTGTTGCGCGGCGCCGGCCACGCGCCCGACGCGAGGTCGTTCGCACATATTCGTCGACCATTGCGTCTGAGCGAACATAAATGTTCGATCGCGACCGAGTACCCGCGCCGCGCGGCAGTTGCGCCGCGGCATGCTGCCGCCCGACACCTTTGATCTATGATCCGCGCAGAGAACATCGAACAGGCTTCGCTCGAGCTTCACCCCGCCGGGCAGGAGGATACCCTTTATGAAGGTCTACGATGCCGCCACCATCCGCAATGTTGCCGTAGTCGGCCACGGTGGATGCGGCAAGACGCAGCTGGTTTCGGCGATGCTGTTCGGGGCGGGCGCCGTCAACCGGCTCGGTAAAGTCGATGATGGAAGCACGGTCACCGACTTCGACGACGAAGAAATCGCGCGCAAGCACACCCTTTCCTCCAGCCTCGCCCATGCCGAGTGGCAGAAAGCCAAGATCAACATCATCGACACCCCCGGATTCGCAAACTTCCTGACTGACGCCAAGGCCGCGTTGCGCGTCGCCGAAGGCGCGCTGGTGTGCGTCGATTCGGTCGCCGGCGTCGAGGTGCAGACCGAAAAGCTGTGGGCCGAAGCGGCCGCCCTGAACCTGCCGCGCATCGTCGTCCTCAACCGGTTGGAACGCGAACGTGCGAGCCTCGACCGGACGCTCGAATCGCTCCACCGTGATTGCGCGCGCGAAATCATTCCGATTCAATTGCCCCTCGGCGAAGAGCGCGGTTTCACCGGCGTCGTCGATCTGGTGCGCATGAAGGCGTACACGTTTGCCGCCGACGGCAGCGGGAAGGTGACGGAGGCGGAGGTGCCGGCCGCGCTTGCCGACCGCGCCGCCAAGGCCCGCGAAGCGCTGATCGAAATGGTCGCCGAAGCGGACGAACAGCTGATGGAGACGTTCTTCGCCGAAGGCACGCTGACCCAGGAGCAGCTGGCGCAGGGCCTTCGCACCGCGACACAGGCCGGGAAGATCTTCCCGCTCGTCTGCACGTCGGGGCTGCACGCGATCGGAATCCAGCCGCTTCTGGACGCCATCGTGACCTACATCCCGTCGCCCGCGGAACGCGAATTCCCCGCGGTGAAGGCCGATGGTGAACCAACCAGCATCAAGGCCGTGGACACCGCGCCGTACACCGCGTTTGTCTGGAAGACGATCGCCGATCCGTTCGCCGGCCGCATCACGATGCTGCGGGTCGTCTCGGGAACGCTCAAACAGGACAGCAACGTCTACAACCAGACACGCGACGCGGCCGAGCGCTTCGGCCATCTGCTGGTTCTCCAGGGCAAGACACAGACACAGGTTCCGGAACTGAAGGCCGGCGATCTCGGCGCCGTCGCGAAGCTGAAAGACACCCGCACCAATGATGTGCTCGCCGACAAGAGCACGAAGGTGAAGATCCCCGAGATCAAGTTCCCGGAGGCGGTGCTCGCGTATGCCATCGAGCCGAAGAGCCGTGGGGACGAAGACAAGATCAGCGGTTCGATGCAGCGCCTGAAGGAGGAGGATCCCTCGATCAGCTACACGCGGGACCCGCAGACTCACGAACTGCTCCTGGCCGGCCAGGGACAGCTGCACATCGAGGTGACGGTCGCAAAGCTGAAACGGCGGTTTGGCGTCGAGGTGAACCTGAAACCGCCGCGGATTCCCTACCGGGAAACGATTACGGCCTCGACGGAGGCCCACGGCCGCCACAAGAAGCAGACGGGCGGACACGGCCAGTTCGGCGACTGCAAGATCAAGGTCGAGCCGCTGCCGCGCGGCAGCGACTTCGAATTCGTCGACGACATTTTCGGCGGCTCGATTCCGCGTCAATACATTCCGGCCGTAGAAAAGGGGATCCAGGACGCACGCGTGCGCGGGTACCTCGCGGGCTACCCGATGGTGGATTTCCGCGCCACGGTGTTCGACGGCTCATTCCACGCGGTTGACTCGAACGAGCTGTCGTTCAAAATGGCCGGAACGCTCGCATTCAAGGATGCGATGACGCGGGCGCGCCCGACGATTCTGGAGCCAATCATGAACGTCGAAGTCCATGCGCCCAGCGACTTCGCAGGCGATCTGATGGGAGATTTGAACGGACGTCGCGGTCGCATTTCCGGGATGGACACGCGCGGCATCATGACCGTCATCCGCGCGCAGGTCCCGATGTCGGAGATGCTCACCTACGAGCAGCACCTGACATCGGCCACCGGCGCGCGAGGCTCCTACCACATGGAGTTCTCGCATTACGACGAGGTGCCACAGCAACTGCAGGGGAAGATCATCGCGGCCGCAAAGGCGGAGCGCGGGCAGGAGGCGGTGGAAGAAGTCTAGAAATCCCAAAACCCAAATCCCAAACCCCAAATCAAAAAGGCCCGGTCGACCGAAGTCGCCGGGCCTTTTGCATTCTTGGGATTTGGAGCTTGGGATTTGGGATTTGGGATTGCCTACGATCCTCCGGCCTTCCGCGGCGTCGTCGACTTCTGCGCCTTGCCGCGCGTCTGCCCGCCCGCCTGGCCTTTCGAGCCGCCTGCCTGCTCGCCCTTCGCGCCGCCTCTCAGGCCGCGCGCGGCGGATCGGAGGCGATCGCCGACGCTGCGGGTCTTCGACGCGGCGCCGGATTCCTTCTCCGCCTTGCGTTCTTCGGCCGACTTCGGATTGTATTCGCTGCCGATCAGCTCCACCTGCGCAACTTCGGCCGAATCGCCCCGGCGGAATCCGACGCGCAGGATGCGCGTGTAGCCACCGGGCCGCTCGGCATAGCGCGGCGCAATCGACTCGAACAGCTTGCCGACGATGGCCTTGTCGGGCAGCTCCGCGAGGACGAGACGACGCGCGTGGAGCGACTTGCCGTTCGCATCGCCGGAGGCGACGCCGCGCTTGGCGATCGTGATCAGCCGCTCGACGAAGGGCCGCAGCTCCTTCGCCTTCGGCATCGTGGTCTCGATGCGCTCATG
>DASTZI010000335.1:0-2595 GCA_035764385.1 Vicinamibacterales bacterium
ATCATCTCGCAGGCGCGGCTCGACGTGCATTACGTACCGGGCGAACACGACGTTCTCGACGAGGACGTGAAGCTCTACCGCGACCGCTACGGTCGCGGCACCAAAGGCGCGGGCTGGTATAGCTTCGACGCCAACGGCGTCCATTTCATTGGCCTCGTCAACGTCGTCGATCTCAAGGCCGGCGGCCTAGGCAATCTCGGTAACGAACAGCTCGAATGGCTGGAGGACGACCTCAAAGGCCGTGCCCCCTCGACCCCGATCGTCGTCTTCGCCCACATTCCGCTGTGGTCGGTCTATCCGGCCTGGGGCTGGGGCACCGACGACGCGGCGCGCGCTCTCGACTACCTCAAGCGCTTCGGCTCGGTGACGGTGCTCAACGGTCACATCCACCAAATCATGCAGAAGGTTGAGGGCAACGTCACCTTTCACACCGCCATGTCGACCGCCTTCCCGCAGCCCGCGCCGGGCACGGCACCGTCGCCGGGACCGCTGAAAGTCGCCGACGACAAGCTGCGCTCGGTTCTCGGCATCACCGACGTCACCTTCAAGCGTGGACAGCAACGGCTTGCCATCATCGACCAGCCGCTGCAGCGGTGACGTGGGAGTTTCGGTCATGCGCGCGATCAAATCCAGGAGCCGCGTCGTCACTGCGTTTGGGGTCGTACTTCTCGTCGCAGCGGCGACGTTCGCCGCTCGGTCGGCGCCGGCTACGGACGCAGAGGTGGACATCGACCAGTTCACCTTCCTTCCCCAGCGCATCACGGTGAAGGCCGGCACGACCGTGACCTGGATCAACGAGGACGACGTCCCTCACACGGTTGCCTCGAGCAGTAAGGTCTTCAAGTCCAAGGCGCTCGATACGACGGGCAAATTCTCGTTCACGTTCATAACGCCTGGCACGTACGACTATTTTTGCTCTTTGCATCCACACATGACGGGAGCCGTCGTGGTTGAGGCGGCGAGCGGAAGCAACGCGGCGCAATGATGCTCGATCGGCTGCAGCGACAGGGCCTGGCGTTATCCTGGAAGACAGGGAACGACACGATGGAGGGTAACGGCAGCGATCTTCACCAAGACAAGGCGCGGCGGTTTCGCGACGCCGCGCTGCCCTATCTCGACGACGTCTACACGCTGGCCCGATACCTGCTCCGCGACACTCGCGATGCCGAGGATGCGGTGCAGGAATGCTATCTGCGCGCGCTGCGGCATTTCGACACCTTTCGCGGCCCGGCGATCAAGCCTTGGCTGTTCGCGATCCTGCGCAACGTCTGCCGTGGCGAATTCGCACGCCGCTCCAGCGGCTTACACTACGTTGACGGCGAAGCAGACAAGGACGAGGACGCTGTCAGACCTCTGTGGCAGGAGTCGCAGCTCTCGCCAGAAACGGAAGTGCTGCACCGGCAGGATGCACAAACAATCCGCCGTCTCGTTGCCGAGCTTCCCGACCAGTTTCGGGAGGCGATCGTCCTGCGCGAAATCAACGATTTGTCCTATCGCGAGATTGCCGACGTGGTCGGTGTACCGGTCGGAACGGTGATGTCGCGTTTAGCACGCGCGCGATCCATGCTCCGAAAGGCGTGGATGGCGAAGGAGGAATTGTCAACATGATCTGCACCGAAACCGAAATTTTGCTTCATGCGCTCCTGGATGGCGAGCTTGATGCCGGGCACGCGCGCGAGGTTGAAGCGCACGTGGAGAATTGCCCGCATTGTGCCGCGCAAATGCGTGCTTACCGTGAGCTACAGGAAGTCATGCCGGTCGCACAGCTTCGCTTCACGGCGCCCGCGAGCTTGCGCCGGCGCATCGAGAAGGCGTTCCCGGCGGCACCTCAACGCGCCTCGAGTCGCCGCTCCGTGCTGAAGGGCTTCGTCATGGGCACGGCGCTCTCAACTGCGATGGCGGCGAGCCTCGTCGTTGCGGTCTTTCGAACGGATCAGGACCAGCGTGTGCTTGGCGATATTGTGTCGGCGCACGTGCGCTCGCTTCAGGCTAACCACCTGACCGACGTGCAGACGAGCGACCAGCATATGGTGAAACCATGGTTCAACGGCAAGCTCGATATAGCGCCGCCGGTCGTGGATCTGACAGCGAAGGGCTTCACGCTGCTCGGCGGAAGGCTCGACTATATCGACGGCCAGGCCATCGCCTCGATTGTCTATCGACGCCGCCAACACGTGATCAATCTCTTCGTTACGCAAGGAGCTGCCCCCGAAAGTCACGCGGCGAAGCTGCAGACAATGCAGGGATACAACATTAGACGCTGGGCTGCGCAGGGTCTCGAGTTCTTTGCTATCAGCGATATCAACGGTGAAGAGCTGCAGGAATTCGTCGAGAAATTCGACGCCGCGCTCCATCCGCCCAAAGAGCTTGATGGAATCGAGCGTTAGCGGATCGCTTCGCCGATAGCCGCCCAGGCCGATGATAAGACTTGGGTTCAATCTAAGAGTTCGGCGAAATCGGTTTTGTCGGTGGAACGACCGGCACACCGGTCACCACGAGATTTGCATAATAAAGCCCGCCCGGGGAAACATCAAAGATCGTCTCCGCCTCAACGACGATTTGTGTTTCGGTTCCGCCCGAGATTCCGGGGAGTTC
>DASTZI010000336.1:0-9029 GCA_035764385.1 Vicinamibacterales bacterium
ACTCGTGAACACTGCCCTCAGCAATGAGGGCGGCTGAGGGTTCATGGACCTGTGGCTTTAAACCCGAAGTTCTGAGCCTGAGTCGGGAGGAGGAAAAGCATGTTGTATACGCTGGCGGTGATCCTTTTGATCGCCTGGTTACTCGGCGTCGTCGGGACCTATACGATTGGCGCGTTCGTGCACGTGCTGCTGGTCATAGCCATCGTGCTGTTGATTGTTGGCTTTGTGACTGGCCGGCGCACGATCATTCCGTAAGCTGCGTCACTCGCCCCGCTTCCTGTTCAGGAAGCGGGGCACATGAGCGCGTGCTAGCATCGCCGCATGGTCCGCTGGCGTCTGCTGACGGCCGTGCTGCTGATTTCGGTCTCGATTTCTCACCTGACAGCGCAGCGGTCTTCGACCTTAACGATTTCGGTGATCGCCACCACCGATCTCCATGGTGGTGTGCTCCCACGTGGAGAGCGCGGCGGCGTCGCGCTGCTCGGCGGTTACCTCCGCAACATCCGTGCGGCGCGACTGCACGACGGAGGTGGCGTCCTCCTCGTCGATTCCGGCGACATGTTTCAAGGTACGCTCGAGTCGAACCTGAATGAAGGCGCGGCGGTGGTGGCTGCCTACAACGCGCTTGGTTATGCCGCAGCAGCGATTGGCAACCACGAGTTCGACTACGGCCCCGCCGGCCCCGACGAGACTGTGCAGAAACCAGGGGAGGATCCCCGAGGCGCCTTGAAGGCCCGTGCGGCGAGCGCGCGATTTCCCTTCCTCGCCGCGAACACGGTTGATGATGCGACGGGACAGCCGGTAGCGTGGACGAACGTCAGGCCATCAACGCTCGTGGAGGTGCGCGGAGTTCAGGTCGGCCTCATCGGCGTCACGACCCCGGATACTCCTGCGCTGACTATCGGCGCCAACGTCATCGGTTTGACATTTGCGCCGCTGGTACCAGCGATCACCCGCGAAGCCACGGCGCTACGAGCGCGAGGTGCGACTGCGGTGATCGTCCTGGCGCACGCAGGTGGCCGATGCAACCGGTTTGACGATCCAGAGAATCTCAGCTCGTGCGATCAGATGGCCGAAATTGTCCAGGTCGCGCGCCAACTTCCCGCGGGCTTGGTTGACGTGATCGCTGCCGGCCACATGCATCAGGCGATGGCTCACGATGTGGGCGGCGTCGCGATCGTCGAGGCGTATTCATCAGGACGGTCGTTTTCGCGCGTCGATCTAATAGTGAATCGATCCACGCGAAAGCTCGCCGGAAAACGTATCTTTCCGACGCAGGACCTGTGTCGACGTGAAGACCCTGCGACGCACACATGCGATCCTGCTGCCGCTCGCTCAGCCGCCCTGGTGCCCGCCCGCTACGAGAATCGCGTTGTGCGCCCCGATGCCGCGGCCGCAGCCGCGATCGCTCCGGCAGCGCGAAAGGCGATTGCCATGAAGACCCAGCCGATGGGGGTCTCATTGGAAACGCCGTTCGCACGCGGCGATCAGCTGAGCGAGACGGCGATAGCCGACCTCGTCGCGGACGGAACACTCGCGTCGACGCCAGGCGCCGACGCGGCGCTCAGCAATGGCGGCAGCCTGCGGACCGATTTGCCAGCGGGGCCGCTCACCTATGGATCGCTCTACGAGCTATATCCGTTCGACAATCGCATCGTGACGTTGAGCCTGACCGGCGACCAGTTGACGCGCATCATTGCGCACAACCTGGAGCGCAAGGAGCCGCCCTTCGAGCTGCTGCCAATCGCCGGATTCAAGGTCGATGCGAGGTGCGATGGCAATATGCTTCGTGTGATGCTGACGCGTTCGTCAGGCGCTACTATCCGAGCTGACGAGCGCTTGACCGTCGCGACCAGCGATTTCATCGCCGGCGGCGGCGACGGCATCGTCGCGCCTGCGGGCGCACTCGGCGAGATCAGAACGGTTGAAGGCGCACCGCTTCTGCGTGAATCGCTCGTGACGTGGCTGCGCCACCATGGCGGTCGATTGAATGAGAATCAATTCGTTTCGTCCGAGCATCGACGTTGGAGCTATCCCGGCTCACGTCCCGTCGTATGTCAATGAACAGAGTGATTCGTATCGGAGCGATGTTGCTCCTCGTTGCCGCTTGCGGACGGACACAACGCGCCGGTCCACCTATTCCATTCGACGAACCGGGTGCGTGTCCGTTTCAGTGCTGCACCTATCGCGAATGGAGCGTTGCCTGGGGCACGGATATTTACACCGACAGGCGAGATGACGCGCCAGTCGCCTTTCATGTCGCCGTCAACGACACCGTGACTGCGGTGACCGGCATAGTCACCACCACGAAGGTTGGCCGCGCCACCGCGTCAAGGCAAGTGAACGTGGGAACCAAACACGCGCCCATTGCCGCGGGCCAACCGATCTACCTGATAAGGAACGTGGGAAGCGGCGACTGGAAGATCTGGATCAACGGCGAAACGGATGAGCAGTACATCGGAAGCCCTCCGTACTGCGCCAGTGGGAATCAGAAGTCCGACGAGTGCGCGCTGACGGTCACCGAACAGCCGGAGAACGTCTGGTGGGTGAACGTGCGCGATGCGCTTGGACGCGAAGGCTGGACCCGCGAGGTTGATCACTTCAGCAATATCGACGCCTGCGGATAGCCCGTCCGTTCTCCATGAACCGGCGGTTCCGACGCATTTCAGGCATGTAACGTGAAAGTAACGGCATGTCGTGATCGGAGGGACCGATGAACGTCATCCGTTTGCTCGTTGTTGCTGGCGTCGCGTGCGCGCTCAGCTCTGCCCCGGCCGCCGCGCAGACAGCGGCCCCCAAGCCGCCGGCACCGAAGATTTCCACCGCGACGAAAGAGAAGGCTGCGGAACAGAACGCGAATCCTGACGCGCTCGTCCTCGCCGATTTCCAGAAGCGGATCGACGCCTACATGGCGATCCACAAAGACGCGGCCAAGGATGCGCCGCCCCGCAAGGAAACGAATAACCCCGCGGAAATCAAGGCCGCGCAGGACGCGCTCGGCGCAAAGATTCGCGCCGCCCGGGCGACGGCGAAGGCGGGCGACATCATGACGCCCGAGATCCAGAACAAGTTCCGGCGCGTGATGTATCCCGTCGTGACCAGCCCGGCGCCGCAGGGCACGGCCGGCCTCGAGGTCAAGAAAGACATCAAGGAAGAATTGAAGGAGAACAGCGAAGAGCGGAAGGAAGAAGGCGGAAAACCGGTCGTGTTAAAGGTCAACGCGACCTATCCGAACGACACGCCGCTGCCGACGACGCCGCCGCAGGTGTTGATGAACCTCCCGAAGCTGCCGGAGCAGCTCGAGTACCGGATCATCGACAAGAACCTGATCATCCGCGATGTCGAGGCGAACATCATCGTCGACTTCGTTCCGAACGCGATTCAGTAAGAAAAACAGGGGGATATCATGCGCCGCTCACTTCTGTTCGTGTTGATGCTCCTGGTGCTGGCCGTTTCGGCGCTCGTCGCGCAGGACCTCACCCTTCCCATGAAGAGCGGTTCGGTGAAGTTCGCGGTGATCGGCGACACGGGGACCGGCGACAAGCATCAGCTCGCGGTGGCCAAGCAGCTGGCCGCGACGCGGGCCAAGTTCCCGTTCGAGTTCGTCATCATGGTGGGTGACAACATCTACGGTGGGAATTCAGCGAGGGACTACGACAGGAAGTTCGCCATCCCGTACAAGCCGCTGCTCGACGCCAACATCAAGTTCTACGCCGCGCTCGGCAATCACGACGACCCCAGCGAGCGGTATTACAAGCCGTTCAACATGAGCGGCGAGCGGTACTACACGTTCAAGCCCGCTGACGGCGTACGTTTCTTTGCCCTCGACAGCAACTACATGGACGAGATGCAGTTGAAATGGCTCGATGAGCAGCTGGCGACGAGTGGATCGGAGTGGAAAATTGCCTTCTTCCACCATCCGCCATATTCTTCCGGCGAGACGCACGGATCGAATGAGACGCTCCGTACCCAGCTAGAGCCGCGCTTTGTGAAGGCAGGCGTCAACGTCGTTCTCACGGGCCACGAACATTTCTACGAACGCATCAAGCCGCAGAAGGGGATTGCCTACTTCATTACGGGCAGCTCGGCCAAGCTGCGTGAAGGCAACATCACCCAGACGGAGCTCACGGCGAAGGGCTTTGACTCCGGCTACACATTCATGGTTGTCGAGATTGTCGGCAACGACCTGTATTACCAGGCGATCACCGACACCGGCAAAATAGTGGATTCGGGCCGAGTGCAACGCGTGGGTAAGGTCGAACCGACGCCGAACCGCACGGCGCAACCGGTCGTTGCCACCGGCGGTTCAGATAAGAAGACGCCCTCGAAACCGGTCAAATAGGTGCGAGGGGTGCGAGCGGTGCAACAGGTGCGAATGGTGCGACGAGTGGGATAGGTGCAATCGGTGCACCTCTCGCACCCATTGCACCCGTCGCACTTCTCGCAGACTACTCAATCGTCGAGTGAAATGCGGCTCGCGAGCACGGAGCCGTCGTTCTGCTCCGTTCCTTTCACGTCCACCTTCAAATCGTTCTTGATGGCGCCGCACGAGGTGCCCTTGCCGTAGGTCGTGTTCTGGTCGGCCGTGACCTTCGTGCTCCCGATCATGAACGTGATACCTGGGCATGACGAGCTCCCCAGGCCGGACACCCTGCCCTCCAGTTCGGCCCCGTGATCGTTGTCCTCATTGTCATCATCGTCGTTGGCATCGCCTCCTTGACCGGCCTGCTCGACTTTGATTTCGGACGCCGTGACCGTACTCCCGTCCCGCGTTCCGCGGACCTGCACGTGATCCCCGATCTTGAGATCGCTGAACGCGACGGTCTTCGAGCCGTGTCGAATCACCGTTGAACTGGTCGTTTTGATCGTCAAGTTGCCCGCTTGAAAGCTGCTATTCCCGCTGTCAATCGAGGTGATGCGCGCGGAGATCTCGCCGTTGTTGTGGTGCTCCGAATCGATGTGCGCGTTGTTTCCGTTGACGGTGACGGTGATCTGCACTCGATCGCCAGCGCCTACGCCCTGCAAGGTCACCGTCGCATTCGAATTCGGCGCGCTGAAGTTCAAGACAACCGTTCCACTGGGAACGTTATCGAGCGTGAACTGTCCCTGGTTGTCGGCATTCGTTGAAATGCCGGTTCCGACGACGGAGATCGTGACGCCATTCTTTGAGTCGAGCGTGGTAAACGTCCCTTCACTGAAGGTCCGAGACGGGGCCGGCGTGACGGCGGTTCCCCGGACGATGCCCGTGATGGACGCGCGTGAAGACGCGGATGAAGGCCCGACCGACGACAGGGCAGCATTTCCACCGCAGGCGGCTGCCATGAGGCCAACGATGAGAAGCACAGCCGTTCTGGGTGTTGAACGGATAAGATGCATTCAATTCCTCCAGGTGGGCAGATTGGTGCGGGTCAGGTAGGCAACTCACATACCCGTCACGAGACCTTGCTGACGTGTGGAATCGGCCCGAAATTCCGTGAGCACAGTCCGGCGGGGTTTCTCTGGTCGTAACTCCGTCGCGTAAATCACGTCTCCGCTGTAGGAGATTCGGTCAATTACATTTCCGTCTGCTCATCAGGGAGCAGCCCTCGCGATTAAAGCTAAGATGCCCCGCGATGTTCATCGGACATTTTGCAGTGGGCTTCGCCGCCAAACGCGTTGCACCACGACTATCGCTGGCGGCGTTGTTCGCCGCCGCGCAGCTGGCGGATGTCATGTGGCCTGTTCTGGTCGGCCTCGGCATCGAGCAGGTGCGCATCGATCCGGGAAATACCGCCTTCACGCCACTCGATTTCGTCTCCTACCCGTACTCGCATTCGCTCTTATTTCTCAGCCTCTGGGGCGTCGTGTTCGGCCTGATCTGCGCCCGGGTTATTCACGATCGGAGGATCGTGCTGATCGCGGCGGCGCTCGTCGTCAGTCATTGGGTGCTCGACTGGATCACGCACCGGCCGGATATGCCGCTCTATCCCGGAAGCATCAAACTCGGACTTGGGCTGTGGAACTCGATCCCGGCGACGATCGCTGTTGAAGTGACGATGTTCGCAGCCGCCGTGTGGATGTATGCCCGTGCGACGCGTGCCCGTGATGCGTCCGGGCGATGGGCATTTGCCGCATTCGTCGGACTACTTCTTGTCATTTATTTTGCGAACATCGGGTCACCACCGCCGAGTATCACCGCGGTCGTTATCGTGGGAATTGCAGGTACGGTCGTGCTCATGCTGTGGGCGTGGTGGTTCGATCGTCATAGGACGGCACTCATATGACCAGGCACATCGAGGTGGCCAAGGTCGCAATCGTAACCGGTGCCGGGACAGGTATCGGAAAAGCGGTGGCCCTCGCCCTGGTCGAAGACGGTTACAGTGTTGTGTTTGCCGGCCGCCGTGCGGAACTTCTCGACGAAGCGATCGCCTGCGCGGGATCCTCGGCGTCGCGTTGCATGGCTGTTCCGACCGACGTGACCGACCCGGCCTCGGTCCATGCGTTGTTCGTGAAAACGCGGGACCGGTTTGGACGGCTTGATGTCCTGTTCAATAACGCCGGCATCGGTACACCGCCGATACCGATGGAAGATCTGCCGTTCGAGAAATGGAAAGCAGTCGTCGACACAAACCTGAATGGCGCATTCCTCTGCACGCAGGAAGCGATCCGCATCATGAAGACGCAGACGCCGCGGGGAGGACGCATCATCAACAACGGATCGATCTCGGCGCACACGCCGCGCCCGCATTCGGTGGCGTACACTGCGACGAAACACGCCATGACCGGATTGACCAAGTCCACGTCGCTCGATGGGCGTGCGCATGACATCGCGTGCGGTCAGATTGACATTGGCAACGCCGCCACCGAGCTGACGGCCAGAATGCCGATGGGCGTCCTGCAGCCGAACGGCCAGCTCGCCCCCGAACCGACCATCGATGCTACACACGTTGGCCGTGCTGTCGTGTACATGGCCGGACTGCCACTTGATACGAACGTCCAGTTCATGACGGTGATGGCGACCAAGATGCCGTGGATCGGTCGTGGTTAGTACGCTGGCCGAGACCGTTCGCGGGCTGGCGCCGCGGCTGGCCGAACGCGACGCGGCGGATTCCGAGCGTTACCCGGCGGAGAACATCGCGGATCTCGTCGCTGCCGGCGTCATCCGCGCGCCGTTCCCTGCGTCGGTCGGCGGCAGTGGCAGTCCGCTCATCGAGGCGGTTGATGCGATCGAGTCGATTGCGGCCGCGTCACCATCAACCGCGTTGCTCGCCGCGATGCCGCTGGGCCTGGCGGGAGTGTTTTCCGCCGGCCCTGAGGCCGCACCTGCTGAACATCGGCGAGCCTGGAACGAGCAGATCGATCGTGTGGCCGCGGAGTATCGGCAAGGTGTTCTCTACGCTGCATGCAATTCCGAAAAGGGAGCCGGCGGATCGCTGGAGGCGACGAAAACGATCGCGCGACGGGAGAACGGCACGTTCGAGCTGACGGGCGAAAAGATTCTCGCGTCGTTCGGCCGCTACGCCGGCATGTTCTTCTCTACGGCGAAAGTCGATCCGTCCGAGATGCCAGGTTGCGGCATCGTCGAGGTGTTCTTCGTGCGCCCGACGGCGCCCGGCGTCGAGATCCTCAACGACTGGGACGGCTTCGGGATGCGATCGACCGAAAGCCATACCGTTCGCTACAAGGCCGCGGCCGCCGAAGGAATACTCGGTTTTCCCAATTTCATTGAGGTCGTGCAGCCGCTCAGCTACTGGTACGCCCTGTTTACGGCAATCCCGCTCGGGTGCGCCGCTGCCATCCGGCGCGAACTCTCCAGCCCGGCGCCTGCGTCCGCCGCGCTGCGCGTCCGCCTTTCCGATGCGCAGATGCGCGAAGAATCGCTGCGCGCGTATCTCCACGAAACAGCTCGAGCCTGGACGCCCGGGGCCGGATCGGCCTATGCCTCGCTGGCACTTCGCACGAAAACATATGTGACGCAGGAAGCGACCCGCCTCTGCGCCGAGCTGTTCGCGCTGAGCGGCGGCCGGCACTACACGCGGAACGGGCGCCTCGCCCGCACGCTCGCCGCTGCATTCGCCGGAACAGCGCTGCGTCCGCCGCTGCCGCTTGCGCTGGAGACGCTGCTGCAGCAGTTCACGACTGATTGATTGGCCGGCTGAAGCCGCCCCTACGAGTTTCATGAGTGCTGTCATTCGTCTGGCTGGCGACGGCGACGCCGCCGCCGTCGCCGCCATCTACGGGCCGTTTGTCGATGGCAATGCCACATCGTTCGAGGCCGAGCCGCCCTCCGCAGACGAAATGCGACGGAGGATTGCTGACACGACCGAGATGTATCCGTGGCTCGTCTGCGACAGCGGCGGTGTCATCGCGGGGTACGCCTATGCCTCGTGGCATCGGACGCGACTCGCCTACCGATGGTCGGTCGAGACGTCGGTCTATGTGGATCCGAACTTCCGCCGCTGCGGGGTTGCGCGCGGACTCTACACGTCGCTGTTCGCGATTCTCGCGGCGCAGGGGTACGTCAACGCCTACGCCGGCATCACGTTGCCGAATGCGCGCAGCGTTGCGTTCCACGAGGCCCTCGGCTTCCTGCCGCTATCGGTGTACCGAGGCATTGGCTTCAAGCTTGGGCAATGGCACGACGTCGGCTGGTGGCATCTGCTTCTGAAACGACACCCCGCGTCGCCCGAAATTCCGACCGCGCTCGACGATCTTCGGCGTCAGCCCGGGTGGGAAGCGCTCGTGTCCTCGGGTGAACCGTTCGTTCGCACACGGTCCTGAACCAGGCGTCCATCGCGCAGCCGAAGCACCATTACCTCCTCGTTGGTTCCATCGATGGCGCTTCTGCTGTCGCCGGTGCGGACGTGCACATCGGGAGAGACGAACAGATGCACCGCGTCAGGCGCGAGCGCGCCGAATGCGTCCTCCAGCGTCACCGCCGCACCTGGTTCGTCTATGAGCACGATCTCGCGGACAGCGGGACGGAGATGAGCGGCTCGTTGGAGTTCGGCGGTGGCCTGCGTGGACAAATCGGCGGGTGCCACGAGTCC
>DASTZI010000337.1:0-15018 GCA_035764385.1 Vicinamibacterales bacterium
TGGCCGTCGATCGGCAGGATCACCTCTACGTCGTGCAGCGACCCGGAGGCCTGCAGACGAATGAGCGCTTCTCTGGCGCGGACGACAACCCGCCGAAAGCCGACTGCTGTGTGCCGGCACCGCCCGTGCTGGAATTCGACCAGCGCGGCACCTTGATTCACTCGTGGGGAGGCCCCGGGTCCGGGTACGACTGGCCGCAGACCGAGCACGGCGTGTTCGTGGATCACAAGGACGTCGTGTGGCTGGCCGGCAGCGGCGCCAAAGACGCGCAGCTGCTGAAATTCACGAGGGAAGGCAAGTTCCTCCAGCAATTCGGCAAGCCGGGCATGAGCGGCGGCAGCGCCGACACGAAGAACATGGGCAGCCCCGCCAATCTCGTGGTGGATCCGGCCACTAACGAGGTGTACGTGGCCGATGGCTACAGCAACCACCGCGTCATCGTCCTCGATGGAGACACGTTCGCCTTCAAGCGGATGTGGGGCGCATACGGCAACAAGCCGGACGACCGGGATCTTGGTCCGTACAATCCGGATGCGCCGCCGGCGCAGCAGTTCCGCCTGCCGCACAACATCGCGATTTCGCGTGACGGCTTCGTCTACGTGGCCGATCGGCCGAACAACCGCATCCAGGTGTTCAGGAAGGACGGCACCTACGTCAAAGAAGCATTCGTCTCGAAGCGAACGCTGCTGGCGGGCGCGGCATCAGGCTTTGTCCTGTCGACCGATCCGCAACAGAGATTTCTCTACATGATCGACGGCGCGAACCATCACGTCTGGATCCTGAATCGCGAGACGCTGCAGGTGATCGCCCGCTTTGGCCAGCAGGGACTATTCGGCGGGTCGCTCAACGTGCCGCATGCGATCGCGATCGACAGTCGAGGGAACCTTTACATCGGCGAGAACTTCGACGCTCGCCGCTTCAAGCGCTTCCTGTACAAGGGACTGGGCACCCTGTACCAGGCACAAACCCGCCAACGACCATCGTGCGCTGACGGCCGTCATCGATTCGGCACTCTTTCTGCGTTCGCGAACGAAGCGTCATCGAAACGCGCATGTTTTTGGAGTCAGCGCGTCACGGCGATGCGACGAGATCACGAAATGCTGTGAACGCGATGGGGTGTTCCATGTCAGTCACAAAATGGTCGAGTGTCCTGCCGGTTGTTCTCCTTGCTGTTGCTGCCTGTCATTCACGCCCGCCTGTGATCGCAACGACGCGTCCACCGGCCGCAACCACTCGTCCCCCCGCACCGGCGTCGCCAGTCCATTCCGCTGGGCCCGCAAACTCGGCGGCGACGCCACTCAGCGAGGCAGACCTGTTTCAGCGCATGACGCTGGATGACCTGAATGCGTCGCATCCGCTGAACGACGTGTTCTTCGACTACGACGCGACCACGCTGCGGGACGACGGCCGCCAGGTCCTCCAGCAGAACGCACAATGGCTCGCGAAATGGCCACAGACAAGGATTTCGGTCTACGGCCATTGCGATGAGCGCGGAACAGGGGAATACAACCTGGCGCTTGGCGATCAACGCGCTGTAACGGTTCGAAACTATCTGACCGGCCTGGGTGTCAATCCGGCTCGGATCCAGACGGTCAGTCTCGGAAAAGAGTCACCGTTCTGCACGGCGACGGGTGAGTCATGTTGGGCGCAGAACAGGCGCGGTCACTTCGTCATCACCGCGAAGTAACGTCCGAGAGTCGGGTGAACGTTACTTGCCGCGGTTCTTCACGCCCGCGTTGAGCGTCTGGACTCGCCACACGGCCCCGCGGCCGGTGACGTACAGGTAGCGCTTGCCGGGACCGCCGAATCCGCAGTTCTGCGGCGGCATGTCGTATGGCGCATCGATGTTTCCCAGGTGTTTGCCTTTCGCATCGAACACCTGCACACCCGCTGGCGTCGTCGCGAAGGTGTTGCCGGCGCCGTCGATGCACAGCCCATCTGCTCCGCTCACGAGCCCGTGATCTGTTTCCTGCTTTACATCCATCATGGCGAAGTTCTTGCGGTTCTTCAGCGTCCCGTCGCCCTGAATTTCATACGAGACCAGATACGGGCTGTCCCAATCGTTGACATAGAGCGTCTTCTCATCGGGGCTCAGCACAATTCCGTTGGGCCGACGCACGTCGTCAGCAACCCGGATGACCTTCTTGTTCGGCGCGATGTAATAAACCGACTGCGGCAGATCGTTCGGTGATCGCGTCGCGCCGATCTGGTAGCAATCGGTGAAGTACACACCGCCTTTCTTGTCGACGACGATGTCGTTCGGGCGGATGTAGGGTTTGCCATCGAAGCTGGAGGTGAGCGTCTCTTCGCTGCCCTTGGGATACAGCACGCTGACCTTCTTGGTGTACTGCGCGCCGAAGAGACGTCCTTTCGAGTCCATGGCCAGACCGGCTGCCTGCTCTGAATCCTCGACAAGCGTCGTCATCTTTCCATCCGGATCAAACTTGACCACGCCGCCGTTGGCGGTCGCGATAAAGCTGCCGTCGGGCAACCCGACGCCCGCGTCGGAGCCTCTCAGCCCGGAGGCGACGATTTCGATCTTGGTTCCGGCCTTCACGATGCCGGGAATCTCGGGCGTGACCTTGTCGGTGGCCGGCGGCTGCGCCGCTTCCTGGCCGCCGCGTCCGCCGCGGCCGCCCTCCCGCCCCTGGCGCTCCTGCGCCTGCGCCAGCACTGCTGCGCAACACACCAGGCAGATAACCGTGAACAGAGTCGCTCTCGATCGCATGACAAGTTCTCCTCAGCGCGGTGTTGGTGACGCGCGCGGACTATGAATTAGTTCCCCATTATGGCGTCAGGCCCGCCGGAGCGCCGACATCACTCGCGATGGGGTCATGGGATGCTCGCGAAGGCGGACACCGGTCGCGTCGAAGAACGCGTTGGCGATCGCGGCGGCCGCGGCGGCGATGACTTCTTCACCCACGCCGGTCGACGGCTGATCCTGGCGCTTGACCACGACCGGAAAGACCTCCGGCGCCTCGCTGCACCGGAGGATCGGATAGCTGACCCAGTCCACGCTCGTGACGTTGGTGCGCGAGAAGGTGACCTCTTCCTTCAACATCCGGCTCGCCGCCTGGACCAGCATGCCGCTGATCTGGTTTTCGACGAATCCGGGATTCACGATCTGGCCGGCTTCAATCGCGCCGTACATGCGTTTGGCCACGATCACACCTGTGTTCCTGTCGACCTCAATCTCCGCCACGGCGGCGCCGTACGACGACAGATGCGTTCCGACCGCGATACCGCGTCCTCTCACCACGCGCGACTTCGAGAGAGCTGCTGCCGCCTTCCTCGGGCTCCACTTCGCCGCTTCGGCGGCCGCATTGAGGACCGCCAGCCACCGGTCGCCGTTCATGTTCTGCCGCCGGAAGATGTACGGATCCATGTCGGCGAGGTACGCCAATTCATCGACCACCTGTTCGGCACCAAAGGAAATGGCGAGGTCCAGCGGTGATCGCAGCGGCGCTCCCTTGAAATAGCCCTGCAGGCCAGGCACACGGTGGTTGACGATTCGCCAGTTCGGAAGCGCATACATTTCCCCGGTGTTGGTCGGGGTGAGCGACTGCGCCCGGCCGTCCTGGCCCTCGCTCGCTGCGCGTCCGGCCGCGAGCTGGGCGGTCGTTTCCGTCACGCTCCACGTGTGCTGCCACCCGTGATACTCGTACGCCACGAGCTTGCCGTCGGCATTGGCAGCGATCTTCACGTCGGCCGTGTGCGCGGGACCGAAGTTGTCCCAGCCATGTTCGTCCCAGCGCATGAACTGCACGCGAACCGGAGCGCCGGTTTCCTGCGACATGACCGCCGCCGCCTGCGCCACATCGTCGTAGCAGCTGCGGCCGAAGGTCCCGGATCCTTCGTAATAGCGGACGGTAATGTTCCCTTCAGGCATTTCCAGCACGTCGGCGATCTTTGCGCGAGTCGCATAAGGGCCCTGTGTCGAGCACATGACGACCGCCGAATCGGCTTTGACGTCCGCGATGGCGCAATTCGGTCCGAAACCCGCGTGGATCTGGTAGGGCGAGTCGAACCTGTGCGACACGACGTGGCGCGCGGCCGCGAACGCGGCGTCGACGCCGCCGCGATCCATCACGACGGAGTCGATCGTCTTCGCGGCCCGCATCCGCTCGAAGAGCGCAGCAGGTGACGTCGGCAGGCTCTCCGGTTGATCCCAGGTCACACGCAGCTGCTGCGCGGCGCGTACCGCATTCCATTCCTCGCTCGCAACCACGCCCACAAAATCGCGACGCCGCACCACGCGCGCACCGGGAATGTCGCGGATCGAGTCGGCGTCCAGTCTCACGACGCGCGCGCCGTCTCCATACGCGCCTTGACCGCGAGGGCGCACCACGCGGCCGTGCAGCATTCCGGGGACGCGTACGTGCTGCATGTAAACGTATTTGCCGCTCGCCTTCGCCGGGATGTCATTACGCGGCAGGCTCGCTCCCACGACCTTGTGATCGCGGTAATCCTTGACGGGTGCCTTCCCGGTATAGGGCACGTCGAATCGACGGTCGCCGATGAGCGCACCATATGTGACCGTCTGCCCGGGAGTGCCGGCCACCGACACGACTCCGCGGCTGACCGTCAGGCGCTCGACCGGCGCGCCGAGCCGCTCCGACGCGCGCGACAGAAGGGCCTGCCGTGCATCCGCGGCCGCGAGGCGGATTCGCGGTCCTCCTCGATTGATCGACGCGCTCGCGTTGGTTCCACCCTGGTTCGGCGACTTCCCTGTTTCGACACGCGCGGCCAAGACCTGTGACATGTCGAGGTCGAGTTCTTCGGCGGCGATTTGCAACAAGGCCGTCGAATTCCCCTGGCCGAGCTCGACATAGCCGAGGAAGATCGTCGCCGTGTTGTCGGCGTGAATGGCGATCCACGTATCGAGCTGCTCCGGATCGGGTGTAAATGGACCCGCAATCGCACCCCCGGGCGGCTGTTGCGCGCCGACACCTGGCGCGAAGGTGAGCCCGACGAGCAGCGCGCCGCCTGCCTTGAGAAAGTCGCGCCGCGGAAACGTCGTCGCGGGAAACTCGCTGCTCATCGTCCGCCCCCCATCGCGCGCGACGCACGCTGGATCGCTTTGATCATTCGGGGATACGTGGCACACCTGCACAAGTGCCCGTTCATGGCTGTTCGAATCTGTTCGACGGTCGGCTGCGGGTTTTTGGAAAGCAGCTCCGCCCCTTTGATGATCTGGCCGTTGTAGCAGTAGCCGCACTGCATGGCCTGTTCGTCGATCACGGCCTGCTGCAACGGATGCAGCTCCGGAGCGCTCGCGAGTCTGTTCTGTTGAGCGTACCAGGCGGGCAACCCCTCGAGCGTCGTCACTGACTTGCCGGCGACGGCTGAAAGAGGTGTGACGCAAGACCGGATCTCGACTCCGTCGACGAGCACCGAGCACGAGCCGCATTGCGCCAGCCCGCACCCGAATCGTGGCCCCTGCAACTCGAGATTGTTCGAAAGGATGTAGAGGAGCGGCGTGTCCGGCGCCGCGTCGATGCTTTGCGTGCGCTGATTGACCGTGAGTGTCGTGGCCACAGCAGCCCTCCGCCGCCGATGTTACACCCGAGCCATTGCAGACCGACGATGTTTTGGGAGTATTCTTCCCCTGCGGCACGGAGGACCCTGCAATGATGAAGTGGTCCCGTCAAGGTTGCGTCATCGTAGTCGTCAGCGTGTGGACGACCCTCAGTCTGTCCGCGCAAGGCACCGGGCGCTTCACGGGGAATCCGACGCCGGGGACGCCGCAACCCGATCCACCCAATCTCGCCGATCGGATTACGCTGACGGGGTGCGTGCGATCGGCCGTGCCGGACGGTCGAGGATCGGCCACACCGCAAGAACTGAACACACTCAGCAGCTCGACATTCGTCCTCGCCAACTCTACGCGGGTGATGCGCGTTCCGGCCGGCACGGGCACGTCGGATTCCGTGAAAAAGGCGGCGAGCCAGACATATCGGCTTTCGGCGCTCAACAGCGCGCTCGTCCCGTTCGTCGGTGCACGAGTCGAGATTTCGGGCGAAATCGACGACCGTCCGGCTTCCGGTGGACCCACGCAGGCGCCGATTCTCAATGTCGGATTCGTGCAGAGGTTGGGCAAGACGCCGTGCTCCTGAGAGGAGCATAATCGCCAGCGAGATCACGTCTCGAGGAGTGTGCGTATGCTGCGCTACGGATGGCTCCTACTAATTCTCATCGCGTCTGGCGTGCTGATCGCGACGGGGACGACAAAGGCGCAGGATGCGGCCGGTGCTCCGGCCACATTCGCCAAGGACGTCCTTCCGATCCTCCAGAAGAATTGCCAGTCGTGCCATCGGCCAGGCCAGATCGCGCCGATGTCGCTGCTGACGTACGAACAGGCGCGGCCCTGGGCGCGCGCGATCAAGCTGCGCGTCCTCGCGCGCGAAATGCCGCCCTGGTTCGCCGATCCGCAGCACGGATCGTTTGCCAACGATCGGTCGCTCAAGCAGACCGACATCGACACGATCGCGAAATGGGTTGATGGCGGCGCGCCTCAGGGCGATCCGAAGGACGCTCCGGCGCCAATCGATTGGCCGGCGGATGGCTGGCAGCTCACGCCGGACGTGATCGTCCGAGCACCCGAGTTCCGCGTGCCGGCGCACCCTCCGAAGAACGTCATCGAGTGGGCAACCGCGATCATCCCGAGCGGATTCACGAAGGACACGTGGATCACGTCGTTCGAGATCAAGCCAAGCGATCTGACGGTCACGCATCACATCTGCGCGTCCTTCGTGCCGCATCGCGAGAACGTCAAGTACTACGAGTGGAACTGGAGCGAGTCGCCACGCGACGAGGAGGGCGTCGCGACGGACAAGGGCGCGACACCGGCCGGCGCTGCCGCTGGCGTCGATGAAGCGGTCGGCATCTCGGGCTTTGCGGGCGGGTTTACCTGCTACGTTCCGGGCGTCCAGGTCGACGATTTCCGGAAGGTCAACGCGGCGAAGCTGATTCCCGCCAACAGCGACATCTCATTTGCCGTTCACTACACGCCGACGGGGACGGAGGTCATCGATCGACCGCTGATTGGCTTCACGCTGGCTGAGAAGCCGGCCGAGAAACAGTGGATCGGGTACGCGATCTCCGGAGCGAGCGCGGATTTCGCGATTCCACCTCAAGATTCGAACTATCTGAGTCCGCCGGCCGATGTCGAGTTCGGGGCCGACGTCTGGCTCGTGCAGATGATGCCGCACATGCATCTGCGCGGGAAGGACATGACGTATCACCTTATCTATCCGGGCGGTCGCGACGAGATCATCCTGAACGTGCCGAAGTACGACTTCAACTGGCAGATCGTCTACAACCCGATGAAGCCGATCTTCGCGCCCAAGGGCACCAAGCTGCACGTTGACGCTCACTTCAACAACTCGTCATCGAACAAGTTCAATCCGGATCCCAATCGCACGGTGTATCGCGGACGGATGACGTGGGAGGAGATGATGAGCCCGTTCTTCTCGATCATCACCGACGCGAAGACGGATCCGAAGACGATTCTGAAACTCCGCGGGAAGACGCGTATCGATAACGGCGCCTAGGCTCGTCTTACGAAACCTTCACGTCATCGGCAAGTGCGACCTCGACCTGCCGAGCGCCGCGACGCAACAGGCGCTTGTGCCGCAATTGATCGAAGAGTGAGTAGGTCACCGGCGTGACGACGAGCGTCAATAGCAACACCAGCGTCTGTCCGCCGATCACAATCCAGCCAATCGAGTGGTTGGTTGACGCCCCGGCCCCGCTAGTAACGACGAGCGGAACCATGCCCGCGACAAACGCCAGCGTCGTCATCAGAATCGGGCGCAACCTGTTGCGGCAGGCGAGGACGACCGCGTCGTGCGTGTTGAGGCCCTGCGCCTTGAGCTGATTGGCGTGATCGATTTGCAGGATCGAGTTCTTCTTGACCACACCGAACAGCACCAGGAGGCCGAGCGCGGACATCACGTTCAATGACTGGCGGAAGATGATCAACGAGATCAGCGCAAACGGAAGCGTCAGCGGCAGCGACAACATGATGGTCACGGGATGGAGCCATGACTCGAACTGCGCCGCGAGCACCAGATACATGAAGATCAGCGAGAGGGCGAGCGCCGTGAGGAACGCTGTGACCGTTCGGTTCAGCTCACGCGCCTGTCCACCGAACTGACCGCGGTATTCCGACGGTAATCTGAGCTGAGATGCGCTTTCGCTGATGGCGTTCTGCACGGTCGCCTGTGACGCGCCCGGAAGGAGATTCGCGATGACCGTGACTTGCCTCTGCCGCCCGAGCCGGCGGATGTCGGACGGCGCCTCCCCTCGCGAGAATCGCGCGACATTGTCCAGCGTGACGGCACCCAGCCGTGACGACGGCACAGGGAGCTGGCCGAGCGCGTCATCAGAGGTGCGATCGGACGCCTCCGCGCGCACGTGCACTTCGTACTGCTCACCACCTTCGTTATACGTCGTCACTGCGTCGCCGCCGACGAGAAGCCGAAGCGCCTCGGCCGCATCGGACAGCTGCACGCCAAGGTCGGCCGCCTTCGATCGATCCATCCGTACTGACAACTCCGGCTTGCCGTTGTCGAGCGTCGTGTCGGCATCGACAACGCCCGGAATGCCTTTCACTTTCTCGAGAAGCTCGTCGCTGTATCGCTGCAAACCGGCGAGTTCTGGTCCCTGAAGGACGTACTGCACGCCACCGCCGCCAAAGCCGCCGCCGCCGACGTTGACGCGGAAACCGCGATCGGCGTACGGCTTGAGGATGTCCGTGCGCACCTGGCCCATGATGTCGAACTGATCGCGTCGGCGCGACTCGATTGGCACCAGCTTGACGAAGATCGACGCGTTGTTCTGGGTACCCGCGCCATCTCCAGCCACTGTCAACAGCGTGTAGTCCACCTCGGGGATGCGGCGGATCGCGGTGGCGATGCGATCGGCCAGCACCTGCGTGGCGTCGAGACTTGTGCCCTCGGGTGCTCGGACGCTCAGGTCGAAACCCGACTGATCGTCCTGCGTCGTGAAGTTCACGTTGACGAATCGGAACAACGGAATGCTCGACAAGAAAACCAAAACCGCCACCGTGGCGATCACTGCGCGGTGCGCCATCGCCCATTCCAGCATTCGCGAGTAGCCGCGGTCTAAGGGACCGAAGATCCTCGAATGCTTTGAGTCGTGGATGCGATGATCCTTGCCTTCGCTCGGACGCCTCAACTTCAGCATGCGGGCAGACATCGTCGGCGTCAGCGTGAAGCTCACGACGAGGGAAACCATGATCGCGAACGCCATCGTCAAGCCGAAACTCGTCATGAACCGGCCGATGATGCCGCTCATGAACGCCACCGGGACGAAGATCGCGACGAGCGACATCGTGGTCGCCAGCACCGCCAGGCCGATCTCCCTGGTGGCCTCCACGGCCGCCTGCATTGGCGGCATCCCCTTCTCCTCGATGAACCGGTAAATGTTCTCGAGCACCACGATCGCGTCGTCGATGACGATGCCCACCGACAATGTCAGCGCCAGCATCGTGAGCATGTTGAGCGTGAACCCCATGTACCAGATCAGGCCGAAGGTCGCGATGATCGACGTCGGGATCGAGATGGCAGCAATCACCGTCGAGCGCAGGTCACCAAGAAACAGCAGGACGACCAGTGCGGCGAGGATCGAGCCGACTACAAGGTGCTCTTCAACACTTTTGATGGACGCCTCGATGAACTCTGCCTGGTCGCGGACGATGCGCAGTTCGTATCCGGCGGGGAGCGAGCCCCGCAGGACAGCCAGGCGAGCCTTCACGCCGTTCACGATTTCCACGGTGTTGGTGCCGGACTGCTTGCGGATCTGCAGCAACACGGTCGGACTGCCATTCACGGTGGCGACGGTTTGTGGGTCCGCCTCGCCGTCCTCGATGCGCGCGACGTCGCGCACGAGCACTGGGTGTCCGTCGATCTCTCGGATGACAATGTCGCCGAACTCCGCCGGCGATTCGACACGGCCGCGCGTCCGCATCGTGACGGACACCGCCCCCTGATCGAGCCTGCCGCCGGGGATGTCGGCATTCTGCGTCTGAAGCGCTCGCGAGACGTCGTTCACCGTCAGGTTGTGCGCCTGCAGGCGTCCCGCATCGAGCCAGACGTTGATCTGCCTGTTGCGACTACCAAGTACGAGCACCTGGCCCACGCCGTCGGCGCTCTCGAGCTGCCGGCGAAGCACCTTGTCGGCATACTCCGAGATGTCGCGTACGGGTTTGTCGGCCGTCACCGCGATCGTGAGAACCGGAAAGGCGTCGGGATCCCGCTTTTCGACGATCGGCTGCTGCACCGTTCGCGGAAGCAGCGGCAGAATGCGGCTCACCCGGTCGCGCACTTCCTGGGCGGCCACGTCGGTGTTCTTCTCGAGGTTGAAGCCGACAACAACCTGAGAGACCCCTTCGGACGAGACCGACGTCAGCGTGTCGATACCGCTGATGGTGTTGACTGCTTCCTCGATATGGTCCGAAATCTCGGTTTCGACCTGCTCCGGCGCCGCACCGGGCAAGCGAGTCGTCACGACAATGGCCGGAAAGTCAACGTTGGGAAACTGATCGATCCCGAGCTGCACAAATGAGAAGGTGCCGATGACGATCAGCGAGAGGATGAGTACCGATGCGAAGACCGGCCGGCGGACACAAAGCGCTGCAAGCCACTGCATGATCGATTCGCTACTTGTTCGCGGTAATGCGGACGCCGTCGCCGAGTTGCGCCACGTTGCTGGTGGCGACGGTTTCTCCGCGTGTCACGCCACTCGTGATCTCGACGAGATCGCCTGCCGTCTGACCTGTCGTCACGATTCGCTCCTCAACGGTCCCTGCGCTGGAGACGACGTACACCCTGGAGGTGCCCGTGATCGTACGGATCGCGGTGGAAGGCACGAGCAGCGCCGGCGTCGAGGATGCCTGCTCGATCTGCGCGGTGGCAAACAGACCCGGTTTCAGATCGCCGGTCTCGTTGGCAACGACCGCTTCGATGACGAGCGCGCGCGAGTCCGCCTTGAGCGACGGCGAGACGTAGCGGATCTTGCCGGTGAACGTCTTGCCGGGATAGGCGTCCACCTGGAGTGCGACCGTTCGGCCCGGAGCGAGCGCCGCCAGATACTGACCGGGCACCGTGAGCTCGACGCGCATCGGGTTGATCCGTACGACCGACACTGCCTTCATGCCCCGCGACACGTAGTCGCCTACCGATACGAACCGCTCCTCCACCGCTCCAGCAAACGGAGCACGAACGACAGTGTCGGTCAGCGCCTTGCGGGCGAGCGTCAGGCGTGCCTGCGCGGCGAGCAACGACTGGTACTGCTGCTCGGCATTGTTGCGGGCGATGTCGTACTGACGGCGCGCCGCCTCCGCCTGCGTCCGGCTTCGGTCAAAGTCCGCGGCCGACAGCAACTGCCTCTCGTTGAGCATCTTGGCGCGTGCAAAATCGGCCTGCGCGAGGTCATCGGAGGCCTTGGCGTTGGCGACCTCCGGCACGCGATCGATGTTGAACGAGGCATCGGCGCCGAACGCGAGCCTCGCCTGGATCTGAGCCGCGTTGGCCTCCGCCTCCTGCACTTGCGCGCGAACTTCCGTATCCGAGATGCGAATGAGCTCCGCGCCTTCGCGGACCACTGTTCCGCGTTCAACGGGCGTCGCAACGACGCGGCCGGCCACCTCGGCTGAGACATCCGCCTGCTCCTCGGCGGTCAGCGTGCCGGTGGCGGCGACGAATCGTGCGATTGGCTTCTCGATGACAGGAGAGGTCGTGGCATTGACGGTTCTTACGTCAGCTGAACCAGCGGCCCTGGCTTCGCTGTTGACGCCCGGACGGCAGCCAATCGCCGCGAGGGCCAGGAGAACGACAAGGGTCGGGACACGCATTGGACGATCAAGTGTTTCACAGGCCGGCGCGGAATTCGCCATCTCATCGAGTCGTATCGATGCGTCCACCTCTCCCCTTTACGGGCACAAGAGACACACAGTTTCAGAGGCGCCGAAGACCCACGAGGCTGCACGTCGACGCTCACGTCCCGGGCGTCAGACCCAACTCGACGCGGGCGCCGGTGAATGTGCCCTCGGATTCAGTTTGTCGTCGGCGTCATCGACGTCATCGACCGCATCCAGATCGCCGCTTCGACGAATTCACTGTAGGGAACGAATCGTCCGTGGATGGGCATCATGGCATCCACCTGCAGACGTCGATACGCGATGTTCGACAGCAGGTTCTGCGTGAACGCCGCATGTCCGCCCGGTTCATCCGCGGTGAGGGTCCGCCGGTCGTCAGGGAAATACAGATCGGCATCCGTGAGAATGCGCCCTGTCGGGAAGTACACCATCAACATCGTGGACGCGTGTGGCAGATCGAGCACGTAATACAGGTTCACCGTCATCGCGCTGTCCTTGAGAACGAGCTGATCGTCGACGTCGACGATGGTCACTGGCTTCGCCTGCGGTTTCTTCGCCAGGGCGTCAGGCACGATCGTGTGCGGTCTCCGCAGGATCTCCTGCAGGAACGCATGGATGGATTTGTGCGCGACCAGCGTCGTCACGCCCTCCGAGACGGCCGCTCGAACGCCGCTCGTGTGGTCGCTGTGGTGGTGCGTCAGGATCAGCGTCGTCACGGGTTTGTTCGGCCGCAGTTCCCTCGCCTTCGCAATCATCGCGATGGTACGTTCTTCATCGGGCGCATCGACGATCGCCATGTGATCCGCAAACTCGATCGCCACGCCGTTGTGAGTGGTGCCGTTGAGGATGTGCCAGATTCCCTTGCTGGTTTCGTTCGCGGTGATCTGTATGGGCCGCGGAGGTCCGGGGCGGGTCGCAGAAAGGACGGCCGCTGGTGCCGCGAGACTGCCCACATCGGTGTCGAGTGACTGCCTGACGATACGAGTTTCAGCGGCTAGATAATTTTCGTTCCGCGTCGTCAGCCGCGTCGGCAACCGCATGCCATTGACGGTGACGTAGTCCCCGAATCGTGTCTCGACCGCGATGTCCCCCATGAACGCAATGTCGGTCATCCACACCACGCGTGATGGAAGCTTCGTCGAGTTGTCGATCGCGAGCGTGACGGTGATGGCGCTGCGAGGCAACCGGATGTCAACAAGGCGCTCTGCGCCCTGGGCTCTGGCGTTGCTCAAACCCGCCGCCGGATCCAACGCCGCACGAACAAGCGTCAGCGGATGGCGATGGTATTCGACGCGCTGGTCGGCGACAGCCCGATCACCCCACACACGGGTCGCCGCGCCGCTTCCACCGATGTTGAAGGCGACATCGCCGTCAATCGCCTGCATGGACTTGCCGGGTATGTGCCCGGCGAAGAACGCGTAGAGCGGCGTGCGGCTCTGCTCGAAGCGCGCGCGGCTCCCCGTCAAATCGTACGTGCGGCGGTATCCCATCACTTTCCAGACCGACGCCTCCTGACCCATCTCGGTCCAACTCGATCCCTGGCCGAAGCTGAACTCCTTGCCCTCCCCTTCCAGCAGGAGCGTCTTGGCCGCGAGGACACGGTCTCGACCACCGAGGGCATCTGCCGCGTCATTGACCACCTGCCGGGCCTGTGACTGCCCTTGCACCGCCGCCGGCGAGTACCAAAGCAGCAGGAGAAGCAGGAGGCAGATGGTGCTGGTTACGTGCGATGCCTTCGTCATGAGATCACCTCGTAGTCCGGTCATGTGTCGCTGACGCGCGCCAGGCTCGTCGATCCGCTGCCGCATTTAACGACAGGATCGCGATAGCATCAAGTCATGCAACCGCGTATCAGGGAAGTCGTCGAAGCGCTCGACAGCCGGCGGGCTGAACTGGCGCGCGCCGTGAA
Source organism: Vicinamibacterales bacterium (assembly GCA_035764385.1). Lineage (GTDB taxonomy): Bacteria > Acidobacteriota > Vicinamibacteria > Vicinamibacterales > UBA2999 > Gp6-AA40. The sequence goes on from DASTZI010000337.1 coordinate 13,812, forward strand.
TGAGGTCCCCACGTCCGCTCGGGAGCGTCGTCCGTCAGAGGACCGCTGGTCGGTCGCAGAGGTTCTTGAACATCTCGCGCTGGTCGAGGAGAGCATCCCGCAGCGCGTGAAGGCCCTCGTGACAGAACAACGCCCGAATGGCCTCGGTGCGGAGCGCGAGTCCACTTCCATCGCAGACACAATCGATTCGGCGTTCCTGCTGGACCGTAGTAAGAAGCGCGTTGCCCGCGAGGCCATGCAGCCGCGAAGTGGGGTTGATGCGGCGGCGGCGTGGACGCGACTGGAGCGCGCGCGTCAGGTCACACTCGAGACGCTGCGCGAATTGGACGGCGTGGCGTTGTGCGACGTGAGCGCGCCACATCCCGCGCTCGGGCCATTCAACGGGTACCAGTGGTTCTTGTTTCTCGCTGCTCACGAAGGACGGCACACCGCCCAAATTCGGGAAATCACGGCGGCGACCGGGTAAGCGCCTCTCGCCTGGGGTTGCTCCTTTTTCCCTCGCCGATGACGGGTCACTGCTCGATGGCGGACAGATCGAGGCGATTGAGCCTGTCTGGATCGGCCAGGATGTCCATCTCAACGACCTTGCCGCCCGCAATCGTGAAACCGATCACGGAGAACACGCGTCTGTCCGGAAGGCGGCACACGAGGCCAATGTTGCCGTTGACGAGAACCACCTGCATGGTCAACGCGACCTTCGAGAACGTCGAGGCTTGCGCGGCGACCTCCTGAGCCCCCCGCACCAGGCGTGACATGCCCTTGATCGCTCCGCCATCGGCGCGCAGCACGATCTCCGGATCGAGCACGGCGACCAGACGCTCGAAGTCGCCCTCGTGAGCGGCCGCGAGAAACGCGTCGACGACGCGGCGCTGTTGCCGCAGGTCGGCGTCGGACGCCGGCGCCTGGCCCTGGACGCGTCGGCGCGCGCGGCTGGCGAGCTGACGCGCGGCGACGACGGAGCGGTCCACGATCGGCGCGATCTCGTCGAACGTCATGCCGAACACGTCGTGCAGCACGAACGCGAGTCGCTCCGCCGGCTCGAGGGTCTCCAGCACTACGAGGAGCGCGAGTCCGACTGAATCCGCGAGCATCATATCGGACTCCGGATCACGGTGCGCGCGGGTGATCACAGGATCGGGCACGTGCGTGTCCAAGGGATCCTCCCGACGCGACGTCCGCGTCCGCAGCATGTCCAGGCACACGCGTG
>DASTZI010000338.1:0-37151 GCA_035764385.1 Vicinamibacterales bacterium
GCTCGACGCCGACGGGACGCGGCGGCGCTTCCGGATAGGCACCGGCGGCAATCTTTTCGGTCCAATCCGCGAACGCCTTGCGCTGCTCACCGAGACCTCTGAAGACGTTGCTCATGTTGGCGCCGTTGGGACCCATCGCCGTATGGCGATCCCAAGCCTCGAGCATCGAGACCAACGAGCCCTTGGGAATTTCACGAGTCGCCTTGGTGCCGACCTGATGGCACGAGAAGCACGCCTTGGTCTCGTACGCGAAGTCCTGGGGGGAATGTTCTCCCTTCGGAATTTCCAGCAGGCTCAGCCAGTAATTCGCCGGATAGATCTGCGCGGCGGCACGTCCGTCAGGAGCGACGACCCCTTTCAAATCCAGGCGCTGTCCAGGCTTCGCCGCGACGCGCGCTGAATCGACCAACCCGTACCCGCGGACGAACACCTGATAGTTCGCCTGCGGCAGATCAGGAACGACATAGCGCCCCTGATCGTCGGTGACGACCATCCTGGCGAACTTCGTCGGCAGTTCCGTCGTTTCGGCGATCACCCAGACGCCGGCTTCCGGACCTTTCGCGCTCGTGACGACGCCGCCGATGTCGTCGGCGTCGATCGCCACGGCGCCGCCGCCGCCCTGCTGCGCGGCAACCAGCTTGAACGAGATCACCAGCGCGCTGGCGATGATCACCGCACCCAGCCTCGGATTCAGAGCCCGTTTCATGTGCGCCTCCAATCCGGATGTCCGAAGGATTGCGCGAAGCTTAGCGCAAAACAGTCATCGAAGATCTACACGACCACGAGTACCAGCAATGGTTGCGACCAAGGAAGGTTTGGCGTCTTTCGCCACCGGCAATTCAAGTCCCAGTTCGCCCAGCATTCGCCGCACGTGTTCTGGGTCGGGGTGCTCAGCGCGAAGCGCGATCAGCGTTGCGCCAGCGGCAGCGCTCTGTGCGGGATGGGGTGTATCTCCCCAGTCAATGAAGAACGGTACAAGCCCATCAGCGACCATCGCCCGCTGGTTGCTGATATGCCAGGACAGAAGCACGCCGCCCGGCGTGCGCCGGCTTCCGGGTATCACGTCACCGACGGGAACACCGCGACGACGCGCATCGGCGACGAGCTGCGTCAGGTTGGTTGCCTTCGCAGCCCACGTGACGAGCCGCGGCTCGGTCAGATCGTCGATTTTGAATTTCCGAGGACCGGCCGGCCGTGGCTGCTCCGGATCCGGGCCGATAATCTCGAGGTAAGACGTCGGCCCGAGCGCGATCAGCGCATTGCGAGTGCCCTCGCCTGGATGCTGCCCGCCGGGCGTAGCGTGGATTCCGAGCACCGCCTCAACGTGCCTGACGCCGGCGGCCAAGTCAGGCGTCGCGTAGACCAGATGATCAATCCGGCCAAGCAGTCCCAACGGATCACCAGACTGCGCGTGTGAGTTAACGCTCATCACGACCGCGCATAGCGCCGTCGCCACCGTCAGGACGGTCCATGGCTTCATGACGCGTTCGCAAGAGTTCACGATGACGAATGGTCGTGGACGATGCGCCATCCCTCAGGGAGCTTTTGAAAGGTGACCGACGTCATCCCTGTGGACTCCTTGCCGTCGGGCATCTTCAACCGCCACTGGCCACGGGCCAGCACGGCTTCGGGGCCTAACACCTTGAAGTCCAGCTTGGGAAAATCGAGCGTCCCCATCTGCCGGCCTTCCGCCTTGTAGGTCGCGCGATACCGATCGAGGGTCTGCTGCCAGCCGCGCGTCTCGGTCTTGTTCGAGAAGAACACGAGATCGGGTGAATTCCAATACACGTTCATGAAGGCATCGAGGTCACCCCGGTTCCACGCTTCGACGGACGTGTTCCATACGGCCCTGACCTCCGCCGCTGGATCTTCAACGCGGGTCTGCGTTGGCGCGCATGCGGCAAAGCACAGGAGCAGTGCGAACCGGCCGGCTGACACGACGCGAACGTTCATGGACGTCGTGTTCTATCGCCGCGCCGTTGATTCGGTCCTGCAGCTCCTCTTTGCCTCTTCGAAACCGTCGAAGAGCCGGCTCGCATTCGCACCGGCGAGCGTGTCCAGACGATGAGGTTGTCCTTTCTCGACGGTGTAACGCGCGACCGTCCCTTTCGAGCTGAGGTATTCGGCTTCCTGCTTCATCTCGCCGTGCCACATGTACTCGTCGAGCTCACCGACGTACATAAAGACGCACATGTTCGAGATCGCCTGAAGCTTCGCCGTACTCGGCTGCCACATGTAGCCGGGGAATGCGGTCACCGACAGAAAGTACTGGGGATTGGCTGCGGCGACATGAAACGCGGCGATTCCTCCGTTTGACGGACCGGCGATGTGAAACTTGCCGCCTTCGACTTTATAGTCCGCGAGGATCGCCTTCAGGAACTCAGGAAAAATGCGCGCGCCATCTTCGAAAAAGAGTTCGCCGCCAGGGGCGGCGGGGGCAATCACGATGTAACCGCGTTTTTCAGCTTCGGCTCGAAAATTCCGCGTGAGGATGCCTTCGACGGTATTCATCGTCTGTGGTCCCCCGCCGAACGCGAGAATCGCCGGATACGTTTTTGCCGCGTCGTATCCGTTCGGCAGGACCACCTTGTACTGGACCGTCTTCCCGGCCACCTTCTTCGTTTTGTCCAGGACCTCCGCCCGCGACGGCACGCTTGCGCAGACCGCGCACAAGACGACAGCTGCAACTACAGAAGAATTTAATGACATGACATCCTCACTTCGTTGCTATTGCGCGCGGCTCGAGCGTTCCGAACGGTCCGGCCGCGTAGACCACCTTGCCACCGACCATCGTCAGCACTGATTCGATTCCGCCGATCTGATCGACAGCGACCGTCATGTAGTCCTTCGAAAGCACCGCCAGATCCGCCAGCTTGCCGACCTCGAGGGATCCACGTACGTCCTCATCATGCGAAACCCACGCGCTCCCGGATGTATAAAAGCGGAGTGCATCGTTGCGACTCGGCGTTTCCGCCGTGCCGCGGAGCGCCGTCCCGCTCGCATTCTTCCCGTCGAGAAACCATTGCAGGACGGTGAATGGGTTATACGTCGACACGCGGTGGGCGTCGGTGCCGGCGCCGATCGGGACGCCGATCTTGTTGCCGGTCACAACAGGTGGCTGACGGCCGACCTTTTGGACCGACTCGCGCTTCAGCACATCCGCGCCGGTGTTGTACATCGCGTCCTGTACGGTCCAGCCGACGCCAAGCGCCTTCATGCGCTGCAGCGTCTTCGGCGAGGCGTCATTCAGGTGCGCGATGGTCCACCGTAGCGACGCGATCGGAAACTCCTTATTGACGCGCTCCCAGATGCCGAGGAGCTGATCGACGTTGGCTTCCGTGTTCCAGTGCATCGTGACGGTCAGGCCGCGCTGCGCGGCCCAGCGGACGATCTCGTAGTACTTCGCCTTGTCGGCTTCAGGAGGAATGCCGTTGATGCCGTTCATCTTCCATGTGATGCGCTCACCGATGCCGTTGAAGTGGAGCATGTTGTCGCCGAAGCCCTGCGGCATCATGGCGAGGTAATTCTGGTATTCGGCGAATTCGGAGCCGTCGGTCATGCCGCACAAGCTGTACGCGACACGGACGGTGAGCTGCCGGTCGCCCCACACCTTGAAGAGCGCCTGATATTCGCGCGGCGTGACGTTATTCCCTCCAGGATCGACGACACCCGTGATGCCGAGTCGATTCAACTCGCGGAAGAAGGCCTTTGTTCCCGCGACCTGCTCGTCGAAGTTTGGCTTCGGTAACCGGTCGAACAACTCGACCAGATTGCCTGTAATCGCACCAGTCAGTTTGCCGTCCGTCCCTTTTTCGAGCGAGTTGCCCTTCGGCAGATCCGCGTCGCTATTGATGTTCAGCGTCTTCAGCGCGAGCGGCGTCATCATCGCCCACCCGTAGGCAAGCTGGACGTATACGGGGTTATTCGGCGCAACCGCGAGGAGCTCCGCCTGCGTTGGGCGACGATGTTCCTTGAACGCGTCAAGCGTGGCGGGTGGCGTCACGACGATCAGCCACGTCCCGGGCTTCGCTTTCTGCGCAGCATCGCGCAGCCGGCTCAAGGCGTCCGCCAGCGATGATGCGCCGATCCAGTTCACCTCGGTACTAAAGCTCAACGCTGCCCGGGTGGCGTGCATGTGCGAGTCGATCAGGCCGGGAATGACGGTTCGTCCCTGCAGATCGACCGTGCGCGTTTTCGGTCCCGCGAGACGGCGAATGTCTGCGTCCGTCCCGAGAGCGGCGATTCTGCCTTCGCGTATGGCGAGCGCGCTGCGAATCGAGGATTGCGGATCGACCGTCAGTATCTTGCCGTTGACGAGGATCGTCTCGATCTCCTGCGCCGCCACCGGTTGCGCGGCTGCCGTGAGCAACGAAGCACAGAACACAACGACGAACATGTTTGTCTTCACGGAATGCTCCCTGCCTGAATCGCGGCCGATCACGCCGCGATTGTTTTCCAATTCTTCGCCAGGTGATCCGCCGTTCGCCACGCCAGCGCCTGCGCCGTGAGCGTGGGGTTACGAGCGCCGCTCGTCCCCATCACCGAGGCGCCCAGAATGCCAAGGTTTGGAACCTCGTGCGAGAAGCCCCACCGATTGACGACGTTGGTGTCGGGATTGTCGCCCATCCGTGTCCCGCCATAGGCATGCGTGGCTGGGCCCATCGTCCCAATCGGGGCTTTTTCCGTCGCGATTGCGCCCGCCGCCGTGAACCACTCCACCATCTTGTCCTGGATGAAGGCCGCCACCTTCCGTTCGTTGTCCTTGTAGTCGGCGGTGATTCGGCACACGGGAAATCCGAGTGGGTCTTTGATTGTCGGGTCGAGATCCAGGTAGTTGTCTTCATACGGCAGCGTTGTTTTCTGGAGATAGGCCGTGTTCCAGCGGTCGGCATTCTGTTTGATGAACGCCTTCCACTCCGATCCCCATCGTGGCGCCCGCCCAAACGTCGTCATGTTGGCCGCGCCAATCGGCCGTCGATCGGAATACACCCAGAGATTTCCGCCGCCAATGAAGTCCAGCGCCGAATGATCGAAATTGTCGTCGGCCCAGTTGTCCACGGCGACGCCCTGCGCCGGCAGTCCGTACCAGTTGTTGATGTCGCGGGGAAAAAGCGCCGTTACGGTGGCGCCCTGGTTGTGACTGAAGTAATGCCGCCCCACTTGTCCGTGATTGTTCGCGAGACCGTTCGGAAACGCTCGTGATGTCGACAGCAGCAGGAGGCGCACGTTCTCGTACACATACGCCGCGAGCAGCACGACATCAGCCGGCTGAAAATATTCCGTTCCGTCTTTGAGATACGTGACGCCGCTCACGCGGCCGTTCGCGTCGACGTTGATGGCCGTTGTCGTGGCCTGGGTGACGACCTCGAGGCGTCCTGTCTCCTGCGCCTTGGGAATCGTGGTCACCGCCGTCGATCCTTTTGCCTTGACGTGGCAGCCGCCACGGTTGCAGTAGCCGTGATACGCGCAGCCTGCGCGGTTCTGGTACGTCCGCGAATTGATGGCGGCCGGCCCGGGGAACGAATGCCACCCGAGCGTCCGCGCTGCGCCAGCCATCATGTCCGTAAAACCCGTGCCTCTCAACGCCGGCATCGGGTACTCGTGTTTCCGCGAGCCCTCGAAGATGTTGCCGCGCGAGTCGATCTTTCCATTGAGGTTGCCGGCTTTGCCAGACACGCCGATCTCGTTTTCGACGAGCTCGTAGTACGGCTCGAGTTCGTCGAGACCGAACGGCCAGTCTTCGACTGTCGACCCGCGTGGAATCCGGGACGCGCCGTACCGTCGAGTGGTCTCGCTGACGACCTTGAAGTCCCACGGATTGAGACGCCAGCTTTGCGCCCAATAGTGAAGCGACGTCCCGCCGACCGCGTTCATCATCGGATGGATCGCTGGCCTCGGCGAATACGGTGCTGACGCGCTGGGCCGATGCGTCGGTACTTCACGATTCGCTTTCTGGACTGCCTGTGGCCACCCTCGCACGTTGTTCCGCAATTCGTCTGGAGCGAAGTCGTCCGGGTTGAGCCATCCACCTGCCTCGAGACCGACGACGCGCAGACCGGCGCGGGCAAGCGGAAGTGCGGCGACACCTCCGACGGCGCCGAGACCGACCATGACGATGTCAGTCTTTGTCAGGTTCGTGGCCACGGCGACATCTCATCTTCGAGGCTCGCTCTCGCAGGTTTCTTTCTGGAAAACATCGCATGCTCGTACGCCGACCGGTGGGTCGGCGTCAAACGCGGGTCCAGCCGCTGCTCGTTCGGGGCAACCGCGAGACGCACACCCGGGTAGCCAATCAGATCCCACCCAACGAAGTTCTCGTTTCCGCCGTAGTACGGATCGCAGAACGTGCCTTGGATCGTGTGCGCTCGTACGAGGTTGAAGAAGGTGGCCGCATCGGGCACGAAGCCCGAGGCCACGTTCGCTTCCATGTCTCTCAGGATTGCATCTTGATCAGCAGCCGACAGCTTTGCGAACGGCGAACCTTTCGACATTCGCGCGTACCCGTCGATCGCGGCGAGCCCGCTGCGGTATGCGTCGTTTGAGGAGGCGAGGGCACCGCCGAGCGCTCGATCGATGTACCGCGCCGCCTGCGCCTCCAGTGCGCCGGGGTCGTTTGCATCGCTCGGAACCAGGCGTGCGGTGATCGCCTCGAGGGTTTCCGCCTCCGCTGCAGACAGCGTTTCCCACACACGGCCGCGTCCGATCGCGGATTGACCCTGTGCAGGGGACTGCGCCACAGCGGGTGACGGCACAAGCGTCCCGATCGGCGTCGCCATCGCCGCAGCGCCGACGAGGCCGGCGCGTTTGAGCAATTGTCGGCGAGAAAGCTGAGCTCGAAGCGGGTCGTTTGGCACTGAGTTCCTCCAGGAATGACCAGCGTCCGCGGGAGGTCGCTCGGGTGAACGTGCGCGAATGTAGCACGATCGTCAGACGGCCCGCGCGTCGGACTCTGGATCCTGAATGGCCATCCAGCGTTCGGCGTGAGCCAGCGCTCGGAACCCGAACTGCGCGTAAAGATCGTGAGCGTCGCGTGTGGCGAGCAGAAACACGCGAAGGTTCTGGAGGTCGGGATGATCGAGCACCGAGCGCATCAGTGCCTTTGAAATGCCGCGCCCCCTAAATTCGGGAATGACGAACACGTCCATCAGATACGCGAACACCGCGCGGTCAGACACCACGCGGGCGAAGGCAACCTGCCGGCCGGCGAGGTAGACACCGAAGCACAGCGAATTTCTGATTGACCGCTCGACGACGGTGCGGCGGCGACCTTTGGCCCAGTAAGAAGTTGTGAGGAAGCCGTGAATGAGGTCGAGATCAAGTCGTGCGGGATCTGTCGAGATTTCGTACTCTGCGTCCACGCGTCCTCCGCGGTGCGAAGTTGATGTCAGGTGAGCATCGTATCGTGCCACTCGCGAATAGCCACCGACGTCCGACGCGACAAAGAGGAATTGTCGAAGGAAGAGGGCTCGGCCTTCAGCGAAATCCCGGTTTCAATGTGCCCTTGCGGCGCGCCACTTCGAGCAACGTTGGATAGAACTGAACGAAGGTCCGCTCGACGGCGGTGTGCTGCGTGTGACACTCGATGCACGTGCGTACGGCATCGCCGGTCAGTGGCGAGGCATCCGCGCTGAGCGCCGGCGCGCGGCCGAAATTGAAAAACGCCCAGCCGTCGGGAAATCTGGCGTCCTTGACCTCGGCCTCCAGTCCCAGCATTTCTCCCTGGAAGCGTCCGCCAACGTTCGGCGCGGCGTTGGTCTCGGAGCGCCGCGACTCGAGCACGAACACCGTCTGGTTCGGCCAGCTGCCAGTCTCGATGAAGCTGCGGTACGAGGAGGGATTGACGAACACATTCGTGAAGGGCGGCGCCGCATTGGCAGCAGTCGCTTCCATATAGGTCAAGCCCAGGCCCGACCCGAGGAACGGCCACTCACGGTAATCGACCGGACGAGCAAGCCTCATCCCCTCGTACCGAGGTCCATCACGTTGTGGCTGTTGCGCGTACAACGCAACTGACAGAGCGGCGGCATACACCAACCCGGACAAAACCAACAGTTTCGTCATCAGAGATACTCGCAGCCTGGAAGCGCTCATTATGCTTCCCACGTCGCGCCCGCTCAATAACGAAACTGACGTATCAGCAGTCCGTTGCTGATTCGGCGTAACCAATCCTCGCTTCGAGGGAAATCGCACTTCGTGTAAATAGGCCCGCGAAGAATCGGAGAAGGAGCACCTTCAGCCGATGCCACATACACAAGTCCTCAATACACTGCGTCCTCGAGGTTGGCTAATACCCAACCAGGAGGAATCGAAATGAGTCGAACCGGACTGTTCGTAATCACTGCCGCAGTTGCGCTGTGGAGCATCGGCTGCGCGAATTCGACGCCGACCGCACCCTCGCTGAGCACCGGCGCGAGCGCATCCACGTTTGCCGCAGGCGCATCGTCTGCGACCGAGTTGCTGTCAACGACGGCGGTCGCCTGCACCATCGACATCGGCACAACGACGCGCCCGCTGCCAGCGCTTCATGTCCTCGCAAATTGGATTAACCGCTCCCTGTCTGCATCGAGCCTGGCGTGCGGCCAGGTGCGTTCACTTGCTGCCAAACTGCAACAGGAAGTGGCCGCGCTCGATCAGGAATCGCAGAACTTCGCCGCGGCGTGCGGCGTGTCCACCGGCCTGCTCGCTGAACTGCAGGCGTTGATCTCGACGGGCAAGCTGGCTGCGTTGACATTTCCCGCACCCGTTCCGGGCGCACCCACCACGGTGCTCGGACTCGCCACAGAAACCAACGAACACTTCTGCGAGGCGGCGCACGAGTAGTTGACGCCGCCGCTCGCTGGATCCGGTGGGTAGAAGAGCAACGACTGGGGCTTTTAACGACCGATCAGAATCAAAATCCCCGCAAGGAGCGCGATGACTCCGCTGACGACGCCTGGAATCGGCAGCGGAGCCAGTGTGCCAAGACCAGCAATGATCAACCAGATGGCAAGCAGCAACATTCCGACGCTGCGCGTCAGGGTAACAACAGCCATGTCTCCACCTCCGCTGCGATATTAACGCGAGGCTCCCTGCAGAGTTTTCCTAGCTGTTCCCTTCAATCCCATCGTCGATCACCGCGTCCGCTTCGAATTCCACCAGCCAGTCGGGATCGATGAAACGCGTGACCTGCATGATGGTGTTCGCCGGCCGGATATCACCGAAGAACTCACCGTGAACCGCAGCGACAGCCTGCCAGTCGTCGATTCGAGTCAGCAGCGTCCGCGTCCGGACCACATGGCGCAGCGACGCTCCGGCCGCCTCGAGCGCCGCGGCGATGATTTGCAGGCATCGGCGCGCCTGGATCGCTGCATCGCCCTTCGCCACAGTGCTGCCGTCGGGGCCGAGCGGCGCGGTGCCCGACACCGTGACCACGTTCCCGGCTCGCACCGCTCGCGAAATACCCACCTTCGGTTCGTAAGGGCTCCCACTGGAAACAAGCTTGCGCATGATCCGGCGAGCGTACAAGATTCACGGCCAGGAGGCGACGATGACCTCGATGGCATACCGACACATTTCAATTGGTATCACTGCTGCGGCGATGCTGTTCGGCTTCTCTCCCGCGGTGCACGCACAGACGTACGTCAAAGGAGAGCGTCCGCAGCAGCGCGGTTACTCGCTCGCGGTGATTACCGAAGGGGGCAAGACCGTGTGGCTCGGCGGACAGATCGCCACCGTCGACGACGCAGGCAAGTCGCTGGCAGGCGACTTCGAAGGTCAGGTGCGGCAGATCTTCAAGCTGATTGACGCCACGCTCAAGAAAGCGGGAGGCAAGCTCAGTAACATGGTCCAGATGACCGTGTTTATCACCGACGTTCGCAATGGCGATCGCCTGACCGAGATTCGCAGAGAAATATTCGGCGACAACTTCCCGGGCAGCGCGCTCATCACCGTCACGGCATTAGCCGATCCGAACGCGAAGATCGAGATTCAGGGCTACGCCGTTATCGGCGGCAAGTAACGAGGCCCGACCAGCTCTGGCGTATCTCCACCCCAGTACACGCGCCGGCGCCACAAAAGAGTTCAGCCAGCGGTCAGGCTAGAATACGGGCCCCATGAGGGTGCCGATGAAACAATTGCTTGTGACGAAACGAACACTTCTCGCGTTACCGATCGCGGTCGCCGTCGCCGCGCTGCTCCACGCGCAGACCACCGACACCTACAAACCAACCGTGGGCCAGGCCGGCAAAGACGTCGTCTGGGTGCCGACACCGCAGGAACTGGTCGACACGATGCTCGACATGGCCAACGTGACGCCGCAGGATTTGGTGATGGATCTCGGGTCCGGCGACGGCCGAACCGTCATCACCGCAGCCAAACGCGGCGCAACGGCCATGGGTGTCGAGTACAACCCGGACATGGTGCAACTGTCGAAGAAGAACGCCGCAACCGAACGCGTAGAAAGCAAAGCGACGTTCGTGCAGGCGGATCTGTTTACGGTGGATCTTTCGAAAGCGTCGGTCATCACGATGTTTCTGCTGCCGACCATCAATCTGAAGCTGCGACCGTCGCTGCTCGACTTGAAACCTGGTACGCGCATCGTCTCCAACACGTTCGATATGGCCGAGTGGGAACCGGATGACAGGAAGGTCATCGGACCCGACGGGTGCACCAGCTGGTGCACGGCGATGTTGTGGATCATCCCCGCCAAGGTCCAGGGGAACTGGAAGACCGGGCAAGGTAATCTGAGGATCACGCAGTCCTTCCAGAAAATCTCCGGAACGTTGGGAACGACACCGATCACCGGGAAGCTCACGGGCGATCAGATCAGCTTCACGGCGGCGTCGACGTCGTACACGGGGCGCGTGAACGGCAACACGATCCAGGGCTCGAACTGGAACGCGTCGCGCATCGAATAGTTTTACGCCTGGATCGGTGCGGTCTTTCGTCTCGGATTGAAGAACGGCGTTTTCACGACCTTCGCCGGCACGCGGTGACGCACCGCTTCGACGGTCACCTCGAATTCGAGCGGCGTCCCTTCGACGAAGTACGGGGCGGAGATCGTCGCAAGCGCGATGAGCTTCTTGAGGACGGGCGACCACGTTGTGGTGGTCGCCCGCCCGACCTGATTCCCACCCTTGTACACCGGCACGGCCACGCGCGACGCGCTCGATGAAATCTGCGGCGGCATGCCACGCGTCTCGTACAGCGCCTCTACTGCAGCCCAATCGATCTCGAGGCCAACGATCTGTTGTTTGTGACCACGGCGATGCTCGGCGACCAGTGGCCCTCGACCAACAAACGGCGCCTTATCCAGCTGCACCAATCGGCCGAGTCCCATTTCGAAGGGTGTGTACGTCTGTTCTTCGATCAGCGCCTTTTTGCTGCCATTGAAATCGACGTCGATGAGCAGGAGGCCGGCCTCGACGCGGGCCACGTCGAGCGCGAGCATGCCCGCGGGACGAATGTCGAATGGCCGGCCGCCGCGCATCAGCGCATCCCACACCTCAACGGCGCGATCCCACGGCATCCAGATTTCGTACCCCAGATCTCCCGTGTATCCAGTGCGCGAGATGTCTACGGGGACGGAACCGATCGACCCGTGTGTCATTCGAAAATATTTCAGGTTCCTGATGTCCGCGTCAGCAATCGCATCGAGTAGACGGGCCGATGTCGGCCCTTGAAGCGCGAGCGCCGCAACGTGTTCGGACACATCTTCGAGGGCCACGTCGAGGCCTGTCGCGTTTTGAGTAAACCAGCGAAGGCTCGGGTCGGCCGCCGTCCAACGGAACGTGTTCTCGCTGAGGCGGGTCACGGTGCCGTCGTCGATCACCTTGCCGTGCTCGTCGCACCACGGCGTGTAATAAACCTGTCCGACCGCAAGCTTCGTGACGTCGCGTGTGATGACGCGATCGACGAGCTTTGCCGCGTCGCGCCCTTTCACGATGTATTTGAACAGCGGCGATACGTCGATCAGCGCGGCTGCGTTGCGCATCGCGTTGTATTCGTGCTCGTGATGCGTTTCGTACGCGCTGACCGCGTAATAGCCGGACCACTCGCGAAAGTTCAACGTTTCCGCAAGCGCGAACGTACGTGCATGCACGGCCGTGCCAATGGGCATGGTGCGAAATTATAGAATCTGCGCTTCGACTCACCAATGAACTACGACGCGGTTGTCATCGGCGCCGGCCACAACGGTCTTACCGCTGCCGCTTATCTGGGGAAAGCCGGACGCAAGGTGCTCGTGCTCGAGCGACGCCACGTCGTCGGTGGCGCAGCGGTCACTGAGGAAGTGTTCCCCGGCTTCAAGTTCTCCGTCTGCTCGTACGTCGTATCGCTGCTGCGTCCCGAGATCATCCGTGAGCTGGATCTGCCGAGGCACGGTCTCGAGATCCTTCCGCTCGACGGCACGTTTACGCCGATGCCGAACGGCGACTACTTGTGGCGCGTCAACGATCATGCGAAGACGCGGCGCGAGATCGCGCGCCACTCGAAGCTCGACGCCGAAGCCTACGACGAGTACGGCAAAGCGATGGTCGAGATGGCGCGGTTCGTCAAACCGATTCTGAACATGACGCCGCCCGATCCCCTGTCGAGCAATCCGCGCGAGCTGGCGAAGTTCTGGTTCCTCCTCCGACGATTCAGCCGCCTTGCCGATGACGACCGCTACAACCAGCTTCAGTTGATGACGATGAGCGCCGTCGATTTTCTCGATCAGTGGTTCGAAACCGACGTGCTGAAGGCAACCATGGCGGCATCGGGCATCATCGGGACGTTTCTCGGCATCCGGTCGCCCGGCACGGCGTATGTGCTGCTGCACCACTACATGGGCGAGATCGACGGCGCGTTTCGATCGTGGGGGTTCGCGCGCGGCGGCACCGGCGCCATCTCGAATGCGATTGCGGATGCCGCGCGGGAGGCCGGCGTCGAGATTCGCACGCTCGCAGGTGTTGCGCGGATCGAGGTGAAAGGCGGACGTGCAACCGGCGTGGTGCTGGAAAATGGCGACCAGGTCATGGCTGATGTGGTGCTCTCGAGCGTCGATCCAAACCAGACATTCCTGCGATTCATCGACGACCAGGAACTCCCGGGCGATTTCGTTGACGACGTGCGCCGCTACAAATTTCGCGGGTCGTCGGCCAAGCTGAACCTCGCGCTCGATGCGCTGCCACATTTCACCTGCTTGCCCGGCGACGGTCCGCATCTGCGTGGCGCCTTGTCAATCTCTCCGTCTGTCGACTACATGGAGCGGGCCTACGACCAGGCGAAGTACGGCGAATTCTCGCGGCGACCGTATATCGACATGGTGATCCCGTCCCTCACCGATCCGTCCGTCGCGCCGCCTGGGAAACACGTCCTCTCGTGCTTCGTGCAATACGCGCCCTATACGCTAACGAGTGGAACATGGGACGAACAGCGTGAGGCGTTGGGCGACGCGGTGATCGACACGATCGCCGGATACGCGCCTCACATTCGGGAGATCATCCTGCATCGACAGGTTGTCACCCCGCTCGATCTCGAACGCGAGTGGGGACTGACCGAAGGCAACATTTTCCAGGGGGAACTGACGCCCGAGCAGTTGTTCTTCGCGCGACCGGTGCCCGGCTGGGCACAGTACGCGACGCCGATCCGAAACCTCTGGATGTGCGGCTCGGCGACGCATCCCGGCGGGGGCATCATGGGAGCGCCCGGTCGCAACGCCGCGTTGCGGATTCTGAACAGGAATCGCGGCTAGAACCCCGTGCGCTTCGACGTCATCGTCATCGGTGCCGGTCTCAACGGTCTTATCGCGGCGGCGTTTCTCGCGAAGGCTGGCCTGAAGACGCTCGTCCTCGAACGCACCGATCGGGTGGGCGGCGGTGTGCGAATGAGCGAGATCACGCCTGGGTTCCGGTGTCCAACGCTGGCGCATTCGGCGACGCTGGATCCCGCAATCGTGCGTGCGCTTGCGCTCGAGCGTCACGGCCTCGAGATTTTCCAACCAGACGCGGACGTATGCGCACCGACCGCCGATGGTCGCGCCCTCACCCTGTGGCGGGATCCGGCACGCGCATGCCAGGACATCGGTGCATTCTCGTCACGCGATGGCGCACGCTACGTTCCGTTCTTGGAAAGCGTGCGGCGGATCAGCGGCGTTCTCGCGGCTGCGCTCGCTTCCCTGCCACCATCGTTTGATGCCCCAACAGCCGGCGACGTCTTCGCGGGACTGAAGCTCGGGCGCGCCTTCCGCGCGCTCGGAAAAGCAGACGGACACCGGTTGATGCGGTGGATCTCGATGCCCGTGGCGGATCTGGTGACGGAGTGGTTTGAAAGCGAGCCGCTTTGCGCTGCAGTGGCGGCGGGCGGCGTGTTGGGATCGTTCCTCGGTCCACGGTCGGCGGGCAGCAGCCTTGTATTGCTGCTGCTCGGCGCAATCCATCGGCATCCCATTGCACACGGCTGGTGTTCTCGACGTGGCGTCGGCGCCGTCTCAGATGCGCTTACCGAAGCGGCTCGCGAGGCCGGTGTGGTCATCCGCACAGACGCAGCGGTCGAAAGAATCGAAGTCACGGCTGATGCCACAAGCGCCGTCACTCTTGCCTCCGGCGAGTCGATCGCGGCGCGCGCGATTGTGTCGAGCGTGGACCCGAAGCGCACACTGCTGAAGATGATTGACCCCATTCATCTCGCGCCGGTGTTTGTGCGCCGTGTGCAAAATATCCGTGCGCGCGGCACTCTGGCAAAAGTGAACTACGCCGTTTCTGCGCTGCCGAAGGTCGCGAATCAATCGCCGGCTGCGCTGTCGGGGCGCATCCGGCTGGCGCCCAACATGGACGCGATCGAGCGCGCGTTCGATGCTGCCAAATACGGGGGGTTTTCCGACAAGCCGTGGATCGAGCTCACGATTCCATCCGTTACCGATCCATCGCTCGCGCCGGATGGAGCCCACGTGGTGTCAGCGTACGTGCAGTACGCGCCGTATGCCCTCCGCGGAACCACGTGGGACGATGAGCGCGAACGGCTTGGCGAGGTGGCGACGCGCACCATTGGCCGCTACGCCTCAGGGTTCGAGTCGGCAATCATCGCGCGCGAGGTGATCACGCCGTTGGATCTCGAACGCACGTACGGATTCACCGGTGGCCACATCTTTCATGGCGAGCTCGCGCTCGACCAGCTCTTGGGGCGCCCAGTCCTCGGATGGACGCGCTACGCCACCCCGATTCGCAACCTGTATCTTTGTGGAGCTGGCACCCACGCCGGTCTGAATGGCGACAGCGGCGCACGTGTGGCGAAGGAGGTCGCGCGAAATCTGAAACGGCAGTAATCGTCTAGTGCGGCCGCGGCACTTCGTCATGCACCTCTGCGAACCCTGCCCCCACCGCCTTCGCGGATATCAATCGCAGCGGCGGGTTGACGATCGAACGAGGCAGCAGCGGCTTCCCGGCGCCGAGAGTGACGGACCCCACCTGCACGAAGATTTCGTCGAGGAGACCTCGATCGTAGAACTGGCCTGCGAGCTCGCCGCCACCGACGATCCAGATGTTCTTCCCACCGGCCGCCGCCGCCGATTTCCTGGATCTGTTACGCCGTGTCGCCTGACACGCGAGCAATATAATCGCTCGCCATGATGATGACTCGTCGAGATGCCGTCGCCGCGTTCACACTCTTCGCCGAATTGCTCGGCAACGCCCGCGCCGACGCGCAGACGCAGGCCGCGCCTGCGTCCCCGGCAGCTCCTCTTCCGCCCGTGTTCAAGCACGACCTGCCGAACCTGACGATGGACGATTGGGAAGTGACGGTCAGCTACGTCGACTACGCGCCTGGACGAATCGGAGCAGCGCATCGCCATCCCGGCTTCGTGCTGGCGTACGTCCTGGAGGGGTCGGTCATCGCCAAGATCTCTGGACAGGGGGAAGAGAAGACGTACACCGCCGGACAGATGTTTTACGAACAGCCTGGCGCGACGCATGAAGTTTCGAAGAACGCGAGCCAGACGCAGCCCGCGCGCCTGCTGGCGATGATCTTCGCGAAGAAGGGATCAACGCTGACCACGCCCGCGTAAATGCGGTCGCTGAGCGAGTCTCAGCCGGGCATCTGCTTGCGCGCGCCGCTCACCTGCTCACCTCAGATCGGCGCATCCAGACCGGCGTGCATCTGGCAGCACGTCGCCTTGCCCGCGGCAAACGTCTGTGGATGCGCCTTCAGCAATCGCGCATGGTAGACCAGACTCTGCGCGAGCCCTTCGCCATGTGCATCGTCGCCATGTTCCGAAGTCGCTTGTCGCGATCCTGCGAGGTCGGCTGTCCGACTTCGCCCACCCAGTACGCCGTGCACTCCCGCGGCAGCGTAAAGCCCATGAAGCTCAGGACCATCATGATGCTGCCCATCACGCTGAGCGCGCCGTCCTCGCTGCCAGTGATGACAATGCCAGCCACCTTGCCTTTGATGACGCTGCGCCCTGTGGCGCTGTATTCCTCGTCGAGTGCATCGAGTCGCTCGATCACGCGCTGCATCAGACTCGAACGGCCGCCCCACCAGATCGGCGTACAAAACAGGACGATGTCGGCGGCCTTGATCTTCGTCACAAGGTCCGGCCAGTCATCGTCGGGAGCTTCACGGAATGCCAGTCCGACAGGCAGAGCCGCATCAGAGAGGCGCACTGTATGGGCGCTGATCGTGGCCAGCGCGCGTATCTCGTCGAGCACCAGCGAGGCGAGCTCGCCGGTATTGGACAAGGTAGGCTCGTGTTTCAGCGACGCGTTCAGCGCCAGCACGTTCAGCGGCGCATCGGAGGGCATCATGCAGCGAAAGCGCGGCTTCGTCTTGTACATCGCGCGCCGATAGTAGCACCCGCAACTCGTGCCGCTATCGAGGCGTCTTCGGTGAAGCGTCGTGATGGTGCGTCACGCTCTCAATCGACGCCCATGTTCACGGTCCCCGCGAAGGTGGGCGCGCGGCGATGCTTTGTCGCCTGTTCAAAGGCGTACGCGTACTTGATCAGTTGTGCCTCGCTCCATCGCCGACCGATGAACGAGATCCCGACAGGCAGGCCGGCCGCGTAGCCCGCCGGCACGGTGATGCTGGGATAGCCCGCCACGGCCGCCGGGGTTGTGCTCGAGCCAACGAAGTGATCGCCGTTGACGAGATCGATCGTCCACGCCGGGCTGCCGCTCGGCGCCACCAGTGCGTCGAGGTGCAGACGGTCCATCACGGCGTCAATGCCCTCCTTGCGCGACAGCGTCACGTTTCGAACGACCGCGGCCCGATACGCCGCGTCCGTGAGCGGGCCCTTCTTCTGCGCCTCCAGCATCAGTTCCTGACCGAAGAACGGCATTTCGAGCATCCTGTTGGATTCATTGAACGCGATGACGTCCGCCAACGAGTGCGCCTTCGCGGCAGGCCCGAGCGCGCCGAGGTAGGCATCGAGATCCGCCTTGAACTCGTACAGTAGTACGTCCATCTCGCTCTGGTCGTACATTCCCGCGTTCGGAATATCCGCTGGATCGACGATGATGGCGCCGAGCTCGCTCATTCGCGTGATCGCCGCATTCGCGATCTGATCGGTCGCGTCGCTGTAGCCGAAGAACTTCGCCCGCGCGATCCCGATGCGCGCGCCACGCAAGCCATTCGCGTCGAGCGCAGCACGATACGCGACGCCGTTGGGCCGAGAGGGGTCCATGGTCGAGCGGTCGTGCTCGTCGACGGCGGCGAGCACCTCCAGCAGGATCGCCGCGTCTTCAACTGAACGTGCCATCGGACCTGCCGTGTCCTGCGAATGGGCAATCGGCACGATCCCCGAACGGCTGACGAGGCCGACCGTCGGTTTGATACCGACAAGCGCGGTGGCGGCAGATGGGCAGATGATCGATCCATCGGTTTCAGTGCCGACCCCGATCGTCGCGAAGCTCGCCGCAATCGCGGCGGCGGTGCCGGAACTCGAGCCGCACGCGCTCCGATCGAGCGCATACGGATTGCGCACCAGGCCTCCACGTCCACTCCAGCCGCTCGTCGAATGCGGTGATCGAAAATTCGCCCACTCGCTCATGTTGGACTTGCCGAGAATGACGGCTCCAGCCGCCCGTAAGCGGTCGACGATGAATGCATCGCGAGCGGCGAACGAACCTTCGAGCGCGAGCGACCCGGCCGTCGTGGCCATGTGGTCGCCGGTGTCGATGTTGTCCTTGATGACGATGGGGATGCCGTGCAACGGGCCGCGCATGCCAGAGACCCGCCGCTCGGCGTCACGCGCGTCGGCGATGGCGAGCGCGTCGGGGTTGAGCTCGATCATCGCGGCAAGCGAGGGGCCGCGCCGATCCAGCGCCTCGATGCGCGAGAGGTATTGCTCGGCAATCTGCCTGGCCGTCCGGCGTCCTGATTGTTGATCCTGCAGGAGCGTGCGGACGGTCGTCTCGTGGAGATCGAAGGTCCGAACCGTCTGGCCGGCAGATCGGATAGCCGCGGGCCTGACGAACCAAACGGCTGTTGCCGTGGCGAGGATGCACGCGACGACGACCCCGATCGTCGAGATCCTCACTTCTTCACCGTCTGCCTTCCTCCACCACCGCCTTCGCGGCGTTGTCCTTCGCAACACCGGAAGAACTAATTCTGACCGATAGAAAGGCACGGAGAACGCGAGTTCTCCGTGCTTCAGATCACCGATCGCCGGTCATCGACGCTTTGGTCCCTGAGGTATGTGAGCGCCGACTGGCTGGAAGTAATACCTCGCCACCCACTGCGCGACCTTGTGTCCGAGGATGGATCCCTGGATGACCGAATTGCGGTAGTGCACACCGTTGTAGACGCGGGCGTCGATGATTTCCTTGATGATCTCGTCCGTGCTGTCGAAGTGATGAATATTCGGTATTCCTCCGGTGGAAGTTCCGCCCGTGAGGTCGATACCGCCCGGCAAACGCTTCGTGCCGAAGAATTCGGCGATTGCATGCGCGTACGCGGAGGTGCCGCACCCATGCGCCGAGGGCCACTCGGGATGTCCCGGCGTCACGATCTGCGGGCGCCAGCCAGCGTCCTGTTGCGTTGCCTCGTTTCCGTCGATGTCCGCGTGCTGGATCGCGGTGATCGGGCGCCAGAAGTTGTAAAAGTATT
This sequence comes from Vicinamibacterales bacterium, assembly GCA_035764385.1. Taxonomy (GTDB): domain Bacteria; phylum Acidobacteriota; class Vicinamibacteria; order Vicinamibacterales; family UBA2999; genus Gp6-AA40. The sequence goes on from DASTZI010000338.1 coordinate 19,060, forward strand.
TTGAGTCCCAGCACGCGACGAACGCATCAGCTTGCCCAGTGTAGACCTGCGCGAAGAAGCGCGAGGACTCACCGATATCGTCGGTCAGATGCTGATCCGTAGCCAGCTGTCGCAGATTTCGACCAATCTGCAACTGCGCGTTTATGTCGCCATAAAAGCGTCCGATTTCCTCCTGCTCGGCGCTGCGCGAGTTCGGCAAGTTCGTAGCAGCCCCGAAATTCTTGACTTCATTGAAGTCTTCGGCCCACTGAGCGCTGTCCAGAGGCGGCGGACCGTCGACGCGGAACTGATCGGGCGACAGCAACGTTAACGGTTTGAATTGTTTGACCCAGGGCGTGACCGGCCCCGCGTAGGTGCCCACAGTGCCGTCGGTTCCCGGTGTCTTTTGATACACCCCGGCACCGAGCGGTAGGAAGGTATACGGAACGTTTGCGCGGAAGCCGTCGTTCTGGCGTTTCGCAAGGAGTCCTTGCGCCGAGGCGTGTCCGACATTGATGCCATCCGTTTTCGCCTGACCATTTGGAATGGCATTGAGCGCAGTGTTGCATGCCGCGCTGACTACGGAGGCGATTGTCGGGAAGGTCGCTACCGGGTACAGAAACGAGAGGATTTCGCATGCCGCCTGCGCGGCAGCCGCGTCTTTCGAGGCGCCAGCCGGTGCGTTCTCGACAAGCGTGGCAAACGGAGTGTATCGCCCATCGATCGAGGCGATCGCATCGTAGATCGCGATATGCATGTAGGCAGCAGCGATGCCGGTCTCCGGATTCGGGCGCGATGGCGTTATGCCGTTGATGGTCGCCGACACGACGACGTTGTTCCAGTAGGTCACCGCGTCCGCCGCGGCGGTCCCGGTGCACAGCGCGAGAAGGGTCATTGCGATAATGGCGCAACGTCCCCCGCGCAATATCCGAGTTGCACGTTCGTTCGTCACAGCAATCCTCCCTCTGATATAGACAGTTGAAGGCCAACTGTCGTCGTAGCCGACTTTGGCGTCGGCGGTCGTCAGATACAGCTCAGGAAATCCAACAGTACCTGCAGGTCTGATGAACCGAGCGACCTGAAACTCGCAGCGGCACGCGCCGCCTGACCTCCGTGTAATCCAATCGCCTCGGAGATGGTCTGTGCGCGCCCGTCGTGCAGAAGGTGCGCGCGATCCGCCACTCGCCAGAGCGGCGCAGTTCGGAACTCACTGCCGGTCGCGGATCCCTGCACGAATCCGTCTGCCAGGCCGCCACCCATGTCGTGGAGCAGGAGGTCCGAATACAGGAACACGTCAGACGCGTTTCCCGGGCCTGGAAGCGAAGGCTTGTGGCACGTCGCGCAGCCAGTCGCGGTAAACACGACCGCGCCGGGTGAATTCCTGCAGGCGGCCGTCGGCGTTGGCGGATCAATCGTGTTGAGGAACGCGACGAGCGACGTCAGCGGGGCGGCGTCGGCTTCGGGCTGGAGAATCGACGCCGTGCAGCCTTTTGCGAAATCGCGCGGTGCCAGCGGATTGGTGATCCCGATTTCGTCACGAAATGCTTCGCCCATGAATTCCACGAGCGTGGCAGTCTGCGCTTTCCAGCCAAACCGTCCGATGCGACCATCTGCCAGGACGTTGAAGCGCCCTCGCACCGCTGCCGGTTGCGCGCTGCGAACCTTGTCGATGTCGCCGATCCGAATGGTGTCGATGAGCGATGTTCCTCGCAGGGTCATGGCACTGCGATTCGAGACAACGTTCGCCTGTGGCGGATCGCCGGTCGGCAAGCCGCACGGGAAGCCGAGCTCACTAATCGAATGCTGTCGTGCGATTGGACCGCCGTGACTGGACAGCGGATCGAATACGCCGTGCGTAATGCGGCCCACTCGATTGACGAAGGTATCGGCCGTGGTACCCATTCCGCCGTCGAACTCACCGCCGGCCGAGGTGTTGTGGCATGAATCGCAGCTTCGGCCATTGAACAGTGGTCCGAGCCCCTGCTCTGGTGCGAGCTCCTGACCGAACATGTCGCTTCCCTGCGCCACCGCGCCGGCCAACCCTAGTCCCTTCGCATGCGCAACCATGCTCGTGGTTACCGGACCCGCCCCGAATGTTGACATCTGGAGCACGACACCGTCATGACCGGGCGTCGTCGCAGTCACCCAGATGGTTCGCGCATCCTCAGAGACCGTGAGACCGTTCACACGGAACCCGGGCACCGCAGGCGCGTCGATCTGTCGCACGGCGACGACCTTGCCAGCCTGCGTCATTCGAACGATCGAGTTGTTGCCGCGGTTGAGGACGTAGAGGTCCGAACCTGCGCCGAGCGTCGTGTTGCTCGCAAAATTCCGTGCCGCGACTTCCGGCACGGCCGGGGCGATATCGATCGGGATGTCGAACAGCGGCGATCGCATGTCACGAGGGTTCGTAGCAGCGAAGAGCGTCTGCGGAGAAACGCCTTCGTCGCTGATATCGACCGCCAGGATCCGGTTTGCCAACGGATCGCTGACGTAAAGGATGCGCGTCGGTGCCCAGTTGAAGAGCATGCCGGCGCGCGTCACCGTGTTCAGATTGGTCGATTCTGCGGCCCATGTGGTGATGACAGGAATCGGCGTGAAAGAGCCCGCGGGCAGAAGCGAGTCGACGCCCTTTTGCACATGGACCTGCGCGATGCTGCCGTCGGCGAGTGCAGCGAAGAAGACGGCTCTCTGCGGAATGGCCAGGTCGGGCGACTTGGTCGCCAGCGCGGTCGCGATGACGGCGGTCGTCAACCCCTCTGTTGGATCCGGCGGGTTGAGCTGCCGGTTGGTGATGTAACCCGCAAACACTCCACCAGCGATAGGGTCTGGAGCGCCGGCAAGTGGAATCCCACTTGGATCGGTGACGCTGAGCGTGCCCTCACCGTTGGCGCCATTGGGAGCATTGGCGAACCAGGGACGGCCAAACCCGTTGTTGAGCGAAATGCCGAGTGGAAGGCTTACCGATGGACGATCAGCAGTCACCGCGCCGGCGTTGTTGTTCCCATTCAGAAACGCGCGGCTCTGGGCTGTATATAGGATGACCGCGCCGCCCTGTGTGTACGGCTGACCGGTGGCAATCGTTGGTGGCGAGAGGTCGGGCCGCGCGAAATCGCTCGGCACGTTCAGGGAGCCGCCGGATAGATCGAGCGAAAGAATCGAACCTGGGGCTTCGAGTGGCCTCGCCAGCGGAGCGCCGAAATTCGACGTGCTTGCAACGAGCAGACGAGTCCGGTCCAAAACCGGATGACTGGCCGCGGCCAAGGCCCCGCCCGGCGCGAACGGCCCTCCCTTGTGAAACGTACCAACTTGCGCGATCGCGCCGGCACCGGGAATTCCCGTTGCCACAACGGTCGCCGTCAACGGTACTGGAAGATCCGAACCGCGGTCGTCGGCCAGGATCGAGGCAAGGTTTTGCGCCGTGACGACGGCTGTCGCCACAAGCAGGAAAATACCGAGCACCGGGTTCAGAACGGCATGGCTCCGCACAGACCCTCCTCTCGTTCGAGTCCTCACGCGGATCGCTAACCCAGATAAACGTCGGATTAGAGCAAATTGAACAAAGAAGGGTGGAGCCTATCACGAAGGCAGGCCTCTGCCGCGATGGGCCTTAGGTCGCATCGCAGATTCGCTACGGGTCGACCCGGTCGAGAAGCGCGGCGAACTCGGCGAGAACCATCGCAGTCGCGCCCCAGATGCGCGCGCCATCGACGTCAAAATACGGAATGATCTGGACGACATGCGGCGGCAACGGCCGCACGCGCTCTTCCGATCCGACGATGTCGGGCTCCATGAGCCGCGCGACGGGAAGCTCGATGAGCCGCTCCACTTCTGGAGCGGCGATGCTGAACGCCGGGCGTTGTTGCGCGACTCCAACGATGGGGTGCAGCAGATGGCCGCTCACCGCAATCGGCACCGGAGTGAGCGTGCCGATGATCTCCACCGTCGTCGGCGCCACACCGATCTCCTCCTCCGCTTCACGCAAGGCAGCTTCCTCGACGGACTCGTCTGGGCGATCAAGGCGTCCACCCGGCAGCGACACCTGACCGGTGTGATGCCGTAAGGCGGATCCTCGAACAGTGAGCGGCACATGCCACTCGCCGGCATGCGGGTAAATGAGCAGCAATGCGGCCGCGGGTCTGAGCGATGCGCCCTCGTCCGGCCATGTGCGCGGATCCGGCGCCATGCGCAACTGCGCGGCCAGGCCAGGAAGCGGTTCGGCGAGACGGCGGCGGAGAGCATCCGGCAGCGAACGCATGCTTTGAATCGTACATGCTTCGCTTGGGTAAGAATGCGACTGTTATTTGACGCGTTCGCGAATCCCTCGCGCCAACATCTCAATTCGCAGGAGCGTGCCGCCTCCGGCGATGTACAGAGTCCGCTTGTCGGGACCGCCAAACGTCAAATTCTGGCAGCGCCGCGTAATGCACCATGCCGGAATCACGCCGAGATGCTGCCCGCCGGGGCTCACGACTTCAATACCAGCCTCCGTGAGGGCATAGAGGCGCCCCTGGTCGTCGAGCACGAGGCCATCCGCGTTTGATATCGGCGGTTCTTTTGCGGGAGTCGATTTGTCGCGACCCACATAGGTGACGAACTCGCGGCGATTCGCGAGCCGGCCATCCGACAACACGTCGAACGCGTAGGCGTGAATCCCGCCGGTGTCGTTGACGTAGAGGGTCTTCTCGTCGCGGCTCAACTGCACGCCGTTGGGGCGGCGAATGTCATTGACGACGCGAATCGGCGCACTACCTGGCGGCACGTAATAGACCGCGGGCGCCATCAGCCCCGGTGGAATCGGATTGAGCGGAAGGTCGGAGAAGTAGACGCCGCCCTTTCGATCGGACACGATGTCGTTCGGTCTGCCGAAGGGCTTCCCCTCGAAGCTGTCGGCAATCACCATCTGCTTGCCCGCTGGCCAGACGACGCGCGGTCCTCTGAAGCCCTCCTGCGTCTGCAACGAGATCAAACGTCCTTGTCGATCAACCGTCTGCCCGAGCGGCCCATGGAGATCGCCGATGAACGTCGTCACCTGGCCATCGTCGCCGAGCCGTACGATTCGGTTGTTCGCAGACTCGGTGAACACGAGGCCGATGCCCGGCAGCCAGAGCGGATCGTCAGCGCTGCGCAGGCCGCGCACGACAACCTCAGGACGCGTGCCTCCCTTGATGACGCCGGCAATATCGGGCGCGGGATCAAGGACGACGGTGCCAGGGGCGGTCTGTGAGAATGTCGGTGAGGCACCGAGACACGTGACGAGAACGACTGCGCACGTATAGCGGATAATGCAGAACTTCTTGTGGCAGTTCACCGGGTAAGGCGCGAATCGTAGCACGGTGTCAGGGTGTGCACATTGCCTGCTGCATAGACGACTGCCAACCGCCGGGGAGAAACGGGTGTCTGATCCGTCGCGATAGCCACGCGCTGACCGCGAACAATCGCACGGTTATCTTCTCCCTCAGTCGCTCCGCGACGGTCCTCGACACTTACTCATCGAGTTTCGCGTACGTCACCGTCATCGTCTGCTTGCCGCGCGGCGTATCCGCAGTCGCCCGGACGGTCATCGTCCTGCCATCGTCGCTCAGGCTGCGGACCTCGTGGCTCTTCATCTCGAAGTTGTTGCGGCCGGTCTCCACCGAGCGCGTCATGTCGATCACCAACGCGACGCCTTCCCACTTGGTCTTCGTTGCGATAAAGAAAATCGTGACACGTTGCGTCATATGTATAAGTCCTCCGCCATGCTTTCAGACGGATATACGCTCGACGCGGCCGTTTTGCTTAAGGGGACGGAGGAAGGCGGTCGTGCGGGGTGGCAGCGTGACGCCCGCGCGCGAACCAGTGGATTGCGCCGCCCGCGCCGCCACACATGAGACCCAGCGGACCGGTGATGAAAATGCCAAGCAGCGGTCCCTGGTTTGCGCTGGGCGTGAAAATCATCGGTCCGAAAAAGCCCGCCGAGAAACCGACGGCGCCCGTGACGAGCGCACCCATCATCGTCGACCTCACGAACCCCGAACCCGCCGACGCGCTGTGGAGCCAGACGTACCGCGCCACCGCGATGGCGGCGGCAAACGATATGACGACTGACATGAAATGCGGCGCGCCAGCAGAGGCCAGCGCCGCACCAACAGTCCAGTACACGAAGTACAGAGCTGCAACGGCGCTCAGCGATGCGACAACGCCACCGACAAGTTTCTGCATCGGCTCGACCTCAGATATCGTGTCGGCCGAATGAAGGTGAGTGGATAGGCGGACTACGGCCGGATGTTCTGGTTGATGTGGAAAAAATTCGTCGGATCGAATTTGGCTTTGAGTTGCCGCAACCGTGTGTAGTTCGGACCATACGCCTCGGCCGCCGGATCGCCGGCCTCGTCGTCGTCGAGATAGTTGACGTAGCGGCGCGAGGCAACAAAGCGCTGCATCGCTGAGAAGCCTTCACGTGCCCACGCGATGTTCCGCGGAGTGTCGGCCGCGTTGGTCCACTCCGAAGCGAGCAACAGGTTGTAACCGATGCCGCGATGCGGAAACGCGGTCTCGCTGATCGGAACGCGGGTTGCCGCACCGTGCCAGTGCTCGAACACGATGCCGCTCATCGGCGACGGCACCCCACCGTACCAGTCGATGACGACGTCGATGACGTCGTCGGTCAACGAGGAGAGAAAGCTGGACTTCCAGTAGTTGAGCGCACCCTTCGGAAATCCGGCGTCGAAGAGTTGATTGATCGAGGCGTACGGCATCGGCCCGATGGTATCGAGCAGCGGAGGTCCGAAGCCCTTGATCTGTTTGACAGCCGCCTCGCCTGACGTCTGCGGACCGCAGTAGCACGCGACGATGACCACGAGCTTCGATCCGTCGGGCCCGTGAACCACTGCGGCCCAGGAACTCAACTCGTCCGGCGCTTCCGCGGTCATGTCGCGATAGAAACGGAGCGTGTCGCGCGCCTGCGCGAAGGGAAACGCCACCATGCCGGCGATAACAGACCCGACAGGGTGGACGTTGTACTCGAGCGACGTCGCGATGCCGAAGTTTCCGCCGCCGCCGCGAACAGCCCAGAACAAATCGGCGTCGTCATTCTCACCCGCGGTGACGACTCGGCCATCGGCGAGAACGAGCTGGACCGATCGCAGGTTATCGATGGCAAGGCCGTACTGACCATGCAGGTAGCCCCATCCACCGCCAAGGGTGAGTCCGGCGATACCTGTCGTCGAGATGACACCACCAGTCGTTGCCAGCCCGTGCACCTGCGTCTCGCGGTTGTATTCGCCCCACGTGGCGCCGCCCATCGCACGCGCCGTCCGCGCTTTCGGATCGACGTAAATGCCCTTCATCAGCGACAGGTCGAGCATCACGCCCGCGTCGACCGTCGCGCGCCCCGCCACGTTGTGCCCACCGCCCCGCACCGCGACCTCGAGGTTCAGCGATCGCGCGAGGTTCACCGCCTCGACGACATCCGCCACGCCGCGGCACCGCAGAATCAACGCCGGCCGCTTGTCTATCAGGCCGTTGTGGACTTTCCTCGCATCCTCATAGCCGGCATCGGTTGGCTGGAGCAGTTGTCCGGAAAACCGTGTAGCGAAATCACTGACGGCGGTAGTCAAGGACGACGACATCGGAAGCTCCTTCTGCACTCGACCAACGGAGAAACGGGATTCGGGCGCGGATAGTAGCACGGCGATACGCTGAATCACGTGACGCCGTAGAATGTCGTTCCCAACAACGAGAGCAGGAGCGAGATATGCGCAAATTGTTCGGCGCCGGGCTGGGTGTACTCGTATTGGCGATGACGCTGGTGTTCGCGCATTCGCGAGTATTCGGGCAAGCGGCGAAGCCTGCGGATCCCATTTTCGGAAGATGGATGATGGACCAGACCAAGTCCGTGAACAATCGCCGCGGAGATCACGCCACGTTCCCCACTCAGCACGTGCGCACACTGGCTCGGGACGGCGACGGCGTTCGAAACACGCTCGCGAATACTCCCACGTCGGCGCCGGAGTATTCGTATTCCGCGAAGTTCGATGGCAAGGCTCACCCCGATCCGCGAACTCCAGGCAAGGATCAGACGCTGGCGCATTGGCACCTCGCGCCGGATTTGATCGTGCGGCAGCAGAAAACCGATGGCAAGACATCTGAATGGGTGATCTATACGGTGTCGGCCGACGGCAAGGTTTTCACCTCTATCAGTTGGGCGCCGAGCGATCCTGAACTTCAGGACGTGCAGGTCTTCACGCGGGCGAATTAGTCGACGCGGCCGATCTTGTCTGTCTACTAGCAGAAAGTCGGCGAACGGATCGCCTACCGCGAGATCAGCGCGAAGTACGGCTCCGGCTGAACCCTCCAGCGTGTCCCTATGCGTTGGACGACGAACGGCATTTCGAGGGGACCGTAGAGCCCAACAAGGACTTTCATATCGTCGCGCCGCACGCCTTCCACGACGCGTCCTGACGGCATCTCGCAGAACTCGCCTGGTCCGATCTCGACCAGTGGCATCTCGACGAGCAGGGCCCCGAGCTGATCGGAAGGCTCGGGTTCGGACGGAGCGCCCGCGAACAGGACGTCGAGGTTGGCGTCCGGGGTCACAAATTCCGGTGCTGCCTGACGATCCAATTCGATGAGCGCGGCGATCAATGCCCGCGCCGCGTAGTCGGCCGAGTCAGGGCTCGGCGGCGGACCGGTCGCCATGTCGAGCATGGCCAACCACCACCGAAGATCGATGCGCCATCCGTCAGGCGTTTGAACGAGGCTCACCACCATCGGGTATCGATACGAGACGCTGAAGCGCACCGTCGTGCCGATGGGGTATTCCCCGTTGGCGTCGGGCCTCGCCTCGCGCCCGCGGAATTGGTACGGCCGCATCATTCGGAGCTGCACCGCCTCGGGATTGTGTTCGAGCTCCTCTTTCGCCTCGACGTTCACGTCTCCGCCTTTTTCTAATCGCTCACGGCCGCGGACCGGCAACGTCAGCGCTTCGTAGGCGGCCAGATCGTTCGAGTACATCGCATGGACGAACGACCTGATCACCGCTTCGGGCGAGTCTGTCTGTGCTGAAACAGCGGAAGCGAGAATCGCAATGCCGACCAGCTGTAATGGGTTCGCCAACATTCACGTTGACCGCTGCACGACCAGCGCCAGCGGGCAACGTTCGGCATGTGCTCAGGAGCTGACGTTGAGATGACCGGATCTCGTCGCGCGATTGATATTAGGGCGTTTGATTTTGAGAACGCGCCGTTACAATGGCATCGATTTCAAACGCTCGGCTCCAGTTCGAGCAGCTATCGCGCGCCCTCCCCACCCGGCGTGATTGGCTCCGCATCGAAGCACGATTAGTCGCTGAAACGCATTCACGCGTACATCGGTGGTGGCGCTCTCGCCCGCCGCAGATGCGCCGGGAGGACCGCGATGGCTTCAGACATCTTTGCAAAGATTGGCGATATCAAAGGTGAGTCGCTCGACGACAAGCACAAAGACGAAATCGAGGTGCTTTCGTTTTCCTGGGGCGTGACGAATCACGCAACGATGTCCTCCGGAGCCGGAGGTGGCGCCGGGAAGGCCACCTTCCAGGATCTCTCGATCGTTCACAAGATCGATAAGGCGTCACCGCAGCTGATGAGGGCATGCGCCACTGGGAGCCATCTCAAGGAGGCGACGATCACGCAACGCAAGGCAGGTAAGGGTCAACAGGAATTTCTGGTGATCAGGATGAACGACATCCTCATCACCAGTGTCACCGACGGCGCTTCGACGGGTGAGGCCGGATCGGAGACCGTCAGTCTGGCGTTCGCGAAGATCGAGTTTCAGTACAAAGCGGTGAAGATGGACGGGGCCACCGATGCCGGTATTTTCTTCAAATACGACTTGAAGGCCCACAAAGAAGGTTAGGAACGTGCACTCAGAGGCGCCGGCGCGGGAGTTGACGCTCGATGAGGCGATCGATGTGGCCATCCTCCTGCAGAAACATGAGCAGCTCGCGGCGGCCGCGGAGGTGTATCGCCGCGTGATCGAGGCGGCGCCTGACCACCCGCGCGCGCTCCATTACGCCGGCGTGCTCGCACATCAGCAGGGGCGGACCGACGAAGCGATGGCGCTTCTGGAAAAAAGCCTGGCTCTCGCGCCAGACCAGGCGGACGGCTACAGCAACCTTGGCATTGTTCTTCAAGCCGCTGGCAAGCTGGAGTTGGCGGTTGCCGCCTATCAGCGTGCGATCGCCATCGACCCGAGCCATGCGAATGCGTACAGCAATCTCGGCGTCGTGTTGAGGGCAACGGGACGATCATCCGAATCAGAAGCGGCGTATCGCGAAGCCATTCGACTGAATCCCCGCCATATCGACGCGTACACAAATCTGGGCATCCTGCTCAATGCGTCGAACCGGACTGAGGAAGCAGCAAGATGCTTCTCGACGGTCATTACGCTCGGGCCAAGGCATCGGGAGGCTCGACGGCTGCTGGCCCTTGCGCATTGCACGCTCGGTGAAACCGCGGAGGCCATCAAGCTGTACGAAGAGTGGCTCGACGAAGAGCCGGACGACCCGATTGCGCGGCATATGCTGGCGGCGTGCACTGGTCGAGACGCACCCCTCCGTGCGTCGAACGCATTTATCGAGCGCACCTTCAACAGTTTTGCTGCCAGCTTTGAATCGAAGCTGCAACGGCTGTCCTACCGTGCGCCGGCACTCGTCGCAGCAATGTTGGAGGATGCCGGCCTGGAGCGCTCGAAGCACCTCGATGTACTCGACGCGGGGTGCGGAACGGGGCTGTGTGGTCCGCTGATCACGCCCTATGCTCGTCATCTGGTGGGCGTGGATCTGTCAGAAGGGATGCTCGCTCGGGCAAAAGAAAAGAACGTCTACGATGAACTGCTGCAGGCGGAACTGACCCAATACCTACGCGAGAACGGCGCCGCGTTCGACCTTATCGTATCGGCGGACACCCTCGTATATTTCGGCGACCTGCGAGAAGTGATCGCTGTCGCCGCCGGCGCACTGCGGATGAATGGCCATCTGGTGTTCACGCTTGAACGCGCCGCCGACGGCGAGACCAATGCTGGTTACCGCCTGCAGTCACACGGCCGCTACAGTCATGTTCGGAGCTATGTTGAACAGGTGCTCAGCGCCGTGGGATTGCAGCCGACGGTGGTCGATGCCGAGCTGCGCACGGAGGCAGGCGCACCTGTGCAGGGCTTAGTCGTTCGTGCTACCAAGTAATCCGGGTTGACACGATCGATCAGAATCGAACACAAGAATCCCGTCCGAGCTTGCGCTTTACCAAGAATGAAGGATTGCCGCTGGCGTTTCGCTTGCGGCGGTATCATTGGCCCTACGCGCCTCGGCCACAGCCGGCGCCCCGGTGGGGTTGCTTGGCACGCTGACATTGCAAGGACAGTGGCTCATGAAGGACCGCTTGCGTATCGAGCGAAAGAAGCGCGCTTACTTCGCGGAGGCCGGTCCAATCTCCGGCGCGCAGTCGTCTCGTGAGCTCGGTCCTCCCGCGCAGGACGCTGACGAAAGTCCTGCGCCCCCTCGTTCGAAAGGGCACAGCTTCACCAACCTGAACGTTTTATCTCCTGAACAGCGTGCATCGACTGCTGAGGGCGACTTGCCCCCAATCGGGGTGAAGATTCCGATGCCGCTCCAGAGCCTCCTCGAAGAATCTGTCGGCGTGAACCTTTCGGGCGTACGGTTGCACGCCGATGCCGAATCGTCGAAGCTCGCCAACGCGATGGACGCTCGTGCGATAACGATGGGTGAGGACGTCCACTTCGGCTCTGGTGAGTACCAGCCAGAGTCGGGGCGGGGCCAACAGCTGATCGCGCACGAAATTGTGCATGTCGCGCAACAAGCGCGAGCGCCCAACGCGGGATTCGACAGGGAGCCAACGCCAACCGCACCCAGCTCAGGTGCGCTTGAGAAAGAAGCTACCACCCTCGCCTCGAGCGTGATGCGAGGGATTCCAGTCAAGATCTCAGCCGCGCCATCGATTGTTGCAGCCCCGCAACTAAAGGGTGGAGTCCAGGAGACTGATTCCGGTGCTCCTGCCTTGCCTCTCCAACCCGGCGCGCCCGCTACTGTTCCCGGCGGACCGACGCCGGCCATCGCGCCTCCGGTACCGATATGGACCATTTCCTCGTCAGCGGACCCGCTTCCCGGCGATCCAGTCCCGGGCTACGAGGTTGGGAAGCCGGCGTACAGGCTGGAGGACTACTTTGAACTTCAAGCCGCACTCCAGCACCGCGAGGATGAGAACTTCCAGGACGCGGTCGGGTTCCTCGGCGACTATGGAGCAGCGATAGTCGACCTCTGGGCTACACATGCGACCGAGATAATGGCGAAAGCGGCGGAGGATGCGGGGTGGTCAGCGCTCGGCAAAGCGCTCGAGTTCGTCATCACAGAAAGTCTCATCGCTCTCTCCGGCGTGGGAGCAGCGGTCAAATTCGGGCACCTCGGGGTAGAGGTCGTCAAGCTGGCGACTGCGGCCGCGGCGGATGCGGGGTTTGCAGTGGCCGAACGGTCCGGCGAGCACTCGGCAGTCCAGGCGGCAAAAGAGGAGATCGACGCGAAGACGAAGGTCATGGCGGAGAACCTGAAAAAAGTCGCCGCCGACCTCGTCAAGCTGCACACTGGCGCGGTGCCATATGGCGTGTGGCTCGGACAGCAGTACAACACAAACTTCTCCGATCTTGGGCGATTCCGCATCCCGCCCCGCTTTCCACGTCCCGACGCGGGAACTGTTCGCGTTTCGGTTGCGCAGGCCATCGTCGGTGTGCTGTATGGTCCTTCGCCGTTCGTTTTCGCAACAAACCGGGAACAAGCGTTCTTCGGTATGTTCGGCTCCTATCTTGTGCCCGCTGAAAATGTGGTCAGGATTCAGTTGGGCATCAATGAGAAAGGCCCGGTCAAGGCCCAGGCTATCCTGTCGACGTCGGATGTGCTGAAGAAGGAGCTGGTCGGGCATCCGATCCGGGAGCTGCCTAATGCTCCGCTGCATATCACCCTCGTATCCGATGAACAACCTCTCGCAGTAGTGAAAGCGGCGCTCGCCGGCATGGAGAGCTCACTTCGGCCGACATTGCGGCCGGGAAAAAATATCTTCGGTGGAGATATTCCAGGGTCGGAGGCGCCGGTCGATGAAGCACAGGCACTTGTGGACGCGTACCCGACTCGCCCACCCATGGAGATCACCCGGGACGCGGAAGGGAGGATTCTCGTGGTTGGAGGTGGCCTGGTCGAGCATCTCTATCTGTACCAGCGCTTGAACCCGGATAAGAACCTCAGGACGATCATCGGTGGCCTCGAGGACCAGCGCATTGCAAAGGAGCGCGAGGAAGCTGAGCTCTCCGAAATACTCGGGTCGGAAGGATCTCGGCCGGCAGCGAGCGAGATGCCTTCGCCTGAGGAATTGGCAGGAGAGATCGCCGCGGAGCTCCTTCAGTGGACGCAGGCAAGCGCCGAGGGCCTCGTCAATACCGAAGTCATCGCCTCAGTGCCATTGAGTACGGTGTAGCCGGTTCGCTCGAATCACCTCCACCGTCAACTGCTGCAGCGGCTACGGCTGCGAGAACCACCTCTCCGTTCGGAGATGGAACAGAGCGCTTGGGTACGTTACCGCAGTCCGCCGCGACACCCGCGGATCGCCGGCTTGATGTCCACGACCGGCGTACCGTCGATGGCTTCGATGGGACCGACCCGCAGGCGATTGCCGTCGATCTGTCTCACTGTCACCGTGTGGAGACCCAGCGGGTTTGGCCGATCGGCGGAGCGCGTCGCGAACACCCCCGCGATGGGATTTCGCGCGTCATCGCGCGGGTGAACGGCGAGCACGTCGCGGCGTGCCTGGTGCAGCCAGGTCACCACGATCATCATGTCGCCGCGGGTGATTCCCTCAATGGCTCCGACAAACCGGGGACGAATCTCGAGCCAGGCATCGGGCCCGCCCTCGTCGCCCTGTTTTGGCGCGTTCATGCGCGACTTCAGCACCGACCGAACAACTCCGATCTGACGAAGCCGCATGCTCAACACGGTTCACCATCAACCGAACGGCGCCATTTACTTCATCGAATGCAGCCCGATCATGTTTCCTTCTGTGTCGTAGACGAGCGAGATGAAACCGTACTGGCCGATGGAGAATTTTTTCTTCTCAATCTTCCCGCCAGACGAAGCCGCCTTCGCCTCCTGCACCGCACAGTCATCGCATGCGAAGTACACGAGCACACTGTTGCGTCCGGACGGAAAGCCCGGCATGTGAACCAGCGCACCCGGGGCGCCGTGCTGTTCGCGGTGCATCGGAAACGACCACATTTCGATTTCAGGTGAGTCGAGCCGTTCGAGCGAAACGCCGAACACGCCTTCATAGAACGTGCGCGCGCGATTCATGTCCTCGACGTAGATCTCGAACCAGCCAACCGCGTTGCTCATAGTTGTCCTTTCATCGCCGTCAGACTCGTGATTGGCGGCGAGATAGAGTGCCACAACATCGTTTCGGCGCTGCAACGAGAAGGGCGAAAATAGTGGGCAGCCTCCGTGGACACAATCAGGCTCATTGTCGCGGCGTTCGTGCCGCGCGCCGCCTGGACCGTTGGCGTCATCGCGAACGCGCAAACCCATCCGCCGGACGTCCGGTTCGTCGCGACCCCGCGGTGGCGCCAGGAATTGTCAGCGGTCCGCACGAAGCGCGAAGCCGACGACGAAGATGTTGCCTTGAGGCCGTGAACGGGCGCCGAAATCCCACTCGTAGCGAATCCGGATTTGGGAACGAATTGGTTTGACGTTGACGGCTGCTTCGGGACCAAGTCCATAAACCTGATCGCGCGCCCCTCGTAGCAGGAGCGGAACATCGGCGCCGCGATCCGGACGAACCTGGCGGAGCCAATAACCCGCCAGACCTGCTTCCAGCATTCGATCGAACCGGCTCACCCCGGCGCCTCCCTGCACCTGCAATGTGTCGCCGCGGGTAATGTCGATGTCGCGTTTTCGAAGATTCAGATCGTAGCTACTCAGCGCCGTGACGAACGCCGTTCGATCGTTATCGATGAAGATCGTTCCGCCCGCAGCAAGCTGATGTGTGACGTGTCCGGAGCTGAGTCCCTTTCCACCAGCCAGCGGTGAAATTCCACTCGGCACGTAAAGACCGTAAGAGCCAACAAGGTCGAAACGATTCTTGCGCCATCCTAGCCGCGCAGGTTGAATATAGAAGTCCGTCAGTCCGAACCGATCGATACTCGCCTCGGGCCGATCCTCGACGTTGACCCGTAGCCGCGCAACCGGTACGGCAGCAGTAAGGGTAAGAAAGAGATCACGACGCGACAGCGGCAACGTATATGAAACGCCCGCCCCATTGGCGAGCGCTCGCAGCCGAAACTCCCCAATCGGAATGACATTGCCATCCCGATCGCGGATTTCGACTGCTCGGTACGAGACGAGGCGATCGACAAGATAGAAGCCGGGCGGAGGAACTCGGCCCGCATCGAGTCCGAGCAAGCCTGGCAGCTTATGGCCGAGGTCTTGGCCATCGGCGACGTTCGCGACGACGAGCAACACAAGGCATATCGCGAATGGAAGAAAGGAATATTGGGGACGCATCCAGAAATCGTCGCGTCGCACGTCGCGTGCCGGCCAGACCCGAACGGCCTCATAACAAGAAAAGCGCGGAGAACGCGAGTTCTCCGTGCGTCATTGACCTTCCGCCTGCGCGCTCGCGCTAACGGCGGACGGGCGTTCGGTCTCCGTTAAACAGCCGAAGGCAAGCTGACGATCCCGAGCTGCTGAAGCATTCCGAGTTGGTCGAAGTTGTTCCAGCCCTCGACCAGCTTCCCTGCCTTGATGCGAACGAACACCATTCCGGTGAACTGAGCGCGCTTGCCGGTCGCAGGGAAACCCAACCCATCGCCTCGGTGAGTGCCGCGGGCACTCCACCGAACCGCAACCATGTCGCCTTCGGCGACGAGGTCGTCGACGTCAATAGTGACGTCCGGGTACGCGTTGCGGTATCCAGAATGGAAACGTTTGAACTCCGCCGGCCCTTGCAGATTGGCGCCTAAACCGTGAATGACAGCGTCATCTGCGAGCATCTCGTCGATGGCGTCGGCACGGCCTTCGTTCCACACCTCGCTGAACCATCGCTGAACCAGAGTCTTGTTTTCGATTGACATGTTCGCTCCTCTCCACTCACGGCCTGATCAGGCTGACTGCGTCCGCGAACGCCTTGAGTGCGTCGGCATCGATGAACAGTTGGCGCGGATGCGGATGCGTACGCGCCATCACCATCTCATTCATTCCCCCGCCTCCGCATGCGAACCGGAACACGAGTGTCGCGCTTCGCGGCGGCACGTTGAGGCTGCTGGGATCCACTTCGAGTTCCGCGACGAGGGCCGAACACGCGGGGCGTTTCAGCAGGAACTCTCGCATCCCGGCTTCGTACATGGCGCGCTGTTCAGCACTCAGAAAATCCCGCACGATCGTCTGCACGCAGAGCACGAACAGGTGCTCTGGAAGAGAGGACAGACGACGGGGTGCCTCCGGCAGAGAACAGGCCTCGAGCGTCGGCGCATCACCACGGGCGGCTCGCGAGGTGAACGCCCCAATGGCCTGTTCCAGCCGCGCGAGCCGCGACCGATCATTTGGCCACACGCACGCTCGCAGCCACATCGCATCGTCGGTCCGACCAACGTCGAGCGGTGAGAGATCCAGCCCCAGCCGCAGCGCAACCGACGGTCGCGGCTCGAGCGGAATGGGAGCCTCGTGATCGTCCACCCAGAGTGCCGGCAAGTCGTCGGCGACGAGGTTCAAGCCCGCGCTGGTGCCGAGATCGACAACGGCGATCGATCGGCGTTCGCCTGCCGACCAGAGCAGATGCGCCGGCCACAACCATGTCACGGCCCGCGTGGTTTCGTTTGTCTGGACGACACGTTCGCGCAGCACATGCTCCACCCGGGTGCGCGTCGGCGACAGCGCCGCAATGAATGCATCACGTGTCACGGCATCGAGGCGTGTCGAACCTTCCGACAGCGGTCCGTGCAGCGGGTGAGCCTCGCCCTCGCACAGCGCGTCGTAGCGAATGGCCGCGAGCAGCAGAAGCGGACGTTCGTATCGCGAATTGAACGCGCGCCCTGCCCACAACGTGCCGAGACGTGTGCCGAACTCGCCGCGTATCGCCTCCGCGAACAGCGCGAGCATTCGTTCGTACACGGGCTCGCGATCCTTCAGGAACGTGGCTTGAACCTGCAGGTCCTCCGAAAGATCATCAATCGTGCTCATGGATTGACCGTTCGCGCAGGTCGAGAGTCTTCAGCGGTCCTGCGGGCGCGCATTCTCGCGTCCTGGCATGATCACGACGCGACCTGGCGCATGGTCGTCGCGTGAACAATCGGCACCGCGCGTGAGGATCGCGCCGACGACGCGTCCGAGAAAATCGCGGCTGGTCTCCACCTCGCAACCGCACGCCAACAGTTTGCGTTCGCCGTTCTCCACGTGACTACATCGCACAGCCTGTCGCGAATCGAACTGCCTCATCGAAGCGGATCGCGATCGCGGCGGCACAGCGTACAACGAAAAGGCACGGAGAACGCGAGTTCTCCGTGCCTCCATGTTTGTGGAGGGCCGGCTGAAGCCGGCCCCTACGTACGAGTCGACTACTCGATATCGCCTGCCGGGGGTCTGGCCGACATCGGCTCCTCGGTCTCGAACGCGTATTCGATGTCGCGATCGAGATCGAGCTCCTCCTCCGTCGGCTGCGGCGCCGCCGGCGGCGGTGGCGGCTCGTCGGGTGGAATCCTCACGTGCCGGTACCATTCGAAGCCCGTGCCCGCCGGGATCAGACGTCCCATCGTCACGTTTTCCTTCAGCCCGCGCAGATGATCGATCTTCCCGCTGATCGACGCCTCGGTCAGCACGCGCGTCGTCTCCTGGAACGATGCCGCGGAGATGAACGAGTCGGTCGACAGCGACGCCTTCGTGATCCCGAGCAGCATCGGCTGCGCGGTGGCCGGACGGCCGCCGCTGCCGATCACCCGCTCGTTCTCCTCGAGGAAGCGGAACTTGTCCACCTGCTCGTCGATGAGGAACTCGGTGTCGCCCACATCCTCGATCTTCACCCACCGCATCATCTGCCGCGCGATGACCTCGA
>DASTZI010000339.1:0-4880 GCA_035764385.1 Vicinamibacterales bacterium
CAGTTCTTCACGATACGCCGGACTGGGCGTTATGGCCGCACAACGTCCCACCGAGTGTCCGTGAACTCGCCGACGGCTGCCTCGAAAAAGATCGCAAGCAGCGCATCGCCGACATCTCTACTGCTCGCTTCTTGATGAACGAGCGCCGCACGGTCGCCACTGCGTTGCCATTGACCTCAGGACCGCAGCGCCGTTGGCGCCACTTTCCGCTCTTTGCGGCGGTGCTGTTACTCGCGACCATCAGCAGTTTCGCCGTCTGGAGAGCAAGGCTTACCACGAACGAACCGGCGGTGGGCGTCACACGGTTTTCGATCTCGCTTCCGGACGATCAGCAATTCACGAACGCCGGGCGGCCACTGCTGTCAATTTCACCGGACGGAACGCAAATCGTGTACGTCGCGAACCAGCGTCTCTATCTCCGCCGGATGTCAGACGCGGAGGCGAGGCCGATTCCGGGAAGCGAAACCGCCGCAGCCGTGACGAGCCCCGTCTTCTCGCCCGACGGCCGCTACATCGCGTTCTGGTCAGCAAGCGATCACACTCTGAAGAGAATCGCCGTCACGGGCGGTACGGCGTCGATGATCTGTCAGGCCGCGCCGCTCTTTGGCATGTCGTGGGGTCCGGACGGGATTCTGTTTGGTCAGGCGGGCAAAGGCATCATGCGCGTGCAATCGGACGGCGGGTTGCCGGAGCTTCTCGTCGATGTGAACGCTGGTGAGCTCGCCGCCGATCCACAGTCGCTTCCGGGCAATCGCGGGACCCTGTTCACTCTCAGGCCCGAAGGTCGCGGCGGCCTGGAGCTGTGGGATCAGGCGCGAATCGTGGTGCGCACGTCGAACGGCGGCGAGCCGAAGACGATCATCGAAGGGGCAAGCGGCGGCCGATACCTGAGCACGGGGCACATCGTCTACGCGGTTGAGGGACGCCTCTACGCGGTCGCCTTCGATCTGCGTCAGTTAACCGTGCAGGGCCGGCCGGTACCGGTGCTCGAAGGGGTCGCTCGGAGCGCTAACACCCCAGTGATTCAATTCGGTGTGTCGAACACAGGGTCACTGGTCTACATCCCCGGCCCAGCAGCGACGTCAGCGCACCCGCAATTCAATCTCGCGATCCTGGATGAAACAGGGAAAACAAGCGTGCTGAAGCTTCCGCCCGGCACGTACGAGTCACCGAGGGTTTCACCCGACGGTACTCAACTCGCCATAAGCATCGGTGATTACAGAGAGGCGGACATCTGGATCTATGACCTGTCTGGCACCAGTGCCATGCGCCGGCTCACATTCGGCGGAACGAATCGGTTCCCGGTGTGGTCGGCGGACGGACGGTACGTGGCATTCCAATCCGATCGCGAGGGGGATCGGGCCGTCTTCTGGCAGCGTGCGGATGTCAGTGGCAACATGGCGGAACGGCTCACTCGAGCCGAGTCCGGATCCTCGCACCTCCCCGAGTCATGGTCGCGACAGCATGACGCATTCACGTATAGCGTTTTCTCGGACAGTTCCGGCCGCTTCACCCTCTCCTCGTTCTCGCTCCGTGATAAACAATCCCACGTTCTCCAGGGAATACAGTCGACTCTGCCACTCGCATCGGAATTCTCACCAGACGGCCGATGGCTCTCATACAGCATGAGCGAAGCGCGGGTCGGCACGGCACAGGCCACAGCGTTCGTGGAACCATTTCCTCCCACAGGCGCCAAGTTTCAGATCTCCGAGACGCGACGAGGTTTTCACCCGGTGTGGTTGCCAGACGGCAAACGCCTGTCGTATTCGACGGGCATCGGGCCTGACGGGCCTCAGTGGGTGACGGCTCGGCTCGCGCTCGGACCGCAATTCGCCGTTGGCAGCGTGGTCAAGATTCCGAACGGTGGTTTGCTCGACAGTGTGCCTTTCGCTCCTATGAACGAACGCAATTACGACGTCACACCCGATGGACGACGCATCGGCTTGTTTCACGCGGATGCTGCGGCAACGGCACCACCGACCGTGATCAACGTGGTTCTCGATTGGTTCGATGAACTGCGGCAGCGAACTGCCGTGCACACGCCCTGATACTTTTCCGTCCTCCATCCCGCATTGTCGGACAGGGGGCGACGCCGCAACGGCAGCGCGCGCCGACGGGGGGTGGCATGTCTCTACGCGTGAGTTCACGATTGGTCACGGCGTTGTTCATCCTAGCGACCTGCTGTTCACCGGCCACTGTCGCGGCGACGAAGCACGTATTGCTGGTCGTCCTGACTCACGGCGACGACGACGTGTCGGTCGCGCCGCTGATGGCCCGGTACGCCGCGGAAGGTCACACCGTCTACTACGCGATGTTCACGGGGGTTCAGGATCTCGCGGGCCAGGAGGGCTCACCTGCGCGAGGGGAAGCGCTGTGCGCGTCGAAGGCCCTCGGCGTCCGCGACACCTTCATCATGCGCGGCCCGGCCGGCGAAGGATTCGACGCGATCGCGGCAATTGCCGGACGCCTGGTCGCGATCGTCGATCAGACGAAACCTGACGTGATCGTGACATGGGGACCAGACGGGCTGACCGGTCACCCGCGCCACATCCTGGTCAGCAATGTCGTGACGCGGGTATTTCAGCAGCGCCGGCTGCTCGCATTCGCTCCCCGTAAGCTGTATTACATCGCGTTCCCCGAATCGCGCTATCCAGGAAAACCCGACTTCAGTCGGGTCACCGATGAAGCATTCGGGACCGTGACCGACGACCTGATCACGACCACCGTGGACGGACGGCGTTTTTTGGGGCAGACCAACGCCGCGATTACGTGTCACACGCTCCCGCAAGGTGGCTATGACACCAACTCGCAGTGGCAGCAAGCCTGGCTGGATCACACGAGCAAGACACTCCGGGGCATGGTGTTTCTGCGCCGCGTATTTCCCGCCGTCGGTCAGCGCGAAACGGACATCTTCGGCGGTTTATAGAAGCCGTGACAGTGACGTCTCGACTCCCTGGGACTTTCGCGTGGCGCTTTTCGCATACCAGTTCGAGCGCAACCACGCGTGACCGCCGTTCCTTCAACGGCCGCGAGCGCGCGCACGAAATCGTGCGAGCGACGCCGGTGAGCTGCGAAGGCATCCGCTGGCCACGAACGCCGCATGACGGATCGGTTCGCCAGCACGTTGCAGGAACGCGCCCGGGTCAAGCAGTGCAGGAACGAAGAGTCCTCTGAGGACATCGAGCTCTTTCGCCGTGAAAGGTCCCTTGCTCTCGAGGTACGCCCGCAGCGAATCAAATGCAGACATGAAACATGCCTTAGGAGGACGTCGTGCACATCTTCCGCACTCAAGAAGCGATCCACATCCTGCTGACCATGGCCAGTCTATGTGCCGTCCTGATCGTGGGCGTCATGGCGAGCTACCCTTCCGTGCAAGACAAGACTTCACCCTTGGTCGTGCGGGTGGCGACGTTTGCGGTCGAACAGGGAAGGCTCGACGATTATCGCGATTTCATCGAGCACCATCTCTTTCCCACCCTGCGGGGCGTTCCCGGTTATGTGGGCACATTTCTCGGTCGCGATCCGAACAGCGGCCAGCTGATCTCAATGAGCTTTTGGCGCAGCGAAGCCGATGCTGTGGCGGGAGAACAGGCCGTCGGTCGCGCCATAGGCGCGTTGCCTCAAGGCTCTGCGCCACGACCATCCAACGTGGCAAAGTTCGTCATCGAGTACCGTGACATCAAAGAACCGCTCACGAACAAGGACTAGCCCATCCTGGAGCAGACGCGTGCCGCCATTTCGTGTCACACGGTGGTGCACGGTGGCAATGCGACGAACGCGCAGTGGCGGCAAGCCTGGATCGAGCACACCAGCAAGACGCTCGACGGGACGGTCTTTCTGCGCCGCGTGTTCCCTGCTGTGGGTCAGCGCGAAACGGACATCTTCGGCGGTTTTTAGAAGCCGCGGCAGTTACGTCTCGACTCCCTGGGACTTTCGCGTGGCGCTTTTCGCATAACTGTTCGAGCGCAACCACGCGTGACCACCGTTCCGTCAACGGCCGCGAGCGCGAGCGCACGAAATCATGCGAGTGACGCCGGTGATTGTCATCGCTGCGCTGTGCCTGACGAGCCTCCCCGACGCCGACAGTCAGGAGCCGTTGCCGGCGCGTCAACCAGCCACGCCCTCCGTGGCACCACTCACCGCGGCGGTCCTGAGACGCGACCTGAGTGCGTTGCGGCGCTTGCTGGAGGCCGGGCAGGACCCCAACCAGAAAGACGATCAGGGCTTCTCGCCGTGGATGTGGGCGAACCAGTTCGAAGAGAACGCGGCTCTCACACTGCTGCTCGCAAGAGTTCCCGTGATTTCGGACGACGACGCGGCAGCCCGGCGACAACTCGTGGTTGCCGCGAGCCTCGACAACCATGTCGCGATCCGCGCACTGCTCGCAAAGGGCGTCCCCGCCGACTCGCCGGACATGGGCGGGGCGTCGCCGCTTCTCGTCGCGGCGGCAAGCGGGTATATCGACAGCATGACGATCTTGCTGGCGGCGGGTGCCAATCCCAATCGGCAGGACGATCATGGAGATACACCGCTAATGGCGGCGTCGCGTATTGGGTCGATGCGCGCGGTGAATCTGCTCCTGGCCAGTCGCGCGAGCCCGAACACCACCGATCGGATTGGTCGGACAGCGTTGCATTGGGCGGCTCGCACCGGACGCACCGACATCGTGCGGGCGTTCCTCGACGCGGGGGCATCGATCGATGTGGCCGACACATCCGGTCGTGCCCCGCTGATCTACGCAGAGGAGAGGGGGCATGCGGCGGTCGCTGATCTCCTGAAGAACAGCGCCGCGCGAGCGACGACCGCAACCGGCATCCGTGCGACAACGACTCCGCGCGAAGCCGTGAACAGGAGTCTGCCGCTACTGCTGAAAGGATGGC
>DASTZI010000340.1:0-24118 GCA_035764385.1 Vicinamibacterales bacterium
GACTCGGTGATGTGGTCGACAGCGCTGCCGTCGCTAACGCGATCCGCGATCATCTCGAGCGTTTCGACGTCATCGAAGGAGACACGGAAGTGGCGCTCGCGTTTCGCTGGCGCGGTGCTCCGTCGTACGCGCGATTGGCGGGGCTTGCACGCGGAATCGTCGAAGCACTGCCACGGACGATTGCGGCTGCCAGGCCGATATTCCTGATTTTCGACGGCGACGTCGCACAGACGATGGGCGCGTTGCTGAAAGAGGAGCTTGCCGTCGCATCCGACGTGTTGGCGCTCGACGGCATTGCCCTGTGGGATTTCGACTACATCGACTTGGGGCGAGTGCGTATGCCGTCGTTCACCGGTCCCGTGACGATCAAGTCACTCGTGTTCAGCCAGGATCCGCGAATCCCGCATAAGCATCATCATCACCACCACCAGCACGCGCATCATCACGATCACCAAGGCGAGGGTCACCATCACCATCACCACCACCACCACCCCTGAGGTCCTCGTCGAGAGCGGCGCGAGCCCTCTTGGGTTGCCGAAGCCGCACAGCGGCGAAGGCAGCTCGGGCTCGCGATTCGACTGGAGCTGGCTCGTCATCGGTGGGTGCGTTGTCTTCACCGTCTACATCGCGGTGATCCCGCTCGCGTTTCTCCTGTGGCAAAGCTTCAGAACCCCGCAGACCGCGACAGTGCCGGCGGTCTGGACACTGGGCAACTACGTCGCCGCCTATGGCACGTCCGAGACCTTTCGCCTGTTCTGGACCTCCATCCGCTTTGCGTCCGGAGCGTCGCTGTTTGCCTTCTTGGTCGGAACCGCGCTGGCGTGGATGAACGAGCGCACCAACACGCCCTTCAAAACAGTCTTCTTTGCGCTGTCGCTGATCCCGCTTGTCATCCCGTCGATTCTCTTCACCGTTGCCTGGATCCTCCTCGCGAGTCCGCAAATCGGCATCGTCAACCAACTGCTGCAGGGATGGTTCGGACTCGAGCAGCCACCGTTCGACATCTATTCCATGGCCGGGATGATCTGGGTTGACGGTCTCCACTATTCGCCGATGGCGTTCCTGCTGATGAGTGCCGCGTTCCGCGCGATGGATCCCTCGCTCGAGGAGTCGGCGACGATGAGCGGCGCCAGCGTCTGGCAGGTGTTGTGGCGCGTGACGCTGAAGCTGACGTGGCCGGCAATCTTCGCGACGATCCTGATTCTCTTTGTCCGCTCGATCGAGTCGTTCGAAGTGCCGGCGCTGCTCGGGCTGCCGGTCGGTATCGAGGTGTTCACGTCCTCCATCTATACGGCGGTACATCGGTACCCGAGCCAGGTCGGCCTCGCATCCGCGTACGGTGTCGCGCTGCTCGCGATTACGACCGTCGGCGTCTACGCCGTGTCGCGGCTGTCGGGCAAAGGGTCGAAGTACGCGACGATGACCGGCAAAGGGTTTCGCCCGCGGCAGATCGATCTCGGGGCCTGGCGCTGGCTCACGGCGTCTGCGTTCATCGTGTATTTCGCGCTGATCGTCGTGCTGCCGTTCCTGGTGCTGCTGTGGTCGTCGTTCCAGCACTTCTACGCGGTTCCCTCGCGAGAGGCGCTGCGCAACCTGACGCTCGATCCGTACCGCTTCGTGTTCAGCTACCCCGATCTGGCGAGCACCGTCTGGAACAGCCTGCTGCTGTCATTCGGCGCGGCGACGGTCGTGATGTTGGTGACCTCGGTGATCTGCTGGATTGTCGTGAAGACGAAGCTGCCGGCCAGGTGGCTGCTCGACAACATCGCGTCGTTGCCGCTGGTGTTTCCAGGAATCGTCCTCGGACTGTCGATCATGATCTTCTATCTGAACGTCGACATCGGCATCTACGGGACGATCTGGATCATGTTCGTCGCCTACATCACGCGGTTCATGCCGTACGGGCTGCGCTACAACACTACGTCGATGCTGCAGATTCACAAGGAGCTCGAGGAATCGGCGGCGATGTGCGGCGCGTCATGGACGACGACCTTCCGCAGGATTGTGCTGCCGCTGTTGAAGCCGGGGCTTGTCGCCGGCTGGATTTACGTGATGATCGTCTCTATCCGGGAGCTGTCGACCTCAATCCTGCTCTACAGTCCCGATACCCGTGTGGTGTCGATTGTGATCTGGGAACTCTGGGAGAACGGGCAGTACGTGGAGCTGTCGGCGCTCGGCGTCCTTTTCATTCTGTCGTTGTTCGTCCTCGTGCTCGTCGCGCGGTGGGTCGGCAGCCGATACGGAATTCGGGAGTAGGTGGCAGTGAGCAGTGGGCAGTCGGCAGTGGGCAGTCGGCAGTGGGCAGCCACCGCGACGGCGGCAGGTGAGGTGACAGTCTCTTGCTGAACGT
This sequence comes from Vicinamibacterales bacterium, assembly GCA_035764385.1. GTDB lineage: Bacteria > Acidobacteriota > Vicinamibacteria > Vicinamibacterales > UBA2999 > Gp6-AA40. Next base: position 2,351 of record DASTZI010000340.1, read on the forward strand.
CGAAGGTCTCTTCACCGAATACCCGAACGATCGCGGCGAGATCGTCCGCGCGGCGCAGGACGTCACGTTCACGGTCGAGGAAGGCCGCCTGTTTACGCTGCTCGGGCCCAGTGGCTGCGGTAAGACGACGACGCTGCGCTCGATTGCCGGGCTGGAGCGGCCGCGCGTGGGCGAAATCTCGGTCAATGGCCGTGTGGTGTTTTCTTCCGGGAAGGGTGTCTTCGTCGCGCCCAATCGCCGCGGGTTCGGCATGGTGTTCCAGTCGTACGCGATCTGGCCGCATATGACGGTGTTCGAGAACGCCGCGTTTCCGCTCGAAGTTGGCGATAAGAAGTATTCGCGTAAACAGATTCGCGACAACGTGATGCGTGTGCTCACAGCCGTGCAGCTCGACGAGCTCGCGGACCGCGAGGCGACGAAACTCTCCGGCGGCCAGCAACAGCGTCTCGCGCTCGCACGCGCGCTCGTCATGGAGCCGGCGCTGCTGCTGCTCGACGAGCCGCTGTCGAACCTGGACGCCAAGCTTCGCGAGCGGATGCGCTTCGAGCTCAAACGGCTGCAGCGCGAGCTGAAGATCACGACGGTGTATGTGACGCACGACCAGACCGAAGCGCTCGCGCTGTCGCACGAGATTGGCGTCATGAATCAGGGGCGCATTCAGCAGATCGGACGGCCACGCGACATCTACGAGCATCCAGCCAATCAGTTCGTCGCCGATTTCGTCGGCAATACCAATTTCCTCGACGGCACCGTCGCCTGCCACGACGGCTCAGCTGCCTACGTCGTGCGGACGGAAATCGGAGACGTGCACGTCAACTCGCCGCGTCAGATGAACGCCGGCGATCGCATTGCGGTGTCGATTCGTCCCGAAGATGTCGAGTTGATGGAAACGCAGGCGTCAGGCGAGAACATCTGGCCGGGTACCGTCGAGCAGAAAGTGTTTCTCGGCGAGGCGATCGATTTTCGAGTGACGGTCGGCACACGGTCGCTGCTCTCGCGGCAGCATCCGACGCTGAGGACGCCGGTCGGAGGGACTATCTTCGTTCGCGTCAATCCGGAGAAGTGCGTTGTCTTCTCCGCCTAGTGGGCCGGGTGCCGCGATCACGGCCGTCGGCGTCATCGGCGCCGGACGTATCGGACAGCCGATCATTGGCCATCTCACCCGTCACGGTTTTACCGTCCAGGCATATGACATTGACCAGACGACGCGAGCCGCGGTCGAAGAGCGGGGCGGCCGCTGGGCGACACTCGAGCAACTGACGCACACCGCGCAGGCAATTCTCATCTGCGTCGGGTACGACCGCGAGTTGCGCGACCTGATAGCGACGGGGCTTGCGACACAGCCCGCGCGCGGCGCGATCCTGGCGGTCCTGTCCACCGTCAATCCGCGGACCGTGCAGGAGCTCGACACGCGCGCGAGGGCTGCCGGGGTTGTTGTCGTCGATGCAACGCTGTGCAGAGGCGCTCGAGCCGCGGATGCCGGTGCCTTGCTTTCGTTTGTCGGCGGCGACCCGGACGCGGTGGAGCGGCTCAGACCGGTCGTGGCCGCGTATTCCGCGGATATCATCTACACTGGCGCGGTCGGAACGGCTCAGGCCGCTAAGGCGGCGAACAACCTCTTGATGTGGGCGTGCCTTATTGCCAATCATGAGGCGTTGGCACTGGCCGCGCGGTTCGGCGTCGACGTGAACCTGCTTCGGGAGGCGCTGCTCAAGACGGGAGCCGAGAATGGCGTCCTGCGAAACTGGGGCACCAGCACGATGAAGTGGGCCGACGATGATCTCGCAGTCATTCACGACATGGCGCACGACGCCGGCATCACGCTGCCGCAGGCGGATCTGAATCGCGAGCTGTGCCGGACATTGCTACCGAAGAAGTTTCTATTGGATGAATACGGCGTGTAATACGTCGGCTTTGACGAACACGGACTCTAATCGATAGAGGAGGGCGGGTCTTTTCAGACCCGCCAGGTGGAGACCATATGGCGAAGGAAGTGAAAGGCGCGGCAGTTGCCGACGAAGTCGTTGTCAGCGAGTCGCACTATCACAGCAAGAAGGACCGCATCTTCGTTCGCGCGATTGCCGGACCCTACAACCTGAAAGACGAGCTCGCGCGCCTGCGGGCGATGCCGCGCGTTCGCAAGGGACGGCTGATTCGCTTCAATGATGGACCGCAGACCTACAGTCGCCATTACATCGAGCCCAAAGACGGCATCACGCAGATGTTCCATATTCATCTCGAGGAATACGCGCCGGGCGGGCACTCGCAAAAGCACGGGCACGTCAACGAGGCCGCCTTCTACATCCTCGACGGCGAAGGCTACGAAATTCATGACGGCGTTCGCTACGACTGGAAAGCGGGCGACGTCGCCATCGTCCACAACAACTGCGTGCATCAGCATTTCAACGCGAGTCCAACCAAACCGGCACGCGCGCTCGTCATGAAAACGAAGCCGATGTTCATGTTCATGAACATGCTGTTCCAGAAGATGGTGGAGCCGAGGCCAACGACCCCGGCGCCGGGAGCCGAAGGGTTCCAGGCGCGGGAGTTCGAGCAGAACTTCAATCACAACGAGGAATAGTCATGGCCTGGAGTGAATCGAAAGCGTGGAACAAGGGCACGCTGAATCAGAAGCTCTATCAGGGACTGCTCGACGACGCGACCGCGGCGCCCGCACGCAACGCCAAGCGGAAGAAGATCGTGCATCCCGAAGACATGCCATGGGAGATGGCGCGTCAGGGACTGCTCAAGCACATCGTCAACGAGGCGCTGAATACGCGGATGGAAACGGTTGACGCGTACATGCAGCTCATCCCGCCCGGGAGCCGTTCCGGGAAGCACCGCCACCTCGCCGAGGAGTGCCTCTACGTGGTCGAGGGGCACGGATACGACCTGCATCAGGATTGTGACGTCGAGATCACCGACACGTATCACTGGACGCCGCAGGACGATGTCAAGCGGTTCGAATGGGAGGCTGGCGACGTGATCTATGTGCCGCCAAACACCATTCACCAGCATTTCAACGCGAGCCCCGACCGGCCGGTCCGGCTGATTTCGATCATCAACCGCATCTTCAAGGCATGCGGCCTCAACGATCTCGAGCAGATTGAAGATGCGCCGGAGTACGACCCGTCGGTTGAATTGAACGCGGAACTCGTCGAGGCCTATCTGCGCGGGCGAGTGCCCGTCGGAAAGTAGGGGGAGTAGGTAGGGGCCGGCTTCAGCCGGCCCAGGAATATGGCCAAAGATGCCGTCGTCTCGGACGACCTCGCTCAAAAGTTCGCCGCAGAGAAGGAAACGCCGTACACGCGATGGGTGCGCTCGGAGGGGCTCGACATCGTCAGCTCCTTCTACGTACCCGACCTCCACACCGTTGAACTGAAGCCGTGGATTCGTCGCGGTGGCCGTGGCGTGTTTCTCAATCACGACGCATCGCGCTCCTCGAACGACTGCTACGTGTGCGAAATCGCGCCGGGCCAGGAGCTCGCGCCGCAACGGCAGCTCTACGAGGAGATGATCTACGTCCTCGATGGGCGCGGATCGACTTCCGTCTGGAACGATGGGGGCAAGCGGACGACGTTCGAGTGGAAAGCGGGCGCGATGTTCGCGATTCCCTTGAACACGTGGCACCAACATTTCAACGGATCCGGAATGCAGCCGGCGCGCTACGTCGCCGTCACCAACGCGCCCGTGATCATCAACGCGTTCAGCGATTTGAACTTTGTCTTCAACACGCCGTACGACTTCAAGGAACGGTTCAACGGCGAGCCTGACTACTTCGCGAACAAGGGAGAGCAGAAGGGGCTGCTGCTCGACACGAACTTCGTGGCCGACGCGATCAACCTGCCGCTGATCTCCGCGAAGGAGCGCGGCGGCGGCGGCTCCCACATTCGGTTCAGCATGGCCAGGGGCCACATGAACAGCCACATCTCGCAGTTCGGTGTGGGGCGCTACAAGAAGGCGCATGCGCACGGCCCCGGCGCGCACGTCATCATCATGAGCGGCGAGGGCTACACGCTGATGTGGCCGGAAGGCGAGGAGCCGCGGCGGTATGAGTGGAAGGAAGGATCGATGATCGTGCCGCCGAACGCCTGGTTCCACCAGCATTTCAACACCGGTACGACGCCCGCTCGCTATCTGGCGTTCAAAGCCGAAGGCGTGTCGATTCGGAACGCACAGGGGGTGCCGAAGGCCTGGATCTCGCGGCGCGTCGGCGGCGATCAGATCGACTATGCTGACGAGTCGCCGCGTATCCGGCAGTGGTTTACCGAGGCGCTCGCTACGCGCGGCCTGGAGCCGCGGATGGACGACGCCTACGCAGCGGAGCTTGCCGAGTTGCCGCAGGAAGTAACGCGATGAAGAAGACACTGGTTGCACTCTCGCTCCTCGCCGCCACGACCATCATTGCCTCTGCGCAAATCAAGCCAGGCGCGACGACTGCCGACGTGGCCAACTATGCCGGCGCGGATCGGATGCAGAAGCTCATCGCCGGCGCGAAGAAGGAAGGCTCGGTCAGCGTCTACACCTCGCTGCAGACGGTGGACATCGGCAAGCTCGGTGCGGCCTTCGAGAAGAAATACGGGGTGAAGGTGATCCCGTGGCGCTCGGGGTCGGAGGCGATTGTCAACCGCACCATTCAGGAAGCGCGCGCGAACCGCTTCACGGTGGACGTGATTGAAACCAACGGACCGGAGCTCGAATCGATTCACCGCGAAAACCTACTGCAGGCGATCAAGAGTCCATATCTCGCCGACCTGATCGCGCCGGCCATCCTTCCGCACGGCGAGTGGATGGGCACGCGGCTGAACGTGTTCGTGCAGGCGTACAACACGCGCCAGATCAAGAAGCAGGATCTACCGAAGACGTGGGAGGAACTGGCCAATCCAAAGTGGAAAGGGAAGGTCGGCATCGAGCAGGAGGACTCCGACTGGCTGGCCGGCATCTTCAGCGACCTCGGCGATGCGCGCGCCCGCAAGCTCTTCGGTGACATCGTCAAGACCAACGGCATATCGGTGCGCAAGGGACACACGCTGCTGGCGCAGCTCGTCGTCTCCGGGGAAGTGCCGCTGGCATTGACGGTCTATAACTACAAAGCCGAGCAGCTGAAAAAGGAGGGGGCGCCGATCGACTGGTTCGTCCTCGGCAATGCGATCGCGCGGCCCAACGGCATCGGTGTCGCACGCAGGGCACCGCACCCGAATGCGGCCGTGTTGTTTTACGACTTCGAACTGAGCCCCGAAGGCCAGCAGATCATTGCGAACCTGGAGTTCGTTCCGACGAGCAAGAAGATCGACACGCCGCTCAACAAAGTGCCGATGAAGTTCGTCGACGCAAAGGTCGCGATCGACGAATACGACAAGTGGAAGGGTCTCTACCGCCAGTTATTCAATATCCGCGGTTCATAACGTGAAGTCGTTCGCGGCCGTCGCGCTCTTCGTCATCGGCGCGGTGTGCGTCTCTTCGGCGCAGGACCGCGTCGCCGCCGCGAAAAAAGAAGGCGCGCTCACGCTCTACACGACGATCGCCGAGAAAGATCTTCCGACACTCATCAAGCCGTTCGAATCGAAGTATGGCGTCAAGGTGACCGTCTGGCGCGCCGGGACTTCGAACGTCCTGCAACGCGCGCTGCAGGAGACGTCCGCGAAAAAGTACGACGTCGACGTCATTCACATCGGCTCGCCGGAGATGGAGGCGCTTGCGCGGGAGCAGGTGCTCCTGCCGATTACCTCACCGGTTCAGAACGACCTGCAGCCGGGGTCGGTTCCCGCGCATCGGCAATGGGCGGCGACGCTGCTCTCGGTGTGGGTGCAGGCCTACAACACGAAGCTGGTGAACAAAGCCAGCCTGCCCAGGACCTATCGAGATCTGCTCGATCCGAAATGGAAGGGGAAGCTGGGTGTCGAAGGAAAGGATGAAGACTGGTTCGCCTCCGTCGTCGACGTGATGGGCGGCGGCGAGACCGGCCTGAAGTTCTTCCGCGACCTGGTGGCGACCAACGGCCTCTCGGTGCGGCAGGGCCACACGCTGCTGAACAACCTGGTCATCTCCGGCGAGGTGCCGCTCGCGCTCAACATCTACAACTACATGCCCGAACAGGCGAGAAAGAAGGGCGCGCCGATTGACTGGTTCGCCATCGAGCCGGCCATTGCGCGATCGAATGGTGTCGGCGTCTCGCGGCATGCGCCGCATCCCAACGCGGCGAGGCTCTTCTACGACTACCTGCTTGGCGATGCGCAGCAGTACTTCGTCAGCATGGACTACGTCCCCAGCAACACGAAGGTGACGTCACCGCTGAAGGGAATCAGGATTGTTCAGGCGAACCCGGCGCGGTCGCTTGACGAGTCTGACAAGTGGACCCGACTCTTTCAGTCCACAGTGGTCCGACGACGGTAGGGCCGACTAAAGTCGGCCCCTACGACCACGCGCGGTTATCGACGGTGTTCTCGTAGGTCGCGCCTGGCACCGTCATATTCCACTTCACCGTCCAGTTGTACTCGTCGTCGAATCGCTCGCGCGTGTAGGGTTGCGGCGGCGCGTGCAGCAGCCGCCACGTCTGGAAGTCCTTCGCATCCAGCAGCCCGCCTGTCTCTGCGACGAAATAATGAATGAACGGCGTCGGATCCTTTTCGAGCACCTCCACCGCGCGCGCCTGCGCACGGAACATCGCGGCCAGCGTCGGACCATCGAGTTCCTCGCTCGCCGCTTCGCTGCGTGTCGAGTGTGACTCGATCAGGATGCGCAGACCCTGCTTCTGGGCGACGCTGATCCAGGGTTCCATCAGGCTGACGGCCGCAACCTTTCCCTGCTTCAGCGCTTCAAGACGCTTCACCATCGTGCCCGCGTTGATCGTCTTGACATGTTCCTGCGCCAGGAATCCTTCCATCATCTTGAGCGTGGTGAAGTGGGAGCCGTTGTTCGGCGTGACCGCAATGTCCTTGTTCTTCAGCATCTCCGGCGCATAGATGTTCGACTCGCGGCTGGTGACGATCGCGAACTGTGACATCGACGCGCCGAGCGCGACGATTTTGCGTCCGCGGCGCCCTTCACAGTTGGCTTCAACCGCGCGCTTCATGATCCCCCACTCGCACATTCGATACTGATCGATGCCGCCCTCGTTGTAGGCGGCGTCGAGCGGCCGGTCGAATACCGAGTCGAACTTCACCGTGTGCGAGGTGGTCACCTGCGCCATTCCGGGTGTGGTGACGAACTCGATGTCGAGCCCCTCGTCTTTGAAAAGCCCGAGGTCGCGCGCCACCAGCACCGGCAGGTCATGAACCGCGTTCATGATCGCGACTTTGTGCTTTCGCTTTGTCATCTCCTGAACGGTGCCCATATTGCGCCTCCTGATGCGGCTCGTCCGAATTGTTGGCGACTTACATTAAATCTCAAATCCTAAATCGCGATCACGAGCCACAGAGGCTCAGAGACCCAGAAACCCTGGAATTTGGGTTTTGCGATTTACTGCTCCAGATCTAGACTCTCGCGCATGAAGACGCTGATAACGCTTGGCGCTGTGACCGTACTCCTCTATGCCGCATCTCCCGCGCACGCCGAAGAAGTGACGCTGATTGCTCCGGGCGGTATGCGATGCCCGGTCGATCTGATGAAGCCCGGTTTCGAGAAAAAAACCGGACACGTCATGAAGCCGACGATCGGCGCGGGCGGCGCGACCCACCGGCAGGTCGTTCAAGGTGCTCCCTTTGACGTACCTGTCGTTCAGCCGCCGTACGACGATGTGATCAAGTCGGGAAACGTCGTCGCGAGCAGCGAAACGCCGCTGGCGGCGGTTCCGATCGTCGTGGTCGTTCGTAAGGGCGACAAGAAGCCGGACATCTCGAATGCTGATGCGGTGAAGCGAATGCTGCTCGCCGTGAAAGCCATTTCTTATCCCGACGGCGCCGGGGGCCTTGGCGGCGCAGCGGGCGTGAGCTTCGACAACACGCAGAAGAAACTCGGGATCTACGACCAGGTGCAGCCGAAGGTGAAACGCATGCAGGGCGTCGCGCTGCTCGAGCTGCTGAAGCGGGGCGACATCGATGTCGCGGTGACGTTTTCGAGCGAAGTCAACGATCCAGGCGTGGACGTCGTCGGGACGCTGCCGCGTGACATCTCGACACCGACCGCGCTCGTCGGCTTCGTCTCCTCGCACGCGAAGTCGCCAGAAGCGGCCAAGGCGCTTCTCAGCTACTTGTCGGGACCAGAGGGTGCGATGGCGTATCGCGCGTGCGCGATGACGCCTGGCAAGTAAGCGCTTCTCGTCGCGTCAGACGATGAGGGTATAGCCCGGGTCGAGCTTCTGGTACGAGACCAGCAGCTCGTGGATGTCATACGGATGCGTGGGGCGCCCGGTCGTTGCGTTTCGCAGCACCTGGAACAGGTGCTCCACGCCGTTGGCATCGTCGATGTCGATGTCGGCCATCCATTGGTCGCCCTGCGCGAAGAAGGTCAGCTGCAGGTTCGCGAAATGGTCCGTCGATTTGAAGCTGCCGGCGTGCTCGAAGCCGTCCGGCGGCCGATGGAGCGCATCGCCCGCGGCGGCGAACTGGTTGGAGTGCACCCCGTTTTTCGCCTCCTCGCGCAGCGTCTTCTGGACAACGGCAAAAAAGCGATCGCCGCGCAGCTCCACGAGATGTTGAACGAACGACAACGCGGTTCGCCCGTCATCGCTGAAACGCGTCCTCCCAAGCTTTGCCACGATGTTCAGCAGCCCGGCGCGGCGAACATCATCGAGGCGGTCGTACAGCGCCGCCCCTGAGAGCGTTTCGAAGCCGAGCACTTTGTCGCTCGCCTCCAGCACTCGCCTCGCGTCGTCCACGAGCTCGTCGTACTTTGGAAAGTCAACCCGTTTGACTTTCGACGGATCGACGGGGAATGGGATGTCGATTGAGGTGGTGCCTTCTGACTTGATGACGATAAAACGCGAGACGGGAAGGTACGACGGCGGATCGACCTCGATTCGATAGGTTCCGATCGGTTGCTGCTGCAGGCCGGTGATCACCGCCGATTTCCCCGCCGGCAGCCGGGTTCGTACGGTTGCCGACGCGAGCGTGGTGTGTTGCAGACGGACGTCGACGCTTTCCTTCAGCGAGCGTCCTTCGATATCGGTGAGGACCAGCTTGAGTCGTCCGGCAGCAGTGGGCACGCTGCGGACGATACACGATCACAAGCACAGAGGCGCAGAGAATCAACCGCGCGCTGCGACGACCGCCTGCGACGAAACGCCGGCGCTCTGCAGGATGCGCAGCATTCGGCGGAGCGGCTCCGCTGCGCCCCACAGCAGCTGATCGCCGACCGTAAACGCGCCGAGGTATTCGCCGCCCATCGCGAGCTTGCGCAGGCGGCCGATTGCGACCGTCAGTGTCCCGGTGACCGCCGTCGGCGTGAGGTCGCGAAGCGATGCGTCCTTCTCGTTCGGGACCACGCGGATCCATTCATGCGCCGACGCGAGCATCGACTCGATCTCGGCGAGCGGCAGGTCGCGCCGTAGCTTGATGGTCAGCGCCTGGCTGTGGGAACGCATCGCGCCGATGCGAACGCAAAAACCGTCGATCGGGACCGGATTGTTCGCGCGGCCGAGAATCTTGTTGCCTTCGGCCTGCGCCTTCCATTCTTCCTTACTCTGTCCATTACCGAGATCCGTGTAGATCCACGGCAGCAGGCTGCCGGCCAAGGGATGGCCGAAATGCGTTTTCGGAAGGTCCGCGCTCCGCACCGCGTCGGCGACGGCACGATCGATCTCGAGAATCGCGGATGCCGGATCGTCGAGCAACGACCTCGCCGATGCGTGTACGTAACCCATTTGCGCGACGAGCTCACGCATGTTCTGCGCGCCGGCGCCCGACGCCGCCTGATAGGTCATCGGCGTCATCCACTCGACGAGATTCTCGTGAAAGAGCGGCGCGGTGGCCATGAGCATCAGGCTGACCGTGCAGTTTCCGCCGATGTAGTTCCTGATTCCGCTTTCGAGCGCGCGATCGATCACGTCGCGGTTCACGGGATCGAGGATGATCACCGCATCGTCCGACATGCGCATCGTCGACGCGGCGTCAATCCAGTAGCCCTGCCAGCCCGACTGGCGAAGCTGCGGGTACATCTCGGACGTGTAGTCGCCGCCCTGACAGGAAATCAGGACGTCCATGGCGGTGAGCTCGGAGAGATCCTTGGCGTTTTTTACGGGCGGGACGCGCTTGCCGATCGCCGGCGCAGCCGCGCCAGCTTGCGATGTTGAGAAGAACACCGGTTCAATGAGGTCGAAGTCGCGCTCCTCGCGCATCCGCTGGACGAGGACAGACCCCACCATCCCACGCCAGCCAATGAGACCTACATTCATACGTGAGATCCAGTCTAACCCAGCGGGATCCGGACTCGCCCCGTCGAGCTTTACGGATTGAAGCGTCTATCGGTAGTCTTTACGGCACAAATGGCCGACGACGGGAGTCCTATCACCTCAGAACACCTAAAACAGGTACTTGATCGGCTCGACGAGGTACTCGGCGAGGCTGCGCGATTGAGAAAAGAGGTCGTGAGGCAACTCACGGAACAACGCGCCGGCCAACAACAGCACGTGACGGCGCGCAAGCGGAAGCGCGCGGTTCAGAAACGTTAGCTTCGAATCACTTTCATTACGGCTTCGCACAAGCGGGGAATGTCCTCCGGCGCGCGCAGGACCACATCACACTGCAGCCGCTGTGCCTCCGCGAGTTCATTTTCTTCGCGCACGATCGCCACAACAGGCGGACGCTCGTGCCCCAGTCGAGCAATTACGGCGTGTGGTGGTTCGCTGACGCTTTCAAATGCAATGCGCACGACGATCGCCGCCAGTCTGTAAGGCACATCACCGAGGCGTTCCACGTACGGGACGACCACGGGGGTCATGTCGGCGAGTGCAATAGCCGATTCAAGCGCCTCGGCTACCTCTTTTCGCGCTTCGATGATGAGCACGACGGGCGGCATACCTGTACAACCGTGGTCCAAAGGCAGTACCCCGCTTGCCCGCATGTGAGGTCATCCATGGAAACGGTAGTGATGACAGACATTGGGGGCTCAACCCGAGGGCAAGCTCTGACACAGCCGGGAAGTAGAAATTACTCGGCCTGGCGTATCGCGATTGCGGCTTTCGATCGCGAGCGCGCGGAAGCGCACGAACTTAACCGGAAGCATCACGAAATCATCAGCAGGTCGCGCCGCAATGATCGCCTGATCACGGCAACCCCAGCCTTTCCGTATAAAATCTGCTCTTTGTGGTTGTCCAGAAATTCGGCGGCACCTCGGTCGCCGATCCCGAAGCCATTCAACGACTGATTCAGATCGTCCGCACCGCGCGCTCGCGGGATGGACGGGGACCCGCCGTCGTCGTGTCGGCGATGAGCGGCGTCACCGATGCGCTCCTCGGCATCGCCGCGGCGGCTGGCGGTGGGCGCATCGAGGATGCGCTGACACGCCTCGATCAACTGCGCGAGCGACATATCGCGGCGGCACACGCGCTCGCGCCGAAGGAATCGAAGGGCGCTCTGGGACAGCAGATCGATCAGCAGTTCGACGACCTGACGGCGCTCGCCCGCGCGCTGGCGGTCCTGCGTGAGGTCTCACTGCGGACGCTGGATGTCGTCGCCGCCGCGGGCGAGCTTTTGAGCTCACGCATCGTCACCGCCGCCCTCGCCGGCGCCGACCTTCCGTCCGAATGGGTCGACGCCCGGCGCGCCATCATCACCACCGCCGATCACACGCGCGCATTGCCGCTGGCGACCGAAACCGATGCCGCGCTGCGAGCCACTGTGCGCGCTGTGGTCGATGCCGGACGGGTTCCCGTGCTGGGCGGATTCGTGGCCTCAACGATCGACGGGCATACGACGACGCTCGGGCGCGGCGGGTCGGACTACTCGGGGGCCATCGTCGGCGCCGGCATCGGCGCGCGCGAAATTCAGATCTGGACAGACGTGGACGGGATGTTGACCGCGGATCCGCGGATCATCGCCGCGCCGAAGCTCGTTCCGCAGCTCTCCTTCGCCGAAGCCGCCGAACTGGCGTACTTCGGCGCGAAAGTCCTGCATCCGAGCACCATCCTCCCCGCGGTGGAACGCAATATTCCCGTTCGCATCCTCAATTCCCGCAAGGCAGACGGGCCGGGAACGACCATCACCGCGGAGCCGCCGCCAGCCGCGACGCCGCTGACTGCGCTCGCGTGCAAGCGAGACGTCACGGTCATCGACATCACCTCCAGCCGGATGCTGATGGCCTACGGGTTTCTGCGTCGCGTGTTTGAAGTGTTCGAGCGTTATACGACGGCGGTCGACGTGGTCACGACGTCCGAAGTCACTGTCTCGGTCACCGTGGACGATCGCCGCCATCTCGAGCCGATCGTGGAGGAGCTCTCGGAGTTCTCGCAGGTGGCGGTCGACCATGAAATGGCGTTGCTCTGCGCCGTCGGCGATCGGCTGCGTAATGAACCGGCGATTGCCGCGCGCGCCGTCGGCGTGCTCGAGGAAGTTCCGCTGCGGATGATTTCGCAGGCGGCATCGCGCCGGAACATCACGGTCATCCTTCGCCAGGCGGATCTGCCGCACGCGATGAACCGGCTGCATGAGGAGTTTTTCTCGTGACACGAGGGTTGCGATGCGTCTGCTGCTAGTCGGCTACGGCAAGATGGGCCAGCTCGTCGAGCAGATGGCGATCGCGCAGGGGATCGAGATCGCATCGCGGATTGACGTCGGCACGGGCGACTGGTCTCCGCCTGCGGACGTGGCCGTCGACTTCTCGACCGCCGATGCGCTGAAGGAGAATTTCCCCCGCTATCTCGATCGGAAGCTGCCCGTCGTCATCGGAACGACTGGCTGGGCCGATCTGGCGGCCGCCTTCCGCCAGCAGGCGGAGCGCGCCGGTCTCGGTGTGGTGGCGTGCGCAAACTTTTCGATTGGCGCGAATCTCTTCGAGATGATGGCGTCCCATGCGGCGCGGCTGATGCGACAGCATCCGCACTACGGTGCCTGGATTCATGAGGCGCACCATGCGGCCAAGCGTGATGCTCCTTCGGGTACGGCACTCCTTCTGCGTGACGCGATGACCGCGGCGGGATACGATCGTCCCATCGATATCTCATCGACGCGAGCCGGCGCGATTCCGGGGATCCATACGGTCGGATTCGACGGCCCGTCGGATACGATCGAGCTCACCCACACGGCGCGTGATCGTCGCGGGTTCGCCTCGGGAGCCTTGCTGGCGGCGCAGTGGATTCAGGGCAGGCGCGGTTGGTTTTCAATGATGGACGTACTGCAATGAGAACTCCATTCACGGGCGTCGGAACCGCACTGGTGACGCCATTTCGGAAAGACGGGTCCGTTGACGAAGCGGCGGTGCGTCATCTGGCCCGGCGGCAAATCGACGGCGGCGTTCATTTTGTTTCGCCGGTCGGCACGACGGGCGAAGCACCAACGCTTTCGCATGCCGAGAAACTCCGCGTCATCGAACTCGTCGTCGAGGAAGTCGATGGCCGCGTGCCTGTCCTGGCGGGCGCCGGCGGGTATGACACCCGGGAGACCATCGCACTCATCCGCGACATCGGAAAGATTGGCGCGGATGGGATCCTCTCGGTCACGCCGTACTACAACAAACCGACGCAAGAAGGGCTGTACCAGCACTACAGGGCGATCGCGGAATCGACGCCGCTTCCCATCGTGCTCTACAACGTCCCCGGCCGGACGGGCGTCAACCTCGAAGCGACGACGACCGTGCGGCTCTCCGCGATTCCGAACATCGTCGGCGTGAAGGAAGCGTCCGGGAATGTCGTCCAGGCGGCCGAGATTGTTGCGTCGGCTCCAGAGGATTTCATCGTCGTCAGCGGAGACGATGCGCTGACGCTCGCGATCATGGCAGTCGGCGGCCGCGGCGTGGTGTGCGTCGGCTCGAACGTCGCGCCGTCGGAGATGGCGCAGGTCGTCGAGTTTGCCGAGAAGGGCGACTACGTCGCCGCCCGCCGGCTGTTCTTGTGGCTGCTGCCGCTCCTGCAGGTGAACTTCGTCGAATCCAACCCGATTCCGGTCAAAGCCGCGATGGCGGCGATGGGGTTGCTCGAGGAGAACTATCGGCTTCCGCTTGTGCCGCCGAGCGCCGCAGCGCGCGAGAAAGTGCTGCGCGTGCTGCAGAACCTCAAGTTAGGGGTTCATGAGCACGCTCGCTGAACGCATCACCACCTTATTCGAGCAGGGAAGCAGCGCGCCGCGGGATGAGGCGCGCGACGCGTTCCTGCGTCTTCGCGACCAGCTGTCGCTCGGCACCGTGCGCGCGGCGGAACCCGATTCGTCTTCGCCGACCGGTTGGCGCGTCAACGTCTGGGTGAAACAGGGCATTCTCCTTGGCTTCCGCTTTGGCGACATCGTCGACATGGGCGTGGCCAAGGGACGGTGGCCCTTCTACGACAAGGACACGCTGCCGGTGAAGCGGATCGATCCGTCGAGCGGCGTACGCGTGGTGCCGGGTGGCTCCGCGGTTCGCGAAGGCGCGTATCTCGGTGCTGGCGTGATCTGCATGCCGCCGATGTACATCAACGTCGGCGCGGATGTTGGCGACGGGACGCTCGTCGACTCTCACGCCCTGGTCGGCTCGTGCGCGCAGATCGGCAGGAAGGTGCACCTGAGCGCGGCCGCGCAGATTGGCGGTGTGCTCGAACCGGTGGGCGCGATTCCCGTCATTGTCGAAGACGATGTGCTCGTCGGCGGCAATTGCGGAGTGTACGAAGGCGCCATTATTCGAAGGCGCGCGGTGCTCGCCTCAGGTACCATCATCACCGGCTCGACACCCATCTACGATTTGCCGAACGGCCGCATTATCAAACCCGAGGCCGGGCAGCCACTGATCGTGCCCGAGGGCGCAGTCGTCGTGCCCGGTGCACGAGCCGTCACGGTCGGTGCAGGCAAAGAGTGGGGTCTGTCGCTGGCCACCCCCGTCGTCGTCAAGTATCGAGATGAGCGAACCGACGCGCGCACGGAGCTGGAGCGATGGCTGCGGTAGCACCGCCGGGTCGTTCTCCTGCTGCGAGCACCATCGAGCGGCTCACGCGCGATCTCGTCGACATCGATTCCACAACCGGCCGCGAGCAGGAGGTCGCGGCGTGGCTCGCTGCATTTCTTCGTAATCTCGGGTACCGCGTTTCCGAGCAGCCGGTCGGAGACGGACGTTTCAACGTATTCGCCGAACTCGATGTGGCCCCGCGCGTTGTCTTTTCGACGCATTTCGACTGCGTACCGCCGTTTGTGCCTTCGCGCCAGGAGGGAGGCGTCATCTTCGGCCGCGGATCGTGTGATGCCAAGGGGATTCTGGCGGCGCAGGTCGTGGCCGTCGAGCGGCTTCGCGCCAGTGGAGAGTCGCGCATTGCGATGCTCTTTGTCGCGGGGGAGGAGCGCGGCAGCGACGGTGCGCGTGTTGCGAACGACTATGCGCCTGAAGGTGTCAGGTTTCTGATCAACGGCGAGCCAACGGACAACCGGCTCGGCATCGCGACGCGTGGCGTGCTGCGGGTCAAGCTGCGAGCGAGCGGCCGCGCCGCCCACTCGTCCTTCCCGGAACTGGGCGAGTCGGCGATCGACAAGCTGCTCGACGCGCTGATGGTGCTTCGCGGTGTTGCGCTGCCCGAAGATCCCATCCTCGGACGAACCCATTACACGGTCGGGCTGATCGAAGGTGGCGTGGCTCCCAACGTCGTCTCACCGCGGGCATCCGCGGAAATCATGTTTCGAATTGTTGGTGAAGGCGCGGCCGTGCGGGCCGCGCTGAATGTCGTCGAGCCGCTCGTCACGATCGAGCCCGTACTCGATATTCCGGCAGTCCGAATGCACACGCTGCCCGGCTTCGAGACCGCTGTTTTCCCGTTCACGACCGACATCCCGTTGCTGACGCGGTGGGGGACGCCGCTGCTGCTCGGGCCTGGCTCCATTCACGTCGCCCACACCGACGACGAACATATGTCGGTGGACGAGCTGCATGAGGCCGTCGAGCTCTACGAACGGATCGCGCGGCAGCTGTTGGAATGTTAGGATGGGTTTTTGGCGGGTCGCACCGCGGCCCGGACCCTGTGCAACTTCAGCCTGCGAACCGCGTCAGGGCCGGAAGGCAGCAGCGCTAAACAGACCCTGAGGTGTGCCGCAGGTGCACCGGGTCGCGGTGGGAGCCGCCAGAAAATCCCAAATCCCAAATCCCAAGACCCAAATCCCAAGGTCGACGAAGCTGGGGTTTTGGGATTTCTTGGGATTTGGGATTTGGGATTTGGGTTTTGGGATTTCTAAATGTCTTACCAAGTTCTCGCACGCAAATGGCGCCCGCAGCGGTTCGATGATGTCATCGGACAGCAGGCGGTGACGCGCACGCTGCGCAACGCGATTGCCAGCGGCCGCATCGCCCAGGCGTTCGTCTTTGCGGGCCAGCGCGGCTCGGGGAAGACGACGACTGCGCGGATTCTGGCGCGGGCGCTGAACTGCGTGAAGGGACCAACGGCGGATCCGTGCGGCGTCTGCGACGCCTGCCTCGAGATCGCACAAGGACGCGATATCGACGTGCTCGAGATCGATGCGGCCAGCCACACGGGCATCGATACGATTCGGGAAGTCATCATCGACAACCTGGCGTTTGCGCCCGTTCGCAACCGCTACAAAGTGTTCATCATCGACGAAGTTCATCAGCTCTCCGGGTCGTCGTTCAACGCGCTGCTGAAGTCGATTGAAGAGCCGCCGCCGCATGTCGTCTTCATGATGGCGACGACCGAGCTGCACAAGATTCCCGACACGATCCTGTCGCGCTCGCAGGTGTTCGAGTTCCGCACGATTCCGACCGCGCTCATCACCGCGCAGCTCAAGAAGATCGTGACGGCAGAAGGCCTTCAGGCGGAGGATGCCGCGCTGTCGTTGATCGCCCGCGCGGCCGAGGGCAGCATGCGCGACGCGCAGAGCGCGCTCGATCAGGTGATCGCGTTCGCAGGCACCACGATCACCGTAGAGGATGTCGCGACCGTGCTCGGGCTGGTAGGCCGCGACCTCCTCTTCGATCTGGTCGATGCAGTGGTCGCCGAAGACGCCCCGGCGGCGTTTGCGCTTGCAGACCGCGCGGTCGCGTCAGGGCACGACGTGCGGCTCGTCGTGCGCGAGCTGACACGGGTCGTGCGCGATTTGATGATCGTGTCGGTGGATCCATCCCGTGTCGGCGACGGCGAGCTTGCCGAAGGGGAACGCGAACGTCTGACGCAGCTCGCGGCGCGTTTTTCGCGCGAGGACCTGATGCGTGCCTTCGACCTGCTGGCCAATGCCGAACAGGAGATTCGGACAGCCTCGCATCCGCGTTACCAGTTCGAGATGCTTCTGCTGAAGTGGATGCATACGCGCAAGCTGGTGCCGTTGACGGAGCTGCTGGCTTCGGGTGGCGGTAGCAAATCCCAAATCCCAAATCCCAAATCCCAAACCCCAAGTCGATCGGTCGCGAATGCGCCGACACCGGTCAAGGTAGCACCATCAATACAGACGACAGCGAAGACTGCGCACTCAACGAATCCTGAACCCCGCCTGCCCGCCGAAGCTGGACCTGCGAAGGCGGGGATCCCGAATCCCGATTCGAGCAATCTCAAAGACAAATTTCTCGCGGAGATCCGGTCCGGCAAGCAGATGCTCTACAACACGGTCGTCGCGCAGGCGCAACGGATTGAGGTCACGGGCGACCGGATCACGTTCGTCTTCGGCCCGGCCCACTCATCGTTGCGCGGAATATTGGATCAGCAGAAACCGTGGCTCGATGCGACCGCGGAGCGCGTCGCTGGACGGAAGATTGGGGTCACGTCAGAACTGTCCTCGACAGGGTCGCCGGCTGTTCCCGCGAATCCCGAATCCCGCCTGCCCGCCGAAGCTGGAACAGCGAAGGCGGGAATCCCGAATCCCGGCGGGACTCCTGAAAACAAGCGCGACCTGAAGGCGGAAGCGATGTCGTCTTCCACCGTTCAGGCGATGCTCGAAGTATTTCCCGCGGAGATTCGGGACGTGGAGGAGATGTGAACATCCAATCCATGATGAAGCAGGCGCAGCAGATGCAGGAGCGCCTGAAGAAGCAGATGACGGAGCTGCGCGTCGAGGCGACGGCCGGCGGCGGCATGGTCACCGTCGTCGTCAGCGGCGACAAGCAGCTGCACTCGATCACGATCGACCCGGAAGTCGTCTCGAAAGACGATGTGGAGATGCTGCAGGACCTGATCCTCGCGGCGATCAATGACGCACACCGCAAGGTGGACGAGCAGCTCGGGCAGCAGATGCAGGGGCTGATGGGCGGGCTGAAGATTCCCGGCCTCTGATTGTTACCCGACCCTCTTGCCAGGCTCGTGGAGCAGCTCCAGAAGCTGCCCGGCATCGGCGCCAAGGGCGCGCAGCGCCTCGCGTTTCACATTCTGAAGAACCCGCGGGACGACGCCGAGAGGTTGTGCGAGGCCATCCGCGACGTCAAGGAGCGCGTCACCTATTGCTCGACGTGTAACAACATCACGGAAGCGGATCCGTGTGTCTTCTGCACGAGCCCGTCGCGCGATCAGCGCCTGATCTGCGTTGTCGAGGAACCGCAGAACGTGTCCGTCATCGAGAAGACGCGCGAGTTCCGCGGCGTCTACCACGTGCTGATGGGCGCATTGTCGCCGCTGCACGGCGTCGGTCCCGACGATCTCAAGATCAAGAGCCTGCTCGCGCGAGTGGGCAACGGCGGCGTCGACGAGATCATCCTGGCCACCAATCCGACGGTCGAAGGTGAAGCCACCGCGCTCTACCTTGCGCGGCTGCTCAAGCCGCTCGGCGTCCGCGTGACGCGTATCGCGATGGGCATCCCGGTCGGCTCCGACCTCGAATACGCAGACGAAGTAACGATGACGCGTGCGATGGAGGGACGACGCGATTTGTGATTAGTGATTGGTGATTTGGTTGTTAGAATCGCGGCGCAAATCACAAATCACAAATCGCCAATCATCTAAATGATCCCCGCCTCGTACCAGATGCCTGCCGCAGCACTCCTGCTGCTTGGCGGCATCATCTCCTGTTTTTTCGGCTACCGCCTGTTTCGAACCGTTCTCGCCATCTTCGGCTTCATCGTCGGCGGCATGCTGGCGAGCTCCATCTTCGGCGTGAGCAACACGACGATGATCCTCGTGGCCTGGGTCGTCGGAGGACTGGTCGGAGCATTCATTCTGGTCTTCGCGTACTTCCTCGGCGTCGCGCTGGCCGGCGCCTCTATCGGTGCGACGGTCGCGAATCTGCTGTTCTCGGTCGGCAATCGCGATCCGCGCGTGCTCGTCGTGATCGCCTGTTCCGTGGTCGGTGCGATTGCGGCGATGTATCTGCAACGTTACTTCATCATCGTGTTCACGGCGTTCGGCGGCGCCTGGACGATGATCGTCGGCGCGATGGGCGTCGTCGGTGACCCTGCGGCGCTGCGGGCGGCGGCGACTGGAGACGTGTGGGTTGCGTATCCGCTCAACCCGGCACCTGGTCAGCAGTGGGTGGTCATCGTGTGGGTAGTGCTGAGCCTGATCGGCGTGACCGTGCAATCAGGAATCACTGGTGGCGAGAAGGGGCGAGTCGTCAAGCGGCGGAAGCGGAAACGCAAGAATCCGAATCGTGAGGGCGGCCGTCGTTCCAACTCGGAGTAATTCGTTGCATTGTCTGTGAAAGCATCCTGACCTCTCCAACCACGACGACCCGATTCGAACACCCGTATGAAGCGCTAAGCGGTGGCGAAGAAATTGCGAGATGTCGCGCGTGGAGGAACAACCCATGCGTCGCGCATGTACCGCAGCTCTACTGGCTTTCGTTCTGATGTACGCCTCGGCGCTGGCCCAAGTGGCGCCCAATCCAACACAGCGCTCCGCGGCGTCGCCAGAAGACCCCGTCCTGCTTTATCGCGTGACGCTCGTCGCGCATACGACGCCGGCGGTCAATTACCGGCCTCGGCACGACGACACGCCGCTCGACTTTGAAGGCACCTCGCTGCTGCCGAAAGCAAAAGGACACGCCAACATCAGCGGCGAGAAGGGGTACATCCAGATAGACGCGAAGTTCGACGACCTTGACCCGGCGACGCGGTTCGGCCCCGAGTACCTCACATACGTTATGTGGGCGATTACGCCTGAGGGACGCGCGACAAACCTCGGTGAACTGCAGGTGAAGGGCGATGACGGCCGCCTGAAGGTGACCACCGAACTGCAGGCGTTTGCGCTGATCGTCACGGCCGAGCCGTACTTCGCTGTCACACAGCCCAGCGACGTGGTCGTTCTGGAGAACGTCGTTCGCAAGGGTCTCTGGGACAACACGAATGGCCGCGTCGAGCCGCTGCAGGCCAGGTACGAGCTGCTCAAACGAGGCACGTATCTGATCGAGACCGATGGTGTGACGGTGAAACGGTCGGCGCCCGAACCTGGCGTGCCGCTGGATCTGGCGCAGGCCCGCAACGCGGTCGAGATCGCGCGCCTGACGCGGGCCGACAGGTACGCCGCGGATATCTATGCGAAGGCCGCAAGGCTGCTTGCGGAGGCCGAAGACGCGAGCGCGCGGCACAAGGACAGAAACAAGATCATGATGCCGGCGCGGCAGGCCGTGCAGACGTCCGAGGACGCCCGGATCATCGCACTGCGGCAGCAGGAAGAGATCTACCAGGCGCAACAGCGCGCCGCCGCGCTGCAGCGCGAAAACGAAGCACGTGACCGTGCACGCGAAGAGCAGGATCGCCGCCTGCAGGCGGACCAGCAGCGTCTGCTCGCCGAGCAGCAGCGGCTCGATGCCGAGCGGCAGCGCCAGGAGGCCGACCTGCAGCGTCAGCAGGCGGAGCAGCAACGGCTGCTTGCGGACCAGCGCGCCGAGCAGGAGAAGGCCGCCGCGGAGGCGGCGCGTGCTGCAGCGGAGCAGCAGCGGCTCGATGCGGAACGCGTCCGCGCGGAAGCGGAGCAGGCCCGCCAGAATGCTGAAGCGGCCCGCCTGGCTGCCGAAGCTGACGCACAACAGGCCCGCGCGGCCGCCGACGCGCAGGCACAGCAGGCGCGCAGTGCCGCAGAACAATCCGAGCGCGAGAAGGCGCAGCTCCGAGACCAGCTCCGGACCGAACTGAACACGATTCTGGAAACACGGGAAACGGAGCGCGGCCTGGTCGTCAACGTGTCCGACGTGTTGTTCGATTTCGACAAAGCCAACCTGAAACCGGGAGCGCGCGAGAAGGTCGCACGCGTGGCCTCGATTCTTCACTCGCACCCCGATTTGAAGATTGAGGTCGAGGGACACACCGACAGCGTGGGTACCGATGCTTACAACCAACGGTTGTCGGAGCGCCGCGCCGAATCGGTGCGCGCCGGCCTCGTGCAGGATGGTGTGAAGAGCGATGTGGTCGGCCCGGCGGGATTCGGCGAGAGCAGGCCGGTGGCGACCAACGGGACGCCCGAGGGTCGTCAGCAGAACCGACGCGTGGAGATCGTGATCTCCGGCGCGTCTATTGGTACCAATACCGCCGTAAGGTAATCAGGACCTAAAAAAGGGCGCGCCCCTGGCGGAGCGCGCCCTACCGGTCTTTCCAGATCAGAACAACAACCGGAACCCGAGCTGTGCTGTCCGCGGGTTGTCCGCCACGATCACTTTCATGAAGTTGGCGGAGTTGCGTGCACCGGTCGGGTTCCCGAAGTTCGCATGGTTCGTCAGGTTGTAGACCTCCAGGAAGAACCCCGCCTGATACCGCTGGATCTGCTTCACGTACTGGAACCGCGCATCGAGGATGGTCTTG
>DASTZI010000341.1:0-6286 GCA_035764385.1 Vicinamibacterales bacterium
ATGCAGGCGATCGCACCTCACTTCATGGAACGCGGCCGAGGACACATGATCAACATGTCGTCGTTCCTGGCGCGCGTCCCTGTGGCGACACCGAGGTCTGCGTACAGTGCGGCCAAGGCCGCACTCAATAGTCTTACCGCGAATGTCCGTGTCGATCTGCATCGCACGCATCCAGGCATCAAGGTGTCGCTCATCATGCCGGGTCTGGTCGCGACTGAGTTCGCGCGCCATGCGCGCGGCAGCACGGGCCCGATGCCGCCGCCGGGCGCCACTGGATCGCCGATGAAACCACAGGCAGCGGAGGACGTTGCCGTGGTTGTGGCAGACGTCATAGACCACCCTGTTGCGGAGGTCTACACAAACCCCGCAAGCCACGATGTTGCCGCTCGCTACATCGCTGACGTGGCTCTCTTCGAGTCCGAGGCGGAGAGTCGACCCTGATTGAACGTGACCTGGATTGAGGTGTTCGGATCGGTCGATGGTTCGGATCGTTCAAGCCGTTCGAACCACCGAAGTGGTCCGAACGATTCAAACGACCCGAACACGTCGAACGACTCGAAGGGTTAGCGTTCGTAGATGAACGCGTGCCCGTCGATCTGGCCAAGGGGGAACCAGGACTGAATTGGCCGTACCTGACCGGCGGGCGCTTCGCCCACGGTCACGAGCAGCTCGGTGCTGTTGCGGCGCGGCCGAGACACGGGCCGCGTGATGCCCATGTAATACGACTTCGTCTCGGCGCGGTTCATGACCTGCACGACGTTCTTGTCGGAACCACTCGGCGTCCGGAACACGTAGGTGCCGGCTGCCAGCGTCACGCCCGGCAGTCCGACCGGACCGCTGAACGTCATGTAGTTGGTATCGGTCGTCCACGCGTACGCCGAGGCGCCGACCGCGAGAACGGCGACCACGAGAACACCCATAACCACCGCTACGGGCAACGATTTGCGAATACACATTGCGTTTCTCCCTTCTGCCTCTATAAACGCGGGAAGTTGATTCGTCGAACACCTATGGGTCTCTGTTGTGATCGGGATCACACATCGTGGGCGCTCAACGTCCAACGGTCAGCCGCGACACAATCTGCTTCGCTTGGGGATCCGTAAAGGTCTCCAGCGGGCGCGTCTGCACGTCGACCCCCGAACGCATGATTCCTCGAGCGGAATGCCGGGGCGATGGCAACATCAGGTGCCCACGGCGGGCCGTGTCAGTAGCTGCGCGCCCGATTTGATCAGGACGACGGTAAACGGCGGCCTGAGGTGCTCGCGAACGGCCGTCTCCTCGTCGATCCACGTCACGCGAACGCCGATGCGGCTGAACACTTCCGCCGCGCGGCCCTCGGCGAAGTCCAGGTAATCCACCGGGACCAACGCGATGTTGAGGCGCACGACGGCGGTTGGCGTGTCGGTCTGGTCGGCTGCGCCTGCGTCGACGGCTGAAATGGCGAAGAGAACCGCTAGAATCGCCGCGGCCATAGCTGCTTCCTCCTGCGTTCTGCGAAGGACACGCTACGGTTGGGCTCAGATTGTGTCGGTGACGTACGTCACGGCGCGCGTGTGATCGAGATCACGTCGCCATTCAGTTTTTCTCGGTGAGGAATGTGTGGGGTGGGTGACGGGTCTGACCTGCGTCGATCGCCAAGCCGCTCTGAAGTGATGTTCAAACAACCCCTATGGCTTGGCGGGCAAACGGGCAATCACGAACGCGCACACGGGGCACCATGTTCCTCCCCGTGGCGCGCACACCTGAAGGCTTAAACCCGCGTTACGTTTATCAAGTTGACCTTGTATTCCACAAAACCACCCGACGATACGTCTATCTGAATAGTGAAACTGCCGTCCATAGCATTTCCCAGGTACGAGCCGTTCCAGTTCATGATGGCAAACCTGAATCCGCGGAACTCTCCGCTGCCCCCGATGGAGAGGCGTGCTCCATCGACGGTACCTGACATGCTTCTGGAGACGAAGGGGTCGAGATCAAGAGTTCCGGTGACGGTGGTACCTACCTGAGTTAGCACGAGGGTCAGCGGACTCCCATTTATGGTCAGGGCGCAGAAGCCTGCGAATTGTCCGTTATCCCGGCAAGACGTCTGCTGGACACTTCCTCTCCAGGTCCCGGTCACGGTGGCAGGCGCTGGTGTTGGCGCGGGCGCGGGGGCAGGAGCGGGCGCGGGCGCGGGGGCAGGAGCGGGCGTTGGCGCGGGGGCAGGAGCGGGCGTTGGCGCGGGCGCGGGGGCGGGAGCTGGTGTTGGTGCGACCGGCGTGGTCGTCGCGTCGCCGCCACAAGACACCAGCCATCCAGCCAAGGCCACGACCGCTAGTCGTTTCATCATGCGAGTCTCCCTCTCAACTGATGGCCACCGAATGAGGCCAGGCCCAACATTTGTTATTAGGCGCGGTACTGCGAGAAACAGGGTGACCGCTGAAGCGAGCAAAGTTCGAGGCGCGAACATCTGAATCTCCTCCTCGTTAACCAATGTGTTGGTCCCCGGCATATCCGCTCATGGATAACCTGCACCCTGACAGACAGCAGCTGTCAGAACCCGTCAGTGGTCTTGAACTTGTTGTCGGTGGAGACATTGCCGGTGCCGCCACTTTGATACGCATCGACACCCGTGTTGGGCGTTCCGTCATTCGACTCAAGGGTGTTGAAAGACGACGACGTCAAGTAAAAACCCGCAAGATTGTTCTTCGCTCTGTTGCTTAGAAGTGTGTTGCTCGACGACTCACCTAGAGCGAATCCGGCAAAGGCGTTGCGAATGGCAGTGTTGTCTTCGAGGATATTGCTGTTCGACTGGGACAACCCAAATCCGCTGCCATTGTTGCCATTGGCGATGTCGCCGGCGAGATGGTTATTCGAGGAACTCCCCAGACCAAAGCCGGCCGCACCGTTGTTGTTGGCTGTGTTCTCGGAGAACACGTTGCGGTCCGAATACAGGTGAATCTCAAAACCGTTCGTGCCATTCAAGTTGGCAGTGTTTGCGCTGAACGTGTTTCCCACCGATCGACCGGGGCCAAATCCTGCGAATGAGTTGTTATTGGCGGTGTTGCCAATCAACTGATTCCCTGACGCAAACGCGAGCGCAAACCCATAGTCGTTGTGATTTGCCGTGTTGGCCAACAATGTGTTCCCAATCGAGTTCAGGACGAGGACGCCTCGCGTGAAGCCTGATACCTCACAATTCCGTATCGTCACGTTGCTCCTGTCCTGCACCAGGATGCCGACTGGGAGATCAGCCGAAATGACATGCCCCCCGCAGTCGAGCGTGATGTTGTCAGTCGTAATGACCACGTCACCCTCGTGGTTGTCCGTCAGCGTGGTGTTCGTCGAGATGTATAACGTGCCGAACGTGTTCGCCTTACTTGGCGAGCTGGCAATGGCAACGAACACCGCCGCCAGAAAGGGGATTGGCAGCCAAAATGTCCCGCGCTGCGTTTGTGAGTGTCTGTTCATTTTCTGTCCCTCCGATTTGCTGCTGGTGGACGAGGGACGTTGCATCGGCCGTCCATAGACACATGTGCGAAACGCCGCCCAACGAGCTCACGGATTGTCGCGGTGTGCAGGGTTGCGGGGAATACGTGGATATACGTAGACGAAGGGCCTTATACTGACCGCCCTCTAACTGTTTTGTGCGTCTATCGTACGGCGTCTACCCGGTCTGCTCGAACTTCTTGAAGCCGGTCAGCTCGGCGCTGACCACAAAGCCACGGAGCAACCGAAGGACACGAAGAACTCAGGCTCTCGTGCGCGTCCCCCTACGTATATTCACGTATTTGCCGCGGTGATCGTCGCCCCGACAATTCGTGAGCCGATCCAAGTGAGTTCGGCACATATACCGGCGGAGGGTCCGATGAAAACTGCGATTCGTCACAAGTCCGCAGTCGCGATGCTTGCGCTGCTTCTGAGTTCAGCCCATCCGAAGGTCTTCGCGCAAGGTGAGGGCAATTCGACAGTGAATTGCGACGCAGGGGGCGCAAATCTGCAGACGAAGCTCGATAACGCATCTTCCGGCGCGACGGTTTGGGTTACCGGCACATGTGCGCGAGGTCCGTACACCATCTCGAAAAACATTTCTCTAACAGGGTTTGGCACAGACGGTGCGACCCTCTCTGCGCCGAATGGCACACACGTGTTGATTGTGCAGGGGGCGATCCTGCGACTCCAGGATGTGCGGATCAACGGCGGTGCCGGATCTGGCATCTTGGTTCACGGCGGCCAGCTATTCGCGAACAGAATCGTCGTTGAAGGGGCTGCGGATCACGGCGTTCGTCTGGGAGTTCATAGCCACGGAACTATCACGAACAGCACGTTCCGCAACAACCTCTTCGGGATTGAGACGGCCGAGTCGTCTGGCGCATTTCTGCAAGGCAATACGCTAGAAGCCAACAGGATTGCCGGTCTGTCCGTGGTTCGCAGCAGTTCGGCAATCGTCGACGGGAACACGATCAAGGACAACACCGTCGCCGGAGTCGTCGTCGACTCGAATGGCTCGATTACGTTGAAGAACAACAGCGTCACTGGAAATTTATCTGTGGGGGTACTCGCCAGACGAAACGGCTTTCTGAACACGGTTACCCCTGCTAACGCGTTTGCGTCGAACGGGACCGATGTGCAGTGCTTCGAAAGAGCGATCATCGACGCATCGGACGGGCCGCAACAGCCAGGCGGCGGCACCGTCGACGCCGATACGAGCTGTCTGATCATCGGTACGATGTTTTAGCGGTATTTGTCACGCTGCACGAAGAAGTTTTAGAGATCTCCTGCCTGTTCTTGTGGACGGGTTCCGCCGAGTTGCCCGCGCCCACAGCGCGTAGGTGGAAGGCGGACCCGCCTTCCTTTATTGGTGTCGCGTCACACGAACGCGCCTATAATCCCGGCTCATCAACTTCAAAGCGTGGATGGCACGACCCCGCCTGTCGCACCGTGTCTACGATCGGCTGCTCCGTACCCTGCCGCGTCTATATGCCTGCCTGACCGTTGACGAACTTCAACGACAGGTGCCGTTCCTGGCCCTGGAGATCGCCGAGGCGGACGGCGGCGGATGGTTCGACTTCAACGTTGGTACGCGAACCGAGGTGATCGGGTTTCGCGAGTCAAAGCCGGTCATTACGGACAGAACACTGCCTGAAATTCCGCATGCTGTCGCGTCGCACCCGCACATAAACGGCTGGTTGGCTGGAGACCTGAGGACGCGGAGAATGTCCGATCTTCCGCAGAAGGCATGGCATTGGTATTTCGACGGAAATCGCGAAGCGTATCGCGACATCGGCATAGAGCACGCGAATGTTCCTTTGGTGGTGACACCGAACCGAGTGACGGCGCTGTCGCTGCGAAGGACGAAAAAGCATTTCCGCGATGAGGACATCTATGCGCTTGCGCTGCTGGCGCCGCACGTTCGGCAGGCGCTGGCAAACGCCAGAGTGTTCGAAGCGGCTCATGATGCGGTCGTTCAATTGACGACCGGCGTCACTCGTGCTGAATCGTTGACCGAACGCGAATCGCAGGTCGCCTTCTGGTTAGCTCAGGGAAAAACCAACATTGAGATCGGGATGATTTTGAACGTCGCACCGCGCACGGTCGAGAAGCACGTCGAAAGCATCCTCCGCAAACTGCACGTCGAGAACCGGACGACGGCCGCCGTCGCCATTCTCACCCGACTGTCAACCCGATAGGGCCGAGTCGGCCTCGCGGGTCCCGCCACAGTTCCTGGAAGCCCCTCCGCGAGATGACGTCGTGTCCAGCGTTGACCTCTCCACCCCGATGCCGTTGACCGTTGATAAAGTGAGCGATAAATGCACCGGAGTCCCGCCGCGTTGGATCGAGCGATTCGATTGCTCGACACGGGATGTGGAGACATGTTGGAGACGGCTACGGCTGAAACTGCAAACGATCAGAAATAGACAGGTTAGGTGGGGTGGGTGACGGGTTTCGAACCCGCGACTTCCGGAGCCACAGTCCGGCGCTCTGCCACTGAGCTACACCCACCGTTCAGGACAACACACAATTATACGGTGCGATAGGCGCGACTGGTGCAATCGGTGCGACAGGTGCTGATTGCGTCGGTCTCGTCGATTGCGCTACTCGCACCTTCGCACTCCGCACCCGTCGCACCTTTTGCACTGCTCCCACTCATCGCACCCCTTGCACACCTCGCACCCCTCGCACCACAATCCGGCGTCGTGCCGATGAAACGTAGCCGCGATCGATTCCTGACCACTCACACGGGCAGCCTGCCGCGCCCCGAAGATCT
This sequence comes from Vicinamibacterales bacterium, assembly GCA_035764385.1. Lineage (GTDB taxonomy): Bacteria > Acidobacteriota > Vicinamibacteria > Vicinamibacterales > UBA2999 > Gp6-AA40. The sequence continues at coordinate 6,248 of DASTZI010000341.1, forward strand.
GATCCGCATGATGTTCGCGAAGGAAGAGGGGATTCCCGT
>DASTZI010000342.1:0-2296 GCA_035764385.1 Vicinamibacterales bacterium
TGCTGGTGATTTTCAATCAGCAGAGCGCGCAGTTCGGCGGCGCGGAAGGCGGCGCCGTGGACATCAATCAGCAGCTGATTCGCCCCCTGTTCCTGAATGCGAGCGTCATCCTGCTGTTCGTGCTTCCGCTCATTACGATGCGCACCTATTCCGAGGAAAAGCGGTCGGGCACCATCGAGCTGCTGCTGACCTCGCCGGTCACCGACGTGGAGATCATTCTCGGGAAGTTCCTCGGCGCGATGGCGCTCTACGGGGCCATGCTGGCGATTACCGTCATCCACATGCTCGTGCTCTTTTCCTACGCGAACCCGAAGCCGGAGTGGACGGTGCCGGTCATCGGCTACATCGGACTGCTGCTGATGGGCGGCTGCTTCATCTCGGTCGGTCTTCTTATTTCGAGCCTGACCAAAAACCAGATCGTCTCGGGGATGGTGACCTTCGCGGTGTTCCTGCTGTTGTGGGTGATCAACTGGATCGCGTCGTTCACGGGGCCGACCACTCAGAGCGTGTTGAACTATTTGTCGATTACCGATCACTTCGACGACTTCACACGCGGCATTGTGGATACCAAGCATCTCATTTACTACTTCAGCGTGATGTCGTTCGGGCTGTTCCTGACCGCGCGCTCGGTTGATACCGAGCGCTGGAAGGGGTAGCTCGTTTCTCAACCGATGCATCTGTGACCATGATCAAGAACATCCTGAATATCGTTGGCTGGCTCGGCACGGCACTGGTCGTCGCGGCCGTCGCCGTGCGCTTCTTAAGACCAGAGTGGGACCAGTACGCCATCTACGGCGCATGGGCGGGACTGGCGTGCGTGGTGCTTTACACGCTCGGCCAGTGGCGCGAGATTGCGGACTACTTCAGCCGCCGCAACGCTCGCTATGGCGCGATCGCGAGCGTGAGCGTGCTCGTCTTTCTCGCGATTCTCGTTGCCGTGAACTACCTCTCGTTCCGGCAGAACAAGCGGTGGGATCTGACGAAGAACAAGCAATACACGCTGTCAGATCAGACCGTGAAACTGCTGCAGAACCTGGATTCGCCGGTCAAGTTCCTCGTTTTCGATCGCGCCGACAGCTTCGACCGGTTCCGCAGCTCGCTCGAGGAATACAAGTACCAATCGCCGTCGAAGGTGGACGTTCAGTACATCGACGCGGACAAGCGGCCCGTCGAGGCGAAGCAGTACCAGGTGCAGAGCTATGGCACGGTCGTGCTCGAGTACAAGGGACGCACCGAACGCGTGACGTCGGCGGAGGAACAGGAGCTGACGACGGGGCTCGTCAAAGTGCTCAATCCGAGCAAGAAGAAGGTCTATTTCCTTCAGGGCCACGGTGAGCGCGACCCTGACAACAGCGAGCGCGATGGCTACAGCGGCGTGAAGACCGCGCTCGGCTCGGACAACTACGACGTTGCCAAACTCGTTCTCGCCCAGGAGAAGGACGTACCCGCCGACGCCTCTGTCGTGGTGGTCGCCGGTCCGAGGACCGATCTGTTTCAAAACGAAGTCGACATGCTGCAGCGTTTCCTCAAAAAAGGCGGGCACGTGATGGTGCTGGTCGATCCGCCCGATGAGAAGGCGCAGCCGACGCCCGTGCTCGAGGCGTTTTTGAAGGACTGGGACTTCCAGGCGGACAAGGACATCGTCGTCGATGCGAGCGGCATGGGTCAGTTGATTGGAACCGACGCATCGGTGCCGGTCGTGGCCAGCTATCCGTCTCACCCGATCACCGAACGGTTCAATGTCATCACCGCGTTCCCGCTTGCGCGCTCGATCACGCCGATATTGCCGGCATCGAACGGCCGCGCGGCGGTTCCCATCATTCAGACGAGCGCGCGGAGCTGGGCTGAAACGGACATGAACCAGCTCAAGTCAGGTCAAGTCGAACTCAACGCCGACAAAGGCGACAAACCAGGGCCGGTCACGATCGGGGCCGTGACGGCGACCAACGCCACGGATGCGCCGAAGGACGCGTCGAAGACGGACCAGCGGCCGCCCGAATCACGGTTCGTCACGATCGGCGACTCCGACTTCGCCGCCAACTACGCGCTCCGCATTCAGGGCAACCAGGATCTGTTCCTGAACACGATCAACTGGCTCGCGCAGCAGGAGAACTTGATTTCGATCCGGCCGAAACCGCCAAGCGACAGCCGCCTGACGATCACGCAGCGGCAAGCGAGTGCGGTGTTGTGGATGTCGCTGCTCGTGATCCCGGCACTGGTGTTCGGCACGGGCGTCTACACGTGGTGGATGAAACGCTGACGTGCGGGGCTTGAAGTCGACAATCGCGCTGCTCGT
>DASTZI010000343.1:0-15315 GCA_035764385.1 Vicinamibacterales bacterium
GCCCGGATCTGCTGCGAACTGATGCCGAAGACGTTGGCAAACCACGTCGGCATTCCGGTGCGATACACATTCACCTGCGCACAACCACCAATCGTGTTGCATATCGCAGGCACCGTCGGTGTCCATGATCCCATGGTCAACGGATCGACAAACACTTCGACCGTCGTTGGCGCCGTGCCAAAGACATTGTTGGTCGTCGCCCCATTCGTTCCCGAGTTATAAGCTGGCCCCGCCGTCGAATAGTCCGTTGAGGGGTCGAAGGCCAGCGAGACGGCGGCCGACAGCGCGCCGGCATCAGCCGCATTCTGTGCCTGTCCGCGCGCGAGCCACAGCACGCCGAAGTCGGTGACGAACATGCTCAGGCCCATCATGACGAACAGCAGCAGCGCGACATGAATGAGCGAGACGCCGCGTTCGGAGCGGAACCGCGCGAATCGTCGATGCCTTACGAACGGAGAAGATTTCGCCATATCTGCCACACGCTGTTATCTGCTACGCACCGTTAGCGCGGCGGCGCGGTCGTGTCAGGGGCGTCGACCACACCACCACCGCCCTGAATCTGGCCACCGATATCACCCGGCCTCGGGAGAAACCGCTGCTCCAGTGTCGGAAGCGGCGGGACTTCGTCGGGATTGAGCGGACGCACGAGCTGCGGCGTGATCAGCACGAGAAGCTCCGTCTGCTCCGCACGCTCGCTCTTGGTTTTAAAGAGGTGGCCGATGATCGGCAGGCGCGCCAGTCCAGGAATTTCCTGAATGTCGTCCTGCGACAGGTTGTTCAGGAGACCCGCCATGGCGAACGTCTGCCCGTCGCGCAATTCAACTTCCGTTTCTCCGCGGCGCGTCGACAACGCGGGAATGCGGAATCCCGAGATCAAAATCCCGTTCGGAAAATCGAGCGTACTGACCTCGGGTCGCACGTGGAGCCGGATCGTATCGCCAGCAACGGTCGGCGTGAAGTTCAGTCGAATGCCGTATTCCTTATAGGTGATACCGACGGAGCCAGCGTTGCCCTGAACCGTCGGAATCGGAATTTCGCCGCCCGCGAGGAAGCTCGCTTCCTGTCCGTTATAGGCAATCAGATTCGGCTCGGCGAGGCTCTGAAACAGCCCGCGGCCGCGCAGCGCTTTAATCAACGCGCCGAGGTCGTACTTCTGATTGAAGAGGAAGATGTTCAGAAAGTCGCCGAACGTGAACTCGCCGGTCGAACTGACCACTTCCGCACCGAAACTGCTGCTCGCTTTCGTTGACTGGAGGTTGTTGAAGCCCGGCGCCGCGAATTGACCGGTGGTCACCCGTCCAATCGTGTTGTTGATGCCGGTCGGGCTCGTGAACAGCGAGACGCCGACCTCGGTGAGCGCACGTCGACTCACCTCCGCGAAGCGAACTTTCAGCAGGACCTGCTGGCTTCCGGCGCCGCCCGGGAGTTGCAGCAGATTGACGACTTTGGCTTTGCTGGCCGTAGCCGTTGCGATCTCGGCCGCACGCAGCGACACTTCGTTGCTCGAGACACGGCCCGCAAGGATCACCGCATCGCCGGTTGCGGTAACGCGGATGTCTTCACCCGGAAACAGCGCCTGCAGCCGTTGCTCGAGCGTCGACACCCCAGGCTCCACCACCAGGTCGTACTGACGCCGCTCGGCGGCTCCCCAGATGATCAGGCTCACCGTTCCGGGCATCTTGCCGTCGATGAGAACCTCGCGTGGCTGAACAACCGTCGCATCCGCGATCGCGGGATCGGTCACCGCGACACGCGTGATGTCGAATTCGGTCATCAACACCGTCGACCGGCCCGCAGTCAACGGCACCTTCTCTATCGCGGGCGCGGGCGCCGGCGCCTGCTGCGCCAACGCTATCGACGCCGAGCCGACGAGCACGGCCACGGCGCCGAACCCATGAATGAGAGCGAAGCGAACACGTCCAAGAAGACTCATCGTCGATCCAATCTCCTATCGCGCTACGTAGCCGCCGAGGAGGGTTTCCTCGCTGCGTTTCGCGGCACGAATCGTTTCCACGGTGTAGGCCTTCACCACGGGCGGCGGTGGAGGAGGTGGTGGCGGCGGCGCAACGATACGCCGCAACCCCGTCGGCGCGGCAGGCTTCGGCGCAACTTCCTCCCCGGCAAACATCCCCGCCAGCCGGATACCCCGCGCGTCGGCGGTCGGGTCGCTGTCGAGCGGGTGCCGCAACGTCAACATCAGTTCGCCCTGAGACTGCGCAAGCGCGATGCGATCGGCGTCAAGCGGGTTGACCATCAACGTCACGACGGTAGACCGGATCGCGTTTGCATTCGTGCGCGCGTCCTCCTGGTCGTAGCGGGTTCCGGCACTCAGCACCGTCACGTTGCTCACGACAACGCGCGAAAACGGAAACGGGTCACCGCCCCCGACGCCTTTGAGAATGGTGACGATGTCAACCCGACTTCCCGGCACGACGAATCCCGCCACGCCGATCACCTCGTTGACCCGGATTGAAATAGCACGCATGCCGGGCTTGATCGCCGGAGACAACCCTGCGCCCGCTTCTTTGGGCGCGAGCTTGCTTTCGCTGATCGGTTCGTTTTCGACAACGCCAGTGATCAACCCGCGATCGACGACCTCGTCGATTGTGGAGAACCCGCCTTGCAGCGGTGTCTGGGCAGGCCAATCCACGAGCTTCACGGCGTCGCGCGTAATCAGCGTGCCGAGCGGCATCTGCTTGGCCGCAATCACAGCCTTCTTCGTTGGCAATTCGACCGGTTTCTCCGGCACGCGGGACAGCGCCCGGAAGGTGCCGTAGCTCGCGATAGTGGCCGCCACAATGGCCACGGCGACAACGATGAAGGTTCGAGTCTGACGGTTCATGGATTACCTCAATGAGATCAAGAACAAGACGCCGAGGGTACTTCGTTGCGCATACGTGCAGTGGCTCTGAGCGTGATGGTTGTAGGCAGCGTCCGGCCAAAAAACAGAGTGATGCCGCGGGCGAAGGCCACCGGGTGCTGATACGCCACGGTGACTGGGAAGACCTTGACGCAGAGTCCGGGTGTCCCGGCAATGATCGTGTCGATGGCCGGCAGCCACGTGCACGAGCCGGGGCATCCGCTGCCGCCGTAGATCGTTGCAGACGCTGTATTGAGGCCAGCCGCCGACAAATACTGATTGATTCGTGTGGTCACATTCGTTTGGGTCGTGCCGGCGGTAGCCGAGTAGGTCGGAAGCACGGCGATTCGCGCGCCCTCCCTGGCAGCGTTGGTGACCACCTCGTACTCCTGGAACATGAATCCGAATTCGATGATGCCCAGCACCACGAGCAGCAGCAGCGGAAGCGTCAAGGCGAACTCGATGACCTCCGCGCCCGACTGCCCCCGTACGAGCCTTCTCAGTGATCGAATCAGTGCAGCCATACCGCGACCAACAACCCCGCAAAGATCGGCAGCGCATACGCCAGACGCGGCCCGCTGCTCCCTTCGAGCGAGATGTCCTCCAGTGGACGGACGCCGTTCGCCGTCCAGTGTTGAAGCAGAAACCAGATATTACGGAACGCGGTCCGCAGATACCCGTGATACGCCGCCACAACCACCGCCATAACAAAGCCCGCAACCCCGGCGTACAGCGCCACCCACATGGCGTTGGTCGGTCCCAACCAGGCACCGAGCGCGGCAACGAGCTTGACATCGCCAGCGCCGAGTCCACGCAACACAAACGGCACAAACATGATCAGCGCCCCGACTAACCAGCCAGCGGCGGCGAACATCAGGCCACCACCCGCGGGAGCCGCGACGTGAAACACCAGAGCGGCTCCTGCCGCGCCGAACGTCAGCCAGTTCGGAATTCGCCGACTCTGAACATCAGTCACGCAGGCGGCGCATCCGATCACGAGCGCGCAGACAGTACTAGTGGTCATCCTTCCTCATGGAACGACTGGAGCTGACGGCGTCCAGGCGTTGTAAACCTGTCCGCCCCAGTTCGAAAACGCATTGCCCATCTTCGGGCCGATCTGTGGCAGCACCAGCGCACCGGCGATGCCGATGATCGCGGCCAGAAGCGCGTACTCGATTAAATCCTGCCCGCAATCGTCCACGAGCAGCCGACGACACCACTGTGGTGCGGTCATGATGTCCAATCCAAATTGCGAAAGAAGGGGGCGGGTATCGCCCCCCAAAGGGCTACGGCAGTCTCGAATTCAGGGTGGAGTAGTAGCCTCCAACCTTGGGACCAATCGCCTGGATCGCCGTAATCGCCGCCGCGGTAATAATACCGATCAACAGCCCGTACTCGATCAGGTCCTGACCCGACTCTTCACGCACAAAACGAGCAACCAATGCCTTCATCGACCGCTTCTCCTTGTTAAGACTGTTAGGGTGACCGTCGCTCGCTTCACGCTCGTGCGCGAAGAGCGAACTCTCTTAGTTGAGCAATGCAACTGCCACAATGTGACTTTGCGTTTTTTTGGCGCAAAGTCGGGCTCTTATCGTACTTAGGTGCTGGCTAGCTCCATCCCGCGGCAATTAGTCGCCAAAGCTCGAACCTTTTCTCCTTCGCTACTGAGCTTCTCCATGCTTTCCCTTGCCTTGCAGTCGTCTAGCTGACGCGCGCCAGCGCCGGGGCTTCGACAACGCGCTCGGTCGCCGCCACCATCGTCAGCACGTCCCCGACCTGCGCGTCGTCTCCGGTCAGGGTTCCCCCAGGAAGCTCAATAACCGCATACGCCCAGAGCGCCGCAACCAGGCGCCAGGGAGGAATGTTTCGCCGGATCTTCACGACGACGCCATCTCGCCGCACAAACAGCGCGTCAATCGAGAACTGCATGAAGAACGTGTGGATCGCGTTTGACGGCGCGATCACGATGGCGGACCCCTTTTCAAACGAATCGCGTCCGAGAAGCCCTTTGCGGCGAGCGTCGGAGTCGAACGCCGGAATCACCGCTTCGGCGACCAACCGACCGGTCCGCGTATTCCGCAGCTCGTGCGGCCGATCGCCGTAGCGAATCAGTGGCAGAAGGAAGTTCGCCATCAGAATTTCACGCCCACTTGGGCACCGACCTGCGAAAACTGGAACGATTGATTCGTGGTGTGAAACGCCTTCCGGTAGCGATACCCGACGTCTACATACGCCCGTTTGATGACCGCGCCAACCCCGGCGGCCACTTCCCCCATCGGATGCGTCGTGTCGGTATCCGTAGGATCAACGAACCCATCGGGCGAACCAAACTGTGCGAGGAACGCCTGGGTGATGTTGCCGCGGCTCTGCTCATGAATCACGCGCCGAACGTTCAGCGCGCCAAACCCGCCGCCCACATAGGGGTGAACTGACGATGTCCCTGGGACAAGAACCTTGGCGCCAAACGTAAACGAGCGGGCTTTGTCGCGCCCCTCGAACACCCACGGTGTACCCGTGAGCGCGGTCAAGCTGCTGCCCACCAGCGCCAGCTGATTGGTCGCCGCGGAGGACATGATGTTGTCGTAGAAGACGACAGACATGTACGCCTGAACGTTGCGGGTCATGTTCTCGGCGATTTCCGCGCTCAGCGTGACCGCCGTCTGCGCAGTGCTTCCCGTCGAAGCGCCGCCTCCACCAATCAGGTAGCCGCGCAGTGGACTCGGCGCGGGCGCCGGCCGCTGCTGCGCGAACGCGGGCGCGGCAACGAGCACCATGAGAAGCAGCGACGTAGTTTTGAACCAGTTCATGGATGTTTGCGCTCCGGATCAGCGGCGAATCGCCGAAAATTGACTCTCGACCGTCATCCCAGCCACCGGCGTCTCTTCCTTGGTGACCGGGTCGATGCCAAAGATGTTGTAGCTGGTCGTCACCGTGCCGGTCGCCGTCGCGCCGTTTTGCGTGGCCGTAAACGTGGACCCAATCGGCCGCAGGATTCGGGCCTGACCGGTGGAACACTGGAACAGAATCTCGGCGTCGCACGAAACGGCGGTCGCCGCGAAACCCGTGAACGATGCGTTCCCGTCATAGCGACAGGTGAGACCGGTCGTCTCAGACCTGATCACCGCAGTAACGTCCGCGGCGTTCTGTGTCAACGTGATGGTTCCCTGGTCGGGCCCTGGCACCGACGCCCGCAGGTCAGCGCCCACGCATTCGCCGCCGCTCACCCGAACGGGCACGGTTGCCCCGGACCACGTGCCGGCGAACTGACCTGTGATGAAAAGCGACTGACCGGGCGTGGGCGTCACTGGATTCTCGGCGCAACCACCCAGCACCCCTCCGACCATCAGCAACCCGGCGACGACGAACGCACGCTTCATCCAAAACCCTCCGCAACCCGACACACACCAAAGCTGTAATACGCCTTTGTAATTAGTTGGTGTTGGCCGTTGCGACCCGGCTTTGTGCAAGAGATGTGCGCAGCTCAACGGGGTCGAAATCGACCTACGGTGGCGGCAAAGTCACCTTTTAGGAAGACTTATGGCGGCGTTTCGCGGACTATTGTTCCCCTAACCGGATTTACTGGGATCGATTTCGGGTGATTAACACAACACCCGGATGATGTCGGACCGCGTGATGATGAAGGTTTTCTCGGTCTTGAAGTCTCGCACCAGGACCGCTGGATTCTCCAGCGTAATCATCGTCGACAGCAGCTGCACCGGTGTCGATATGTCCACAAACGGAAAGGCAGGCAGCATGATGGCTTCAACCGGCTGGTGCTTGACGTCGTGGTGCCGCATCACCTCGTTATAAAGGTGCGATTCGTTGAGCGAACCGATCACGCGCCCGCCACGGGTGACCGAGATCTGGGAAAAGTCGTGGTCGCTCATGATGCGGATCGCATCCTCCACCGGCCGCGCAGCCTCGATCGAGTAGAGCTCCCCTGACACGCCGAGCGCGACGAGGTCGCGGGCCGTCATGCCGGTGACCTCCAGGAATCCCTTGGCCCGCATCCACTCGTCGTTGAACATCTTCGCCAGGTACCGCGACCCGTGGTCGTGGAAGATGACCACGATGACGTCGTCTTTGGCGAAGTGGTCCTTGAGCTGCAGCAAGCCCGCCATCGCGGAGCCGGCGGAGTTGCCCGCAAAGATCCCTTCCTCGCGTGTGATGCGACGCGTCATGATGGCCGCGTCCTTGTCGGTGACCTTCTCGAAGTGGTCGATGACGTTGAAATCGACGTTGCGCGGCAGGAAATCCTCGCCGATCCCCTCCGTGATGTAGGGGTAAATCTCGTTCTTATCGAAAATGCCGGTCTCCTTGTACTTCTTGAACACGGAGCCGTAGGTGTCGATGCCCCAGACCTTGATGCGCGGATTCCTCTCCTTTAAATAGCGCCCCACGCCGCTGATCGTGCCACCGGTCCCGACGCCACACACCAGATGCGTGATCCGGCCGTCGGTCTGGTCCCAGATCTCCGGGCCGGTCTGCTCGTAATGCGCCGCCGTGTTCGAGAGGTTGTCGTACTGGTTGGCCTTCCACGAGTGTGGAATTTCGCGCTCGAGACGCGAGGAGACCGAGTAGTAGGAGCGCGGGTCCTCCGGATCGACGTCCGTCGGACAGACGATCACTTCCGCGCCAAACGCCTTCAGCGCATCCACCTTCTCTTTCGACTGCTTGTCGGTCGTGGTGAAAACGCATTTGTAGCCCTTGACGACGGCGACGATGGCGAGCCCCATGCCGGTGTTGCCGGACGTGCCTTCGATGATGGTTCCGCCGGGCTTGAGCTTCCCCTCGCGCTCCGCCTCTTCGATCATCCGCACGGCCATGCGGTCCTTGATCGAGTTGCCTGGATTGAAGGTCTCGAGCTTGACGAGAACCTCGGCCTCGATCGCACCGCGCGTGATGCTGTGGATGCGCACCATAGGCGTGTTGCCGATCGCATCGAGGATGGTGTCGCAGATCTTCCGAGCCGGACGGGTGGCCACGTATGAATCTTACGTCGCTGCGGGCGCTACCCTCTACGCTGGTATTTCCAGTTACGGGATTTGCCAGACGCGATCCACTCGAGTGCGGTCGTCAGGCGCCGCTGACGTGTCTCGTCCGTCTTCGCCGAATCGATCCAGTCGACGTATTCGCGCTTGTGGCTCGGCGGGAAGGCAGCGAATGCCTCGCGCGCCTTGGGGTCGCGTCTCAGTGCCGCGAGCAAATACGCCGGCACCTTCACAGGCGCCGCCCCGCGCTTGACCGCCTTCGTCTTCGACGACGCCGGCCGCGTTGCCGCTCCTTTGACGACCGCGACGAGCTCGCGCGGTGACGGAAGGTCTTTGACGGACGTGATTCGCCGCAGTTGCGTGGCATCAACCGCCGTCGGCTTCCGCCCGGTCCAGAACACCCACGCGCAGTGTTGTTTGAACGCCGCGGTCATGCAGAGAATGCCGCGCTCGTCGACATAGGCTGGCACGCCCCACTTGATCGTCTCGCTGACGGCCGGATGCCCTTTGTGCAGCGCGGCGCGAATCTGCTTCAGGATTGGCTTCGCGAAATCCTTGGCTTTCGCGATGTAGGCGTCGACTCGGGGATCCTTCGGCATGTCGGATTGTAGGTGCGAAGTGTGCGAGCAGTGCAATGGGTGCGAAAGGTGCAACGGGTGCAATCGGTGCGAGAGGTGCACCCATCGCACCTATTGCACCGTTCGCACCGCTCGCACTCTCAGTGAGTCATCCCGTAGATGATGTAGTTCACACCCAGCTCATATGCACCGCTGGTGACGTCCACCGGAAACCGCTCGTCGGCGGACCACTCCCAGTACTCCGCGATGTCGCAGTTGTGGTTCGCGAGCGCGAGCATCCGATCGTTCGGATCGTCGTTGACGAACAGCGCGCGATAGTCGGGCTCGACGTCGACGGTTGGATGCGGTACATCCAGTTTCTTGAGATCGAAGAGTGAGTGGAAGATCGGGTGCGACACGTCGATCTTGATCCACCGCCGCTCGGGAAGCGCCCGCGCCATCTGCGCGGCCATGTTGTCGAATTCGTTCTGGTGCTCGAAGTCGTCGAAGATGACGAGCCCGCCTTTGAGCAGATGCTGGCGCAGGTTCGCGGCGCCCTTGTCGCTGATGCCCCAGTAGCCGGGCTCTGAGATGTAGAGAATCGGATTGTCGAATATGCGCGGATCCTCGAGGTCGAGCACATTGGTCGACGCCGGATTGACGCGCATCCGCGTCAGCGTGTCGAGGGCATCCGAGATGTAGAAGTCGGCCGCGGGGTAATCGTGATTCCACGAGCCTCCGCCGAAGAAGCCGCGGCCGCCATACCGAATCCGCGTGAAGACGAAGCGGCCGTCGTAGGAGGGATTGCCCATCTGCCGCGCCTGGCCGTCCGGGGTACGGTAGATCGTCTGCGCGGCGGCGAGTGATGCGAAAACGATGAGCAGCAGGACGAGGACTGTGCGTCTCATCTCGCTCGTGCCTCAATGCGTCATTGCGTACATCAGGACGTTCATGCCGATCGCATACCCGTCAGGCGAGAACTGATAGAAAAACCGCACGTCCTCGCCCTCGCGCTCCCACGAGTCGGCGACATCAGTGTCGTGCATCATGACGACCATGAGGTTGCCGTGCTTGTCGTTGATGCCCTTGAAGTCGGGAACGGCGCTCTCTTCGCCCCGCTCCGACGTATCGCCGCCGCTGCCGCGCCAGAACTGAATCGAGGGAATCTGCGGCAGCTTCTTGACGTCGAACAGGGTGCGGAACACTGGATGCTCCGGCGTAAGGTCGAACATCGGATACTCGCTCGGCGACAGCACACGATCGAGCTCGTGGACCCACTGGTCCCACGCGGCCTCACCCCAGTAGTCGTCCAGCCACAGGAAGCCGCCCTTCAGGAGATACGTGCGGAGGCCTTCGACCTCGGCATCCGTCAGCTGGGCCGTGCCCGCATCCTCCATGCTGATGTAGGCGCACTGAAACAACTCGGGATCGGTGAGTCGAACGACGATGTGGTTCGGTTCGCCGGTGGGATCCTTGCTCACACGCATCTTCGTCAGCTCGGCAAGCCGCTTCGAGAAGTTGCGTTCCGCGTCGGGATAGTCCGTCGACCATCCCTGTCCGCCCGCTTCCCGGCGGTTGCTCGTGTACATCACACGGCAGTAGTTGAAGCCGTGGCCGAACGTATTCACATCGGCGAAGCGTGGGCGTACGCGAAAGAATCCTCCAAACCCGCGACCGAACTGTGCGTAGGCGCTTGCTGCGCACGCGCACACCACGACCACGACGAGGAGGATTCGTGTCAACTTACCGAGGAGTCTTACCGAGTGATCGGTAGTACTCCGCGACCATCTTCTTGAACTGGTCGGGGACTTCGTCGGAGCCTGCGAGCACCACGGCCTCGTCGCCCGATTCGACCTGACGACGGAGACCGAACTCGAGACGCTTCAGACCTTCGGTCGCGAACGTCTGCAGGCTCTGCAGCTCCTTTGCATCCTTGTACACGCGGTCGTCTTCGAGTCGGCGAAGCGCCGCGAGGATCTGTTCCAGCTCCTTCGGATCCACGTTGAAGCCGCGCAGCATGCCGCGCAGATCCTGCGCCTCATTGGCCCACTGCCGCGCCTCGGCCCGGAGCTGCCGGATGTCTTCGTCAGACAGCCTGCCCCAGTCGCCGCCGTAGTACGCCCCATTCCACGGCAGGTTTCCGTAGCCGTAGCCGCCGCCGTTGTTGACGCCGCCGTTGAAGCCGTACTGATTGCCAAAGCCGTTCGCAGTGCCGCCCTGCGCGCCGCCCTGCTGGCCACCAGCCTGCTGGCCACCCTGCTGCCCGCCTTGGCCCTGCTGGCCGTTCTGACCCTGCTGGCCGTTCTGGCCCTGCTGACCGTTCTGGCCCTGTTGGCCGTTTTGGCCCTGCTGACCGTTCTGACCCTGTTGCCCCTGCTGGCCCTGTTGTCCCTGCTGGCCTTCCTGCCCCTGCTGATTGCCAGCCTGCTGGCCGCGTTGGTTGGACTGGCCCCGCTGATCGCCCTGCTGATCGCGGCCCTGTTGATTGCGCGCATTCGCCTGCGCGCGTTCGCGCGTCCGCTCCTGGAGTGATTCGAGACCGCGCGCCAGACGCTGCGTCCGACCAAGCGCCTGTTCGCCCTTCGAATCGGCGTTCTGTTGCTGTCCACCCTGCCCCAGGGCAGCCTGCGCTTCTTCCAACCGCTTGCGCAGCTGGTCGATGCCTCCTGCGATGTCGTTCTCTGTGGCTCGCAGCGTTTCCTGACCGTAGCCGCGGTTCACGAGCGCTTCTGAATAACGGATCTTGTCGCGGAGACGGTTGTCGCGAATCGCACCCGCCGCTTCAGACAATTTCCTGGATGCCTGTCTCTCCTGCTGCGCCGCATCGCGTGCGGCCGCATCGAGGTCGCCCTCGAGTTGGCCCAGTTTCTGCTCGAGATCATCCTTCTTTTCGTTGATGCGCTGCGCCTGGTCGCGACGCTGCTGGCCGTTGGCGGCCAGGCCGTTGACGCCGTTGGCAATCTCCTGCTGCTGCCGCGCCAGTTCCTCGGCACGCTGCTGTGCGTCGCGGATGTCCCGCTGCGCGCGATCGCTCAGCGACCGTTCGAGCTTCCGCTGCGTTTCTTTTAGACGGTCGAGCGCCTGCTGCGCCTGTGACGACGAGGTCGCGTTGCCGCCGGCCGCTGCCCGGCGCATCGCATCCGCCGCTTCACGCATCTGCCGCGCGGAGTCGAGCAGGTCTGGCCGGTTCTCCTCGCGCGCAAGGCGCTCGAGCCGCCGGGCCGCTTCCTCCGCCTGCTCCGCAAGCGCGCGCTGCTGTGCGCTGCCGCTCGGCGTCGATGACGCGCTACCCTGCTGGAGCCGGCGCTCGCGTTCGGCCTCCTGCTCCTGCCGACGCGCCAGCTCCTTCAGCTTCTCGAGCAATTCGTCCACCTGACGATCGCCGTTGGCCTGCATCTGACGGTCGGCGGTCTCGTAGCGGCTCGCCATCTTGTCGAGCTCCTGCTCGAAGATGTCCGCCAGCTCTCGCTGCTGCGATGATCCGCCGCCGCCGCCGCCACCGCCCTGCTGGGCGCTGACCTGCATCTCGTATTCCTCTTCCGCCTTTTGCAGTATCGTGAGCGCCTTGTTCTCCGGCGCCAACGCCTGATCGGGTGCCGTCGAACCCAACTTACCTTCCGCTTCCTTCATCGCCGTGACGGCCTGCGGCAGGAGTTCGCCGATCTGCTTCAGCTTCGGATCCTGCTGGATGAACTCGCTGTTCATCCGCGTCAGCAGCCCTTCGACCTGCTCGCGCAGCTTCTGTTGCGAGAGGCCGACCACGGTGGAGTTCTGCCGGAACTTGTCCGCGGACACCGTCCGCTTGTCGCGCTGCACGTTGAAGGTCGCAGAGATGATCTGCCGCTGCTGCTCCGAGAGCGCGTCCACCTGGTTCTGCCCGCCTCCGCCTCCGCCGCCACCGCCGCCCATCGACTGCGCCTGGCGGAATTTCTGATCGAAGGGACGCACGCGAACGAAGTACAGGTCGCTGCTCGCCTGCTGTGCGCCGCCCACGCCGTTGTTGTCCGTGGCACGTGCGTAGTAGGAAACGGAGTCGCCCGACTTCACGCCGAGCTCTTCGAGATAGAAGGTGTGACCGGCACTGACCGCCGGGAGCCGCTTCGAGCCGTTGAACAGCGGCACGACCTTCTCGGCACCGCCGTTGACCGAGTACACCAGCTCCAGATTCTTGACGCCGTAGTCATCGTCTGCGGAAGCCTCGACGTAGACCTCTTCGATGGAGGACGCGGAGGTGTCGCGGCCCGGACGGGCGAACGTCACGGTGGGAGCGCGATCCGTCAGGACATCAATCGTGTACTGCGGAGAGGCCGCGACCCGCTCGCCGTTCGGCGCGTCGAGTTCAACGTGATACGAACCGTCCTGGTCGGCCTTGAACGACGCGGTCAGCGTCCCGTCGGCCTCGACGGTCAACGGCACCGTCTCCTTGTCGTTCAGGGCAATGCGACCGCCCTTGGTCTTCATCGTCGGCGTGATCGTGACCTTGACGTCGGTGCCGCGGAGAACGGCGATGTCGCCACCGTCTTCAATCTTTTCGGGCTCGAGACCGGTGTACGCGGGGAACTTGTATTCGAGGGCCAGCTTGTCGACATACGGCACGTCGACAACTTTCAGCGTGTAGGTACTCGACTTCACGCCGTCGGCATCGACGAAGTATTCCGTCGCGGTCTTCACGCCGAAAATGATCCCTTCGAAGACGCCCTTGTCGTTGAGCACGAGCGGCAGCTTCTCGTAGGTCTGTGATGTCGGATCCCGCCGCAGCATCACGACGGCGTTCTGCGCGCTGAAGCCGGCGAGCTTCGCGTTGATGGTCTGATCGGCGCCCTTCGGCACCGACACGTTGCCGGGTGTCACCGAAATCTTGTACGGCGCGGCGGCCTCGATGCTCTGTACGATGACCATCGCCGACAGCGCGTGACGGAAGAATGCCGGACCGAGCAGCACCGCCAGGATGGCAGCGGTGACGACGCTGGCGAAAATGGCTCCATTGGCGCGCAGCGGACCGTGCTCAGCGCGACGAGCGGTGTCGGCCGTGCAGCATTTCTCGACGGCCTGCCCGACCAGCTTCTCGACCAGCGCGCTCGATTCCCAGTGCCGCCCCTCGCGGCTCGATTCGACCGCGCTGATGAGCATCGTCTGCAGCGACGGCTCCTTCTCTTCCAGATACAGCGCAACTTGATCGTCGGAAACCCGGCGGCGCATCGGCTTGACGAGGAAGAAATAGATCGAGCCGACGATCGAGGCTGCCAGGACGAGGCGCGAGAACAGGATCGAGGCGGGGCTAAACCGCGACCACTGCATCAGGTACGCGAGCGCGAAGAACACCCCGACGTTCACCGCGATGAGGCGAACCGATCCCTTGACGGCGAGCCGCGCACGCCAGCGCGCCCGCACGTACCGGATGATGCCGAGGAGGTCTTTCGGAGGGGTGGACGCGCTTTTCAGGAAATCGAGCATTGTGCCTCTCCGCCGGCTCCCAAAGGACCCGGCCTACCCTTCGCCAAATCAATCCCGCCAGATCAGAATACGCCCGAACCCGTCTGGTTTTTATGCTTTCGACAGCCAGTTCGAAAACAGCGTATCGACGCCAAGCAGCAGAATTCCGGTGGCCAGCAGATACCACCAGAGCCGCTGCGCCCGTTCCTGCGCCTCAGGCGTCAACGGCACATCTGCCTCGGCCTGCTGCGCATTTTGTCCCGTGCTGCCCGTCGCAGCAGTGACGATGTCCGCCGGCTCGACCGGTGTCAGATCCGACTCGGCGGGGTCGATGTTGCTGGCCACGACCGTGACATCCGAGTTCGCCTTCTGTCCGCGGATTTCGTAGAAACCCTGCTCGGTGAGCTCGAGCACCTGCGCGGAGGACCCTTCGTCTTCGAGCGGCAGCCGCTTGCCTGACGGCGTCAGCGCGAGTCGGCCGGTCGCCTGCGCTTTTGCGCTCGACGCGTCCGGATCGAAGACCTGGCCGATCGTGAGCCACGGCGCCGGCTCGGTGTAATTGGCCAGGTGCACCATCGCACGATGGATGAACGGGAGGAACACGGGCTTGAGCGGCAGATCGCTCCACGAGAGATCGAGTGTGGAGGCCCACAGCATGACGTGTCCGCTGCCGACCTTCCGTTCAACGAGCGCCGGCGTACCTGCATCGAAGCGCGCCAGCACCTGCGTGTTTGGCGCTGCGGCGACAGAACGATATGCGTAGAAGCGCGCGGTGGAGAAATCGCCGCTGCGCGGCGCGCGGAAGACCTCGAACACGGGATGCCCGTACTCGAGCGCGCCGACGCGCGCCGACTCGCCGCGCGATTTGTCGATCGGCTGCGACAACGACGCCGGAAGAATGTCGGCCTCCTGCGGCCACGTGGCGCGTGGGCCCGCCGCGATGAACATGCCGCCGCCATCCTGGACAAACCGCTGCAGCCGGCGACCGAGCCCCACATTGACGTCCACATCGTTGAGCAGCACCACCGACGCGCGCCGCAAATCCTCGTCCGAGACCGCCGCCGGCTGGCGGCTGGTGATGTCGAACTTCGGCGCGTCGCCAATCGCGAGCGCACGCATCAGATACAGCCCGGCGCCCGGCCGGTTGCCACTGTCGACGACGACAATGCGCACCGGAGCTGACGGCGAGATGACCAGGTTGAAGACGTTGTCGGTCGGCAGCGCGTCGTTGCCCGCCCGCACCGTGACGCGCATGTTCTTCGACGGCACCGTGAACGGCTGGAACGCCACCGACGCGGAGCCTTCCGGCGCGATGTTGAGCGGCACGGTTTGAATGGCGCGGCCGCCGATCTCGAGCGTCAGCGAATCACCGGTGACCGGCGCAACGGTTCGATTCGCAACCGCTGCGGTCAGCGTGACACGTTCCTGATCCGAGAAGGTCGAGCGTGCCAGGGAGGCGGACGTGATGGTCGCA
>DASTZI010000344.1:0-2866 GCA_035764385.1 Vicinamibacterales bacterium
ATGTTTGGTTCTATTGGCATGCCAGAGCTCATCATCATTCTGGTGATAGCGCTCATTATTTTTGGTCCCCGGAAGCTGCCCGAGCTGGGTCGATCACTCGGCCGGAGCATCAACGAATTCAAGAAAGCCTCTAACGAGTTACGGAGCACGCTCGAGGAGGAAATCCGCGTCGAGGAGACGCGCGAACGTACGGCGCCTGCCGCCCCAGCAACGCCGCCCGCTGCGACGCCGTCTCCTGTTGACGCCGCAACGGTCAGCCGCACGACGACCGCGCCGGGCACCGGCACTCACTCGGCATAGGCCACAACATGGCCCTGGTGCCCTTTCCGGGGTCAAGTTCCCCGCACGATCTCGATCCCGATCCGGACTTTCGTACGCAGGCCAACCGCATCCTCCGCCGCGATCCCGGTGCGGACGGCGATCGCGACGATGACGAGCAGGAGGATGACGGCGAAGCAAAGATGTCGTTCCTGGAGCATCTCGACGAGCTCCGGAAGCGGATCATCTATGCCGCGATTTCCATCTTCGTCGGCTTCCTCATCGCGTTCATTTTCATCCAGCAGCTCTTCGACTTCGTCATGAAGCCGCTGCAGGCGGGGCTGCCGGCCAACCAGCACCTGATCTACACGGAGCCAACGGAAGCCTTCGTCCTCTACCTGACGATTGCGGGCATTGCGGGAGCGGTCATCGCGCTGCCGCTGGTGATGACGCAGGTGTGGCTGTTCATCGCGCCGGGGCTGTACGCGCACGAGAAGAAGATGGCGATTCCGTTCGTGGTGCTGTCGAGTATCTGCTTTATCGGCGGCGCGGCGTTTTCGCACTACGTCGTGTTTCCGCTGACGTGGAAGTTCTTCGTCAGCTTCACGAGCGATTACCTGACGTTCATGCCGCGCATCGAGCCGGCATTTGCGCTCTACATCAAGATGATCCTGGCGTTCGGCGTCGTCTTCCAAATGCCGACGATCGTGCTCTTCCTCGCGCGAATGGGCGTCATCACCGCCGGCTTCATGTGGCGGCACACGAAGTACGCGCTCCTGATCATCGTCATCGTCTCGGCGATCGTGACGCCCGACGGCGGCGGCGTTTCGTTGGTGGCGATGTCGGTTCCCCTGTTCTTCCTGTACCTGTTCAGCATCGCGCTGGCGTGGATCTTCGGGAAGAAACGAGACAAGGAACTCGTCGAAGAAGAGGCGTGATGGTCGGTGCGAGGCGACTCGCACCGACTAGTACGACTTCGCAAACCAGGCGTGCGTCGTCGCCGGGGCGTCGCACTTCAGGCACTTCTTCCCTGCCGCCGGCTTCGACGTGAACGGAATGTTGCGAATCGTCGCCTGCGTCTCGGCCTTGATATCCGCTTCGCACTGCGCCGAGCCGCACCACGGCGCGATGACAAAGCCCGGACGACCGTCCATGATCTGCTTGAACTCTTCGTAGCTGTCGGTTTCGGTCGTGTGCTCGGCACGGAACTGGACGGCGCGGTCGTAGAGGGCCTGCTGGATCGCCGCGAGCATCTCCTCGACCTTTGCGGCCAGTCCGTCCATCGGCACGAACGACTTCTCGCGCGTATCACGTCGCGCCAGCACGACTTGCGCTTTCTCGAGGTCTTTCGGACCGATTTCCATCCGCAGCGGCACGCCGCGCATCTCCCACTCGTTGTACTTCCAGCCGGGCGTCTGCGAATCGCGGTCGTCGAGCATCACGCGGAGGCCGCGCCGGGCGAGCTCGTCGCGGATCTCGCGTGCCTTCGGCACGATCGTTTCCTTCCAGTTCCCACGCGGAATCGGAATGATCACCACCTGATACGGCGCGATTCGCGGTGGCAGGATCAACCCGCCATCATCACCGTGCGTCATGATGACGCCGCCGATCATCCGCGTGGAGACGCCCCAGGATGTGCCGTAGACGTACTGGACTGACTTATCGCGCGCCTGAAACTTGATGTCGAACACCTTCGCGAAGTTCTGCCCGAGGTTGTGCGACGTGCCGGCCTGCAGCGCGCGACCGTCGCGCATCAGCGCTTCAATCGAGTAGGTCCGCTCCGCGCCGGCGAACTTCTCGCTCTCGGTCTTCTGTCCGTCGACGACCGGCATAGCGAGTTCCGTTTCGGCGAAGTCCTTATAGACGCCGAGCATCTTCAGCGTTTCTTCCTGCGCCTCCTCAGGTGTTTCGTGCGCGGTGTGCCCCTCCTGCCAGAGGAACTCTGTCGTCCGGAGGAAGAGCCGCGTCACCTTCTCCCAACGGACGACATTCGCCCACTGGTTGATGAGGATCGGCAGGTCGCGCCATGACTGGACCCACTTCGCGTACATCGTCCCGATGATGGTTTCCGACGTGGGCCGGACGACAAGCCGTTCCTCGAGCGGTTCGTTGCCTCCCTGCGTCACCCACGCCACTTGCGGCGCAAACCCCTCGACGTGCTCACTTTCTTTCATGAGCAGGCTTTCGGGGATGAAGAGCGGGAAGTACGCGTTGACGTGGCCGGTCGCCTTGAATCGACGGTCGAGCGCCTGCTGCATCAGCTCCCAGATGGCATAGCCGTACGGCCGGATGACCATGCACCCTTTGACAGGCGAGTAGTCGGCGAGCTCGGCGCGTCGCACGACGTCGATGTACCAGCGCCCGAAGTCTTCAGATTGCTTGGTGATCTCGGTTGGAAGGTCGGGGATGTCGGTCTCTGCAGACATATTGGCTCAGGGCTCAAGACTCGGGCCTTGAGCCCTCAGTCGTGAGGCGGTCAGCAACGTGCTTCCGCCATTTTATGTCGTCGCGATTCGGAAAATCCGAACGAAAGTGGCCGCGGCGGATCAGCCCACAGCAGCGCCACATCAGATCGCGTACGACATCGGTCGCCGGCACATCGCGAAGT
>DASTZI010000345.1:0-18190 GCA_035764385.1 Vicinamibacterales bacterium
TGTGATGATCGACGGCGATGTGCATGGACGCGTGACCGCACAACGCTTCGATGCGCTCATTGGCGGCTCTCGAAAACGCGACCCAGCCTACGCCAGCAAGACCACAGACAAGGGACAGGTCACGCAACGTCGCGATCCGACCGCTGCGGACCCGCAGCGTCGCGTCTACGTACCGCGTGACTCTGGCGCGCTGTCGATGGGCGCCAGCGAAGTCGCGGATACGGTTACCGCGCGTCTGTCGGCTGACACGTCGCTCGTCCGCAACGGTTCACGCGGCCTGTACTGGCTCGAGCCGCTCGTCGAGGTCGAGACGCCACAGGGCCGCATCGCGTACGGGCCGGTCACGCCTGACGATGTGGAGAGCTTGTTTGCGGCCGACTTTCTGACGGGTGGCGAGCATCCGTTGCGCCTCGGGCTCACCGATCAGATCTCCTACCTTGCCAAGCAGGAACGCCTGACCTGCGCACGCGTTGGCGTCATCGATCCCGTCAGCCTGGACGACTACCGCGCGCACCGCGGCTTCGCCGGGCTCGAGCGTGCGCTCGCGATGGCGCCGGCGGACATCGTGAAGGAGGTCACTGATTCGGGACTGCGCGGCCGTGGCGGTGCGGCGTTTCCGACCGGCATCAAATGGAAGACCGTGTTCGATCAGAAGGACGAGCAGAAGTACATCACCTGCAACGCCGACGAAGGCGACTCGGGCACGTTCTCTGACCGCATGATCATGGAAGGCGATCCCTTCGTCCTGATCGAAGGGATGATCATCGCGGGCCTCGCCGTCGGCGCCTCGCAGGGTTTCATTTACCTGCGAGTCGAGTATCCGCACGCGAGGCGGGTGCTCGAGGAAGCCATCGCCGCGGCGTATGGTGCTGGTTATCTGGGTGCCAACGTACGGGGCAGCGGCAAGCGCTTCGACCTCGAGCTGCGCATCGGTGCCGCCGCCTACATCTGCGGCGAAGAAACGTCCATGCTCGAGAGCCTCGAAGGCAAGCGCGGCGAAGTGCGCGTGCGGCCGCCGCTGCCAGCCATCGAAGGCCTCTTTGGCAAGCCGACGGTTGTCAACAACGTGATTTCGCTCGCGAGCGTGCCGATCATCTTGGCAAATGGGGCGGCGTACTACCGCGACTACGGCATCGGCCGGTCGCGCGGTACGTTGCCGATCCAGCTGGCGGGCAATATCAAGCGCGGCGGTCTCGTCGAGAAGGCGTTCGGTATCAGCCTGCGCGAGCTGTTGTACGAATACGGCGGCGGCTCGGCGTCTGGCCGCCCGATTCGCGCCGTGCAGGTCGGCGGCCCGCTTGGTGCGTACGTGCCCGAGTCGCAGTTCGACACGCCGATCGACTACGAATCGTTCGATGGGATCGGCGCCCTGCTCGGCCACGGCGGCATCGTCGCCTTCGACGACACGGTGGACATGGCGGCGATGGCCCAGTACGCGATGGAGTTCTGTGCCCATGAGTCGTGCGGGAAGTGCACGCCATGTCGCATCGGATCGACCCGCGGCGCCGAGATTTTCGAGGGGATCCGACAGGGCCGTGACGCCGAGGCCGGGCTCGCGCTCATCGGTGAGCTTTGCGAGACAATGCTGCATGGATCGCTCTGCGGGCTCGGCGGCCTGACGCCGTATCCAGTGCGGAGCGCGATCAAGTATTTCGGCGAGGACTTCAAGCGGGCTTAGATGTTTGCAAAGGGCTATCACGACCTCGGGACGCCAGCGCCACCGGTAACCGGGCGAGTCGTCACGCTGGAGATCGACGGGACGTCGGTCACCGTGCCCGACGGCACGTCGGTGATGCGTGCCGCGGCGGTCGCCTCGCGTGATATCCCGAAGCTCTGCGCCACCGACAGCCTCAAGGCCTTCGGCTCGTGTCGCCTCTGTCTCGTCGAGATCGATGGCCGTCGCGGCTTTCCAGCCTCGTGCACCACCCTGGTCGCCGAGGGCATGAAGGTCCGTACGGAAAGCCCCAAGCTCACCGAGCTCCGTCGCAACGTGATGGAACTCTACGTGTCGGACCATCCGCTCGACTGCGTGACGTGTCCGGCCAACGGTCAGTGCGAGCTGCAGGACATGGCCGAGCGTCTCGATATCACGAGCACTCGCTACGGGCTCGCCGGGTCGAATCACCATCACGGCGAGGTCGACAAGAGCAATCCCTATTTCCAGTTCGATCAATCCCTGTGCATCGTCTGCTCGCGCTGCGTGCGCGCCTGTGACGAGGTGCAGGGCACGTTTGCGCTCACCATCCAGGGCCGAGGCTTTCATTCGCAGGTCGTTGCCAGTGCGCACGAACCCTTCGTGGATTCGGAATGCGTGTCGTGTGGCCAATGCGTCGAGACATGCCCGACCGGCGCCCTCGTCGAGAAGTCCGTCATCCACATCGGCGCGGCTGAACGTGCCACGAAGACGACCTGTGCGTATTGCGGCGTCGGCTGCTCGTTCGAAGTAGAGATGAAAGGCGATCAGGTTGTCCGCATGGCGCCTGATCGCGATGGTCACGCAAATCATGGGCACGCGTGCGTGAAGGGCCGATTTGCGTTTGGCTATGCGACGCATCGCGATCGCGTGATCAAGCCGATGGTGCGCGCAACGATCGCCGACCCTTGGCGCGAGGTCACCTGGGAAGAAGCCATCGACCGCACCGCACGCGAGTTCAAACGTCTGCGCGACAAGTACGGCGCCGATGCGATTGGCGGCATTACCTCGTCGCGCTGCACGAACGAAGAAACGTTTCTCGTGCAGAAGCTCGTGCGCGCCGCCTTTGGCACAAACAACGTCGATACATGCGCGCGCGTGTGCCACTCGCCGACGGGGTACGGCCTGAAGAGCACAATCGGCGAGTCGGCCGGCACGCAAGCCTTTGATTCGGTCGAGAAAGCCGACGCCATCATCGTGGTTGGCGCCAATCCGACTGAAGCGCATCCGGTGTTTGCGTCGCGGCTGAAGCAGCGGTTGCGCCAGGGCGCGAGGCTGATTGTGATCGACCCGCGGACGATCGGTCTGGTCCGCTCACCGCACATCGCCGCGGACGTTCACCTCCAGTTGCGCCCGGGCACCAACGTCGCGGTTATCAACGCGCTGTCGCACGTGGTGGTCACGGAAGGGCTCACGCGCGACGACTATGTGAGGGATCGCTGCGAGGCCGACTCCTACGCGAAGTGGAAGAAGTTCATCGCTGAGCCACGGAATTCGCCCGAAGCAACCGAGTCGATTACTGGTGTTCCCGCCGCGCTCGTGCGCGGCGCCGCGCGCCTCTACGCCTCGGTGCCAAACGGCGCCATCTACTACGGCCTCGGCGTGACCGAACACAGCCAGGGCACGACGATGGTGATGGGCATCGCGAACCTGGCGATGGCGACCGGCAATCTTGGACGAGAAGGCGTCGGTGTCAGCCCGCTTCGCGGCCAGAACAACGTGCAGGGCTCATGTGACATGGGTTCGTTCCCGCACGAGTTCTCCGGGTATCGCCACGTGTCCGACGATGCCGTGCGCGGCGCCTTCGAGGCCAAGTGGGGAGTCGGCCTCAAAGCCGAGCCCGGCCTTCGCATTCCGAACATGTTCGACGCGGCGCTCGACGGCACCTTCAAAGGCCTGTACGTACAGGGCGAAGACATCGCGCAGTCAGACCCGAATACGCATCACGTCACCGAGGCGCTCTCGGCCATGGAATGCGTTGTCGTTCAGGATCTATTCCTCAACGAGACCGCTAAGTACGCGCACATCTTCCTGCCCGGATCGTCATTCCTCGAAAAGGACGGCACCTTCACCAATGCCGAGCGTCGCATCGGCCGCGTGCGTAAGGTGATGGAGCCGCGCACCGGTTTCCAGGACTGGGAAGTGACGGTGCTGATTGCCAACGCGTTGGGCTATCCGATGCGGTATCGGCATCCGTCGGAAATCATGGACGAGATCGCCAGCCTCACGCCGACGTTCGCCGGCGTGAACTACGAGAAGCTCGATCGTCTCGGCAGCGTCCAGTGGCCGTGCAACGACAAGGCGCCTGAAGGGACGCCGACGATGCACGTGGAGACGTTTGTGCGGGGCAAAGGCAGGTTCTTCGTGACCGAGTATGTGCCGACGACCGAGCACACGACGGCGGAGTACCCGCTGCTGCTGACCACCGGCCGCATCCTCTCGCAATACAACGTGGGCGCGCAGACGCGCCGAACCGACAACGTGATCTGGGCGAGCGAAGACCTGCTCGAGATTCACCCGCATGACGCCGATGTGCGAGGTATCAAGGATGGTGACTGGGTGGGCATTACGAGCCGCGTCGGCAGTACGGTGCTGCGCGCTGAGGTTACCGATCGCATCCAGATGGGCGTCGTCTACACGACCTTCCACTTCCCCGAGTCCGGCGCCAACGTGGTGACGACTGAGAACTCTGACTGGGCGACCAACTGTCCCGAGTACAAGGTGACTGCCGTCGAGGCCATTCGCGTGGTGCATCCCAGCGAATGGCGCGCGCGTCACGAATCCTCGCTGCGACACACGACAACGGCATGAACCTCGATCGCCTGGTGGCGATGGTCAACGACATCTCTGCTTTCTTTGCGGGCGAGTCAGGCCCCGACGCGCCGGCCGCCGTTGCCAACCATCTGCGGCGCTTCTGGGAGCCCCGCATGCGCGCCGAGATCGTCGCCGCGTATCGCAACAATCCTGGTGCTCTGAAGAATCTGTCGGAGGTGGGGAGAAACGCGGTCGCTGAGTTGGCGAAGACTGCTTAGCGCTGACGATCCCGATCCGGTCCCGTATCGGGTCAGCGCAATGACTCAGGCCCCGAAATTCAAGCAAGCGCGAGCAGTTGCTGACGCGCCAGCTGACGTCGCCTGTCGCTCATGTCATCTCCCCGAATCTCGTGCAGCGCGTGGCTGACGAGCGTACGCACCATCGATTTGCGCCACACGAGCTCGTAGTCCGTGTTGTCCATCGGCTTGGCGACTTCTGATGCGACCGCTGCCGCTTCGGCAATGCGTTGATCCGTCAGGCGCTGTCCCTTGAGAACGGTCGCCGCCGCGTGGCACTCGACGGGTCGCGACGCCACCGCGCCGAGGACGATGCGGATGTCGACGACGTCGAGGCCATCGAGTTTGGCCGCGGACGCGGCGGCCGCCACCGGGAAGTCGAAGGACCCGCGACGACGAAGTTTCCAGTACGCGCTGCGCCATCCCTCGGAGGACGGCAGCGTGATGGTGGTCAGGATTTCGTCCGGACGACGCGTCAGGTAATGCATGCCGTCGTTGGCGAACAACTCCCCGAGCGGGATCACTCGCTGGCCCGCTGACGACACGAGCGTGACCGAGGCACCGAGCGCCAGCAGCATGGGTGCCGTGTCGGTGGAAGACACCGCAAGGCACTGGGGGCTGGACGTCGCGACCCAACACCTGTCTCCGTCCTTCTTCAGACAGAAATCGATCGCCTTCCGCCATTCGTAGGTCTGGTCGTAATACGTGCACCGGGTATCGAGGCACACGTTCCCACCGATCGTCCCCATGTTGCGCAGATGCGGCGTCGCGATCTGTGCGATCGCTTGGAACAGACCTGAATACGATGCGCGCATTCCCGGGTGTGCGAGCAGCTTCGACAGCGTCACCCCTGCGCCGATGGTGAATCCATTGCCGTTGCGGATCTCGGCGAGCTCTCGGATTGCGCGTAACCCGATTAAGGTCGTGGGCGTCTGCTGTCGCCGTTTCATCTTCGGCAGGACATCCGTGCCGCCGGCGATCAGCATGGTCTCCGCGGGGTTTTCGGCGAGCCAGGTCGCGGCGTCCGCGATTGTGCGCGCGGCCCGATAACGGAACGCCGGCAGGCGCATCATGAGCGCACCACCACCTTGGTAGATTTCTTGTTCTCGTTGCTGGCGCGGCCGTCGCCGTTCTCCCACGGCGGCGAAACGAGCAGCGGTTCGGGCCAATCGATGTCGGGGAACGCCGCCGGGCCTGATCGCGCGGCCTTGCCCGCCGCCTTCGCCTGCAGCGCGCGGACGATCTTCTCTGGCGTCACGGGGATTTGATCGACGCGAACGCCAATGGCGTCGTACACCGCGTTGGCCACCGCCGGCATGATCGGCAGCAGCGGCCCTTGCCCGACCTCCTTGGCGCCAAAGGGACCCTCCGGATCGGGATGTTCGATCAGATCCGTGAAGATCTCGGGCATGTCGAGGCTGGTCGGGCTCTTGTACTCGAGGATCGACGGAAACTTGTGGACGAGCGCGCCCGACAATCGCGGGGGAAGGCGCCGGAAGGCCTGCTCTTCCATCAGCGCCTCGCCGAGGCCCATGTACACGGCTCCTTCGATCTGCCCGCGGACGAGCGCGGGATTGAGCGCGCAGCCTATATCGTGCGCGATCCAGACGCGCGGCACGGTGATCCAGCCGGTCTGCGGATCCACCTCGACTTCGACCACCGACGCCGAATACGAATACGTCGGCGTCGGACCGACACCGCCGCCCTTGTAATGGCCGGGTGATTTTGGCGGCGTGTACGAGCCGACGGTGCCGATGGTGCCGAACTTCGCTTCCGCGAGGCAGACGCATTCCTGAAACGTGAGACCGTGCTCCGGTCGCTCGCTGTCGAAGACGCGGCGATCTGCAAAGACGAGACGATCCGACGGGATGCCGAGACGATCACTGACGGCCGACGCCAGGATGTCACGGGCGCGCTCGGCCGCCTGGATCGCCGCGTTGCCCATCATCAACGTGACCCGGCTCGAATACGAACCGAGATCAACCGGCGTCAGATCGGTGTCACCCGTGACGGCCCGCACATCGAACGGATCGATACCCAGCACCTCCGCGATCAACCCGACGAGCACGTCGTCTGATCCCTGGCCGATCTCGGTCGCGCCGCAGAACGCGGTGACGCCACCGCTGCGATCGAGCTTCAATTGCACGCCGGAGTGCGGCATGTCGTTCCAGTAGATCGGGAGGCCAGCGCCCGACAAGTAGGACGAACATGCCAGCCCGACGCCCCGGCCGACTGGCAGCTTGCGGAACTTGTGCTTCCACTGTGAGCGATCGACCACGCGGCGAATGCAGTCCGCGAGGCCGATCGTTTTGACCCGCATGTAGTTGGCGGTCAGCGAGTCGGGCGGCACGACGATGCGGAGCCGGAACTCGGCTGGATCGACGCGCAGATGCTCGGCGACTTTGTCGAGTTGCACTTCCTGTCCGAAACGCGACTGCGGTGTCCCGTGTCCCCGCTTCGGTCCGCACGGCGGCTTGTTGGTGAACACGCGGCAGCCGCGGAAACGGTAGCGCGGAATGTTGTAGGTGACGGTCTGCAGCGCGCCCGTGTAGAACGTGCTCGCGACCCCATAGGACCCGTACGCACCGCCATCGAGCAGCGTCTGCAGATCCATCCCCGCGATCGTGCCGTCGCCGTTCACACCCGTGCGGAACCGCATCAGCACCGGGTGGCGGCCGCGATGACAGAGGAACACCTCCTCACGGGAAAGGCAGATCTTCACAGGACGATCGAGGAGGAGCGCCGCCTTCGCCACGACGATCTCGTGATTGAACGGATCGCTCTTACCGCCGAAGCCGCCGCCATTTGGCGTCGCAATCACCCGGATGTGCGCCGCCGGCATCTCGAGCGCTTTCGCGAGCGCGCGGTGCAGGTAATGAGGTGTCTGCGTGCTTGAATAGACGACCAGCTTGCCGTCCGGGTCCTTCAGCGCCACCGTGGCGTGCTGCTCGATCGGCAGGTGCGTGCTTCCCTCGAAAAAGAACACGTCGTCGAACACATGATCCGCTCCGGCGATGGCGGCGTCGACATCGCCGAACTGGAGCGCCACCGCTTTGTGCACGTTGCCGTGATCGCCGTAATCGTGAATGCGCGGCTCGTCGTGAGCGAGACTGTCGGCCGGAGACGCGAACGTACGCAGTGGCTCGTAGCTCACGTCGATCTGTTGCGCCGCGTGTCCGGCCGTTACTTCATCGCGTGCAACGACGGCGGCGACCGGATCGCCGACGAACCGGACCTTGTCTGGACACAGCGCGTGCTCGTCGTTACTGACGGGAAGGATGCCGTAGGGAATGGGCAAGTCTTTGCCGGTCAGCACCAGGTGGACACCCTCGACCGCCGTCGCCTTGGAGACGTCAATCGCCACGATCTGCGCATGCGGCTGCGTCGAGCGCAGCAGCCGGCAGTGCAGCATGCGCGGGAGCATGATGTCGTCAGCGAAGCGCGTCTGGCCGGTGACCTTCGCGCGCGCGTCAACGCGGCGACGCGGACGTCCGATGACGCGTGGGGCACGACCTGTCATTGAGCTTCTGCCGACGTTTTGCCTTCAGCGCTCTTCGCCGCAGCCTCGACGGCCTCGACGATCTGCAGGTAGCCGGTGCACCGGCACAGATTGCCGGACAGGGCTTCGCAGATGCGTTCGCGCGATGGATGCGGCTCGCGATCCAGCAGCGCCTTGGCGGTCATCAACATTCCGGGTATGCAGTAGCCGCACTGCGCGGCGCCGAGATCGGCGAAGCTCTCTTGAAGCGGGTGGAGGCGTCCGTCCCTCGCCAGGCCTTCCACGGTCTCGATACGGCGTCCCTCCGATTCGACCGCGAGCAGGAGGCACGACAACACCGGCTCGCCGTCGACGAGTACCGCACACGCACCGCACTCGCCGAGCTCGCAGCCATGCTTGGTGCCGGTGAGCCCCAGATCTTCACGGAGCACTTCGAGCAGCGTCTTGTAGTCTTCTGCCAGAAGATCCACCGGCTCGTCGTTGACGGTGCACGTGATGCGAATCTTCATCCTCGATTCTCCACGGCCGCGAGCGTCCGTTTGACCGCCGGTGTGCGTACGGCGATGCCGCGCACCAGGAAACGCGAGATAACTTCGCCCACCGCGGCGGCGGTCTCAGGACCGTCGGGACGGAACCAGGTGACCGTCCAGTTCATCGCACCGAGCATCGCGCGCGCGACGACCGCAGGGTCCATGTCGACGAGCTCGCCAGATTTGATGCCGTCGGCGATGAGCCGGCGGAGCGCCCGCTCGTAGCTATCCCGTTTCTTCACGATCGCGTCGCGAAGCTTCGGCGGCAGCGAATCGATCTGCAGGTGCGCCGTCGCACCTTCGATCTCGTCAAGGAGCGTCTGCAGGTGTGCGGTGAACACGACTCGAAGGCGCTCCGCGGCGGAGCGCGATTCTCGGCGCGCGGCGGCGACGGCTGCGAGCATCCGGTCGAGCGCCCGATCCTGGCAATAGAACAAGAGGTCGTTCTTGCCGTCGAAGTAGTGGTAGAGGTTGGCCGCCGAGAGGTCGGCGGCTGCCGCGATGTCGCGCATGCCCGTGTCGGCGAAGCCGCGCTCGCGGAACAGGCGTGCTGCAGCCCGGAGAATGGCGTCGCGCTGCCGATCACGACGACGGCCGCGGGCGATTCCAGGCTGCGCTTTTGAACCGGTGTTCGATTTTCGAACCACGGTTCACATTATCGGGCTATGGTGGCTCCGCGGTCCAGCGTTCAGCGGTCGCCCCGCTTCCGGCTGGCGCTCGGTTGCGAGGATCGGGGCCCCGGCGGCCGCGCAATCATCACCTCTGTGGACTTCACGATGGCGATGGCATCGTCGCCTCTTCGGAGCTTCAGCGCCCGAACGGCGTCCGCGGTCACCACTGAGGTCAGGCGTTGATCGCCGACGCGCAACTGCACCTGCGCGAGCAGGCCGTCCACCCGAACTTCCTCGATATAGCCGAACAGGCGATTGCGCGCGCTCAAGCCGCCGAGCGATTCGTCCTCGTCTGTCCTCGGCAGCCGTTTTTGGGCGGGCGGCTGGTGTGGCGCCAACAGCCGATCGATCTCAGCCTCGGCGACGCGGTGATGACCGCCCTCGGTGCGTATGGTCCGGACGCGACCGTTTCGTACCCACCGCTTGAGCGTGGAATACCCGACGCCAAGCCTTTCAGCTGCAACTCGAGCCGTGAGAAGTGCCATATGACGCGACGTTCTCCTGTGGAAATGGCAGAATCGTATCATTCAGAGTCGTATCAAACCAACTCACAAACAGGCTCATATTGTGTCGACACGGTCGCTTACTGTACAAGTATCCCTTTAGTTGATGCGGCCGATCCTCCGGGACGCAGCGTTCACGATCAGCAGGCGTCTGTCCAAATACTCATCCCTCGCACTAATCGCAGTGTGGCTGCTCGGACTGCAGGACGTGTCTCTGGCGCAACGGGCGCCAACGGTCGCGGCCGCAGCCAATCTCAACTTTGCGCTGACGGAAATCGCCAAGCAGTTCGAGCGAGACCGTGGCATGCGGGTCGACGTCGTGTTCGGCTCGTCGGGCACGCTGACGCGGCAGATTCGCGACGGTGCGCCGTTCGGGATGTTTCTCGCGGCCGACGAGGAGTTCCCCAATCAGCTCACGAGTGCGGGCCTCACCCGTGATGCGGGTGTCGTCTATGCGATCGGTCGACTCGTGATCTTCGCGCCAACCGGCTCTCCCCTCATGGTCGACGAGCGCCTCGATGGTCTCTCACGTTTGCTGCGGGCTGGCGGCGTGACGCGTTTCGCGATTGCGAACCCGGATGTGGCGCCGTACGGGCGGGCGGCCGAAGCCGTTTTGAGGAAGCACGGATTGTGGGACGCGATCAGGTCGCGCCTCGTCGTGGGTGACACGATTGCGCAAGCGGCACAGTTTTCAACGACGGGAAACGCCGTCGGCGGGTTGATTGCCTATTCGCTCGTCAAGGAGCCAGGCGTCGCCGATCGTGGCCGGTACGCGCTCATTCCCGAAACGGATCACGCTCCCTTGCGCCAACGGATGGTGCTGCTCAAACGAGCGACACCGGTCGTTGAACAGTTCTACGCCTACATGCAGGGAGCCGCCGCTCGCACCGCGCTCATCAGGAACGGCTACCAGGTGCCACAATAGCCGCCGATGGATTGGGCCGCTCTTCGCGTTTCGCTGTGGCTCGGAGCCGGGACGATCGCGATCCTTCTTCCCCTGGGCGTCTGGTTCGGACGCCTGCTCGCCGTTCGCGAGTTCAAGGGAAAGTTACTCGTCGAAGCTCTGGTCACCGTCCCGATCGTCCTGCCTCCGACTGTGCTCGGGTTTTACCTGCTCGTGACATTTGGTGCCCGCTCGCCGCTCGGTCAGGCGTTCGAGGCCCTCGTCGGCCATTCGTTGCCGTTCTCGTTTCAAGGTCTCCTGTTCGCCTCGGTGATTGCAAACGTCCCGTTTGTGGTTCAACCCATTCAGCGCGGCTTCGAGGCGATACCCTCCGATGTCCGCGATGCCGCCGCGAGCTGTGGGCTGACGCCATGGCAGCGGTTTGCTCGCATCGAACTGCCGCTGGCGTGGCCGGGCGTTCTGACGGCTGCGGTCCTCACGTTTGCCCACACGCTTGGTGAGTTTGGCGTCGTGCTGATGGTCGGTGGCAATCTGCCAGGTCAGACGAGGACGCTGAGCGTCGCGATTTACGACCGCATGCAGGCGTTTGACGATCGCAGCGCCGGTGTCATGGCGGCGACGCTCCTCACCATTTCGGTGGTGACGTTGATGGCCACGACCGCTCTGTCGCGCCGCGTCAATCCACATCGTGCGTGACCCGGCGCTGTCGGTCAGCCTGCGACAGTCCGGGCCAATTCCACTGGACGTCGAATTCACCTGTCACTCGGGAGAGGTCCTTGCGATCTTCGGACCCTCCGGGAGCGGCAAGACGACCATTCTGCGTTCCATTGCGGGCCTGTACCGACCGTCGCATGCATCCATTCGATCGGGCGCCGAAACGTGGACCGATACGGACACTAGAACGTTCATTCCGCCGCATCGCCGCGCCGTCGGTCTGGTCTTTCAGGAGTACGCGCTCTTTCCTCACCTGACGGCGCTCGGGAATGTGATGACGGCGCTCGGCCATCGTCCGCGAGCCGAACGACACAGTCGAGCGGAGGCGATGCTGAACCTCGTTCGCCTTGCCCCGCAGGCGTCGAAGCGACCGCGTGATCTGTCTGGAGGGGAGCGACAACGCGTCGCGCTTGCGAGGGCGCTGGCACGCGAGCCGGCCGTGCTGCTTCTGGATGAACCGTTCTCCGCGGTCGACCGGTCCGGCAGACGGCGCCTTCAGAACGAGATTGAGGGCTTGCGCCGGACACTGCATGTGCCTCTCGTCCTCGTCACCCACGACTTTGAGGATGTTGTGCGGCTCGCCTCACACGTGCTGATGCTTCAACATGGACGGGCGGTTGCGTGTGG
Organism: Vicinamibacterales bacterium; assembly: GCA_035764385.1. GTDB lineage: Bacteria > Acidobacteriota > Vicinamibacteria > Vicinamibacterales > UBA2999 > Gp6-AA40. The sequence continues at coordinate 12,192 of DASTZI010000345.1, forward strand.
TCCGATTTCCACGCTCATGAGTCGTCCGGATCTTCCCTGGTTGCGTGAAGCCGTCGGTCTCGGCAGCGTGTTCGATGCCACGGTGACGCGGGTTCACGCGGATCGCGGACTCGTCGAGCTGACCTTTGGCGGAGGCATGTTGCTCGCGCCGGCCCGCAACATTGCGGCGAACACCGTTGTCCGAGTGCGCATTCCGGCGCGCGAAATCGTGTTGGCGACCAGCGCGCCCACGGGTCTGAGTCTTCACAACGTACTGGCGGGCGCCGTCATGGCTGTTCACATCGATACGGCGTTTGAAGGCGTCATCGTTCAGTTGGCGGTCGGCAACAGTGTGCTGTTGGCGGAAGTCACTCGCGATGCGATCGGCCGATTGGGAATAGGCGTCGGCCAGCGGTTGCACGTGCTCATCAAGTCAGTCTCCATCGAACTCCAGGCATCGGCCGCGAACAGCGCAAACGAGGGTTGCTGATTCCTCATCGATCGGACTATTTTGAGTCTGATTGAGTCGATTTGAGTACCGTCTCAATCCGATCTAGAGTTCTGGTCGGAAAAACGGTTGATAAACAAGATCAACAGGACGAAAAGCGTCCCACTCTCGCTCTGCCTCGCTGTCGTATGGGCGTGCGTCATCGGCGTATCGCCCGCCCGTGCGCAGACGGCCGCCGGCGAAATCACCGGCCTTGTGAAAGACCAGGCCGGCGCCGCCGTTACCGGCGCGACCGTCACCGTCACCGAAACGCGGACGAATCTACAGCGAGTGGTTGTCTCAACCCGCGATGGCGTGTACACGGTGGCCAGCCTGACACCGGGCGAGTACCGCCTAGATATCGCGCTCGCTGGCTTCAAGTCGGTGCGCCGCGAGGGCATCCGTCTGGCGACGGGTCAGAAGGCGCGCATCGATTTCGATCTCGCGGTTGGCAGTGTTCAGGAACAGGTGACAGTGGTCGGCGATGCGCCGATTGTGCGAGCGGAGACCGCCAGCCTCGGGACCGTCGTCGAGAACGAGCAGGTCGTGCAGCTGCCGCTGAATGGCCGCCTCTTCATCATGCTCGCGTCCATCGTCCCCGGTGTCGCGCTGCCGCCGAATTCCGTGTTGCCCCGCATCAACGGGGGCAGACCTCGAACCAACGAGTATCTGTTCGACGGCATCTCGGTGCTGCAACCCGAGCCGGGGCAGGTGGCGTTCTATCCGGTCATCGACGCCATCCAGGAATTCAAGATCGAGAGCAATAGCCCGCCGGCGGAATTCGGACGGTTCAATGGCGGCGTCGTCAATCTCACCACCAAGTCCGGCGGCAATGCGTTTCACGGCAACGTGTTCGACTTCTTTCGCAACGAAGGGCTGAACGCCAGGAACTATTTCCAGCGTAGCAATCCGGTGAAACCGGACTACCGCCGGAATCAGTACGGCGGCATGCTCGGCGGCCCCGTTGTCAAGGACCGGACGTTCTTCTTTGTCGACTATCAAGGTCAGCGACAACGCATCGGCCGCACCGTGACCTCGAATGTGCCGACGCTCGCCGAACGTTCAGGTGTGTTTCGCCAGAACATCTACGATCCGGCGACGACGGTCGGGAATACGCGTCAACCGTTTCCCAACAACACGATTCCGAGAAGCTCGATGGATCCGGTGGCGCTGGCGCTTCTCGACCGCTATCCGCTGCCAACCAACGCCGCTACCGCAAACAACTACAGCCGGACAGCCAACGAAATCGACGATCAGGATCAGGGCGATCTGCGGATCGATCACAAGTTGGCGACGGGCCGCGATCAGATGTTCGGACGATTGACGTACTTCAGGGGTCACGCCGAACCAGTGAGCGCGTTTCCCGACGGGAGTGGGACCATTCTGGCCGGCAGTGTGGCCGTCGGGCCGCAGGCGACGAAGGCATGGTCGTTTGCGTCGAACTATCAGCACACGTTCTCGACCAACTTGCTGAATGAAGTCCGCATCGGCGATACACGGCGCGCCGTCCAGCGGAGCGCGGCGTCGTTGTCTTCGGCCGCAGGCGTCGCGCTGAACATTCCCGGCATTCCATCGAACGCAAGATTTCCCAACACGTTGCCGACCTTCGCGCCAAGCGGCTACCAGCAGATCGGCTCACCGACGAATACGGCCTCGGACTTCAGCACGAGCGTGTCGCAGATCGCCGATTCGTTGACGTGGCTGAAGAGCCGCCACACGTTCAAGACGGGACTCGACTGGCGCTGGGAACGGCTCAACGTGATCCAGCCTCCCTGGCCGACCGGATCGTTTGTCTTCACCACCGTCGGCAGCGATCTGCCTGGAGTTGCGAACACTGGCAACGCGTTCGCGAGCTTTCTCCTTGGCCAGGTGCAAAGCTTCAACATCGACCTGCAGCAGGCCGATATCAAGGAGCGCGCACACGTTCAGGAGTACTTCATTCAGGACGACTGGAAGGTATCCGATCGGTTGACGCTCAATCCGGGGCTGCGATACACGCTGAATTTCCCATCCAGGGAGATCAACGGACAGACCGCCATATTCAATCTGCAGACCCGGCAGCTCGAATACCCGGGGAAGGATCCCGTACGGCCGCTCAAGAAGAACAACTTCGGCCCGCGCTTTGGCGCCGTCTATCGCCTGACGGACCGCACGATTATCAGTTCGGGCTACGCGAAGGTCTGGATCGAGATGGCGGGGGTCACCACGCCCTTCACGACACCAAACTTTCCTTTTCTCCAGGACGTGACGCAGCGAACGCTCGACAACATCGCACCGGCGTTCATGCTGAAAAACGGACCGACGGTCACGCCCGTCGGTGCGACGCCAAACGCCGGCCTCGGACAAGGTGTGTTCACCATTGACCGCGACCTGGGGTCGGGCTACGCGCAACAGTGGAACGTGTCGGTCCAACGCGAGTTGACGACGAACACGGTCGTCGAAGTGTCGTACCTCGGATCGAAGATCACGAACATCGGGATCCCGGACAGCAATATCAATCAGTTGACGGAGGAGCAACTGAAACTCGGTCCCACGCTTCTCGAAAGGATCCCGAATCCGTTTTTCGGAACCATTCCGCGCTCTTCGTCGATTGGCGACCCGACGATCACGAGAGCGCAGCTGATGAAGCCATATCCCGAGTACACGGCGGTCAGCTTCTACCGGAACAACGTCGGCACGACGAACTATCAGGGCCTCTCGTTCAGCATTCGCCAGCGAACGTCGCGCGGTCTGACCTACTCGGCCGCGTATACCCGTTCGAAGTTGACCGACATCGCTTCGTCCGTCTTCGACGCCTCCATTCTGACTGGCCCGTTGACCAACTCCGCCGTCGCCGACAGCCACAATCTGGAACGCGACCGCGACTACTCGACCGGTGATATTCCCCACTGTTTCGGTGGCTCCGTCGTGTGGGATCTTCCATTCGGCACGGGTCGCGCGAGGAACCCCGGTGGCCTGCTTGGCGGACTGGCGAAGGACTGGAGCGTGGCGGCGGTGATGACCTTGCAGTCCGGAGTGCCGGTGGCGGTCACGCAGTCGAACTCGCTTGGGTACGCCGGCTTCACGACACAGCGGCCGAATGTCATCGGCGATCCGACCCTGCCGGGGGACCAGCGAACGCCCGCCCACTGGTTCAACACCTCGGCGTTCGCGTTGGCGGATCAGTTCACGATTGGATCCGCCTCTCGTAATCCAGCGCGGGGGCCGTCGTACCGCGATGTCGATCTCGCCGTGATGCGTCGAGTCGGTTTTGCAGGTGAGCGCGCCATCGAGCTGCGTCTGGAAGTATTCAACCTGCTGAACACGGTGAACTTCGGCGCACCGGCGGCGCAGTTCGGCCCCGCCAGCTTCGGGACGATCACGACGGCGCTCGACCCACGCGTTGTGCAACTCGCGGCGAAGTTCTGGTTCTGAGACATGGCTCGAACGCGCTCCAACTCCTCATTCCCAGCGGTAACGAACTGGAGTAACGTGAGTGCGATTTGGAAGGACGACTATGACCTTTCACACGCGCACCACGTTGCCGTTCCGCGCAGCGACCGTTGCAGTGACCCTGGCCGCGGCTTCTCTCTGGATCGCCTCACCCCGCGGTGCACAAGCGGTCGACGTCGACCGGGGCAGTCGAGATTACACGCTGCCCGACCAGATGAAGTGGAGAGACACCGAGAATGGCAGGACTGCCAATCTGTACGGTGATCCCTCCAAGCCGGGCCTCTATGCTTACATCGTGAAGCGCGGTCCGAACACGTGGACCATGCCGCACTCTCACGACAACGACCTCTTCGTGACCGTGCTCGAGGGCACGCTCTGGGCCGGCACAGGAAAATTCGATCGGCAGCGCACCGTCCCGTTGAAGGCAGGTTCATTTGTCAGAGACGTTGCGCGCGGCGTTCACTTCGAGGGGACGAAAGACGACGGCGCGACGTTGTATTTCGTGGGGATAGGACCGTCGCCGGACCATCCCGCGGGACCGGGCGCCACTGCCTCCAGCTCGGGCGCGAACGTGATCGATTCGACGATCAGCCAGGTTCAGCGGATCGAGGATATGCCGAAGGAATCGTTCGTCCTGTACGGCGACTCGAGCAAGCCCGGCCTCTACCTGCAGTATCAGCGACGGGCGCCCAACAACTGGAGCATGCCGCACTATCACCCGATCGATCGTGTGGTCATGGTGATGGGCGGGACGATGTTGATCGGCACGGGCCCGAGCGGCGACAAGATGAGAACGATGGGAGTGCCGAAGGGCGGATTCATCCATGACATCGCGCGCGGCGTCCACTACGACGGCTCGGGCAACGATCCGATGTGGATTCTCACCGCGGGTGTGGGGCCCACGGCGACTGTCAACGTCGACCCGCCGAAGTAGCTTCGGCTATCGGGCTAGCCGGATCCACGACCAATCGAGAACACCTGGTGCGGCGCGTGATCGACCTGGAGTGTGGTGTGCTCGATGCCGAAGCGCTGTCGCAGCATGTGTTCGAGGTCGCGCCGAATGGCGTGACAGTCGGTCGCCGGCGCGACGAGTACATGCGCGGTGAGGATTGGGACACCAGGAGCCAGTTCCCACAAGTGCAGGTCGTGCACCTGGCTCACGAACGCGGTACGTGCCATTGCCCAGCCGACTTCATCGGGAAGCGTGCCTTCGGGAGCGCTTTCGAGCAACACCCGCATGGCCTTGCGCTGAAGCTTGTATCCAGACTGGAACATCAGACCCGCGACGATGAGCGACGCGATGGCGTCCGCGCGATCGAAGCCGGTGACGAGGATGACGAGTCCGGCGACGAACGTGCCGATGAACGCGTAGAGATCGGTCACGATGTGCTGAAAGCTTCCCTCGACGTTCAGGCTTTCGCGGTTCGCTTTCGCAAGAACCCACGCAGCAGCGAGATTCACGACGACGCCCAGAGCCGCCACGATCGTGACCAGCCCGCCCGCGACCTGGGGAGGATTGATGAGTCGCGAAATCCCTTCGTACGTCACGAGCACGCCCAGCACGAGCAGAACGGCGCCATTGGCCTGCCCGCTGAGCACCTCTGCGCGCCGCATTCCGTATGTCAGCCGTCCACCAACAGGACGCTGCACAAGCCGAATGACGATGAGCGAGAGCACGAGCGCCCCGGCATCGGTCAGCATGTGCCCGGCGTCCGACAGCAGCGCCAGTGAATGGGCGATGAGCCCGGCCACGACCTCAAAGGCCATGAATCCGACGACCAACACGAGCGCGATCGTCAAGTAGCGTCGATCGGCGTCGACACTGAGGCGATGCGAATGATCGTTACAGTGGTGGTGACTTTGATCTCGGGCGTGGTCGTGCGTTTCCTGAGGCGACATCACAGTCTCGATCTCATCGATGCCGGCGTGTTTCTGGGCTTGCCTCCTGATCGTATCGCGTGGCGGGTTAGACGCGGGTTCGGCAATGGGCGCCACCCCCTACTGAAGGCCGATGGACGGTTCCTCGATCTCGCTGTTGTAATTCACGGGTTTCCTAGCGCCGTTGGCGATTGGAACATCCCAAGGAGGAGACTGGATGAGA
>DASTZI010000346.1:0-14331 GCA_035764385.1 Vicinamibacterales bacterium
AAGGTGTCCATCGTCGTTGGCGTGACCCCCGACCTCACGAAAAAAGTACCTGCCGGGCAGGTCGTCAAACAGCTGGCGCCGATTGTTGGTGGCGGCGGCGGAGGACGGCCCGATTTTGCCGAAGCGGGCGGAAAAGACCCATCGAAAATCCGCGAAATGTTGGCGGCAGCCAGCGGAATCGTGGAAAAACTTGTAAGCGGCGCATAGCGGTGGCCGGCTGAAGTCGGCCCCTACAGGCGCCCCCTGCGTGCCTCCGATAACCGGATCGAGTGGCACGGCTCCCCTTTTTGGCCTTCCTGATCGCGCTCGCTGCACCCGTAGACGCGGACGCACAGATCTACGCGTGGCGCGACGTCAACGGCACGCTGGTCCTTTCGGATCGGAAGCTCAACGACGGCGCGATGACCTATGTCGTTCCGGAAGCGCCCGACATCCGAGCGACCACACCGATGGCGAACGCAACGGTCCGCGAGCAGTTCGAACCGCTCATTCGCGAGCACGCCACGCGACAGGCGCTGCGCGTGGAACTCGTGCGCGCGGTCATCCAGGTGGAATCCGGTTACAACCCGAGCGCGCGATCGCCAAAAGGCGCCATGGGGCTGATGCAGTTGATGCCAGCCACGGCACGACAGCTCGGGGTGCGCAACGCGTACGATCCCGCGGAGAACATCCGCGGCGGTTGCGCGTATCTGCGGCAGCTCCTCGATCGGTATCAGGGCAATGAGGAGCTCGCCCTTGCAGCCTACAACGCGGGCTCCAACGCCGTAGACCGTCACGGCAACGCCGTCCCGCCGTACCAGGAAACGCGCGACTACGTAAAGAAAGTGAGCCGCCTCACCGACGTCCAGCGGGCCGCTCTGAGACAGCGCATCATTTACAAGACCTTCGAGATTGTCGACGGCCGAGCCGTTCCCCGCTATTCGTCCCGCAAGCCTGCCACCGGCACGTACGAGATCGTCGTACAGTAACCACATGAATTGCGTCTCGACGCGCGCCCTCGATCGGGGGCGGCGCGCTCAGCTGACGGCAGCCATCGTTGCCGTGTCGTTGTTCACCGCGTTCGCCCAGAACAATGCGCTCGACGACATGGTCCGCACCGAGCAGCGCTTTGCTGCGCGCGCGCTCGTCGTCGGCTGGAAGCAGGCGTTCCTCGAGTACTTTGCCGACAGCGCATCCGGCTTCGATGACGACCGGGTGGTGCCGGCGAAAGAGCTGTTCGGCAAGCTCCCCGATCCACCGAAGGACGTGCAGTTGATCTGGGAGCCGCGCTACGGAGACATCGCCTCGAGCGGCGACCTCGGATATCTGACCGGTCCTGTCCGCCGGATCAATCCAAAGGTCAACGGAGGACGACCGCAGCCTTCGATCTATGCCTCGGTGTGGAAACGTCAGCCCGACGGCTCGGTCCGCGTCGTCATGGACATGGGACTTCCGACGCCGGCGCCAGTGATGTTTCCTCCCGGCTTTACGCGCGCGCCGCAGACGCAGCGATATGCGCGCAGCACGACGGTCCAGGCTGCCGTCAAGTCCCTGCGCGACACGGATGCTGCCCTCACCAACGCATTGCGCCGCGGTCAGTCAGACGCGTATCGCGGTCACCTGGCCGAGGGTGCGCGGCTCCATCGGCCGGAGGTCATGCCCATCGTCGGCGAAGAGGCGATTGTCGCGTGGTTGAGCGGGCAGCCGCGTTATACAGCGGGAGAATCGAAGTTCGCGGAAACGTCGATGGCGGGCGATCTCGGTTACACCTACGGCACGTATACGCTGGACGGCACGCAGGCCTCGCACGGCTTCTACGTGCGTGTCTGGTCGCGCGGACGCGACGGTGTGTGGCGCGTCGCCCTCGACGTTCTTCAACCTGTATAATCAGGTTTTCTCTTTAGCGAGGATCAGTGGCCAAACGTACGAAGTCCGCCCTCAAGGCAAATCGGCAGAACACCAAGCGCCGGGAACACAACCGGCAGATGCGCTCGAAGCTGCGCTCCGCGTTGAAAGCGATTCGCGTTTCGCTGGATGCGAAGGACCTCTCCGGAGCGAAAGCCGCGCTCAATCAGACGGTCTCCATCGTGGACAAGATGGCCACCAAGGGCATCATCCACCGCAACACCGCAGGACGGTACAAATCGCGGCTCTCCGCGCGGATGTCCAAGGCCACAGCCTAGTGTCCGGTCTCCTGCAGCGGCTCCTTACGCGCTCAGGAATCCTGCCCGTTCTGCGCAGCCAGTGGCGTGCGGATCAAACGGCCGCCGTCGCCAAACTCGAGAAGCGACTCGACAAGCATCTCACCGAGCTGAAGGGTGATGTCGCTCGCCTCTCTGCTGAACTCAACGAGCGGATGCGGCGGCTCGAGCCGCTGCTCGACTCCGTCGACCGTATTGCACGAATGGAACGCGATGTCCGCCTGATGCGCGAAACACTGGGCGCCGACATCACGCACCGGCGCCGCAAGGTCGAGTACGCGGCGCTGTTGACGGCGCCAGCCGTTGCGGCGCATGTGCACGATGCCATCAGACGCGTGCCGGTGCATGACGATCCAAGCGTCCACATTGTCATCGACGACTTGTTGCCGTCGAGGACATACGAGGCGCTGATCGACGGCATTCCGCCTCCGATTCTGTTCTCGCAGAAAGACGACACGAAGCAGAACCTGCGGCTGTCGAGCATCAACATCGCACCGGAATGGACCATTCAGATGCTCACCTTCCTGGAAGAGGAGCTTATTCCGCGCATGATGGTGCCGGCGCTGCTGCAGAAGTTGATGCCGCACGTTCGCGACTTCTACATCAGGGAATACGGACCCGAGCGCGGTCCGGCGCTGGCGGCGATTCCGCACGAAGCAACCCGCGGTCGACTCATGCTGCGGCGACCCGGCTATCACCTCAATCCGCACCTCGATCCGAAGCGCGTCGTCTTCACATGCCTGATGTACTTCGCTCGCCCGGGCGATAGTGAGGCGTTCGGAACGACGTTTTACCGCATGAACGGGACGCCCAACATCGACCGCACGAACACGTTCTATCCCGAGACGCAGGGCATCCGGTGCGATCCTGTCAAGATGGTGCCGTTCAGGCCGAACAGCGCGGTGGCGTTTCTCAATTGGGGCGGCGCACACGGCGCCGACATCCCGAAAGATGCACCAAAGGACACGGAACGGTATTCCTACCAGTTCTACGTCAGTCCTGAACCCGCCGCACTGACCGCGCTCGTCGGCGAAACCGAATCCGCGGTCGTTGAATAGCACGCGACTTCACGCAAAAACTTCGGTCCCGCGGGACTGAATCGGTGTAGGCTCCGTCCATCCTTTTCCAAAAGGAGGCGGATGTGCGTCTCATGTCAACGCGGTCGATAGCGATCACGGCGGCGGTCACGGGATTCATCCTTGCTGCGGGGTTCAGCCAGGCGCCGGTGGTGGCCCAGGGCAGCGATCAGAAGGCCGAGCAGGTTTTCAAGAACATCCAGGCGTTCAAAGGCCAGCGGGCCGACATGCTCAATCCGACGATGGTCCTGTTCGAAGCGGCGCTCGGCGTAGGCTGTGGCTATTGCCACGACGCGGACGCCAACAAACGTGAACTCGACGTCAAGCCGCAGAAGGCGATTGCGCGGCAGATGATCGAGATGGTCAACAACATCAACAAGACGACGTTCAGGGGCCAGGCGCGCGTGAGCTGCTTCACGTGTCACCAGGGGCGGCCGCTCCCGGTAGGCGTGCCCAACGTGACGAATCATCCTCTGCCTCTGGCGTTGGGCGAGGACTACGACGCGAGTCTGCCTCCGCCCGGGCCGGTACCGACAGTGACGCCGGCGCAAGTGATCGACAAGTACATCAGTGTCCTCGGCTCCGTGCAGCAGGTAAGCAGCCTCGACGCGGTTGGCACCGTCACACAACGGCGCCCCGGCCGCGATTTCCCCGCACAGCAAATCGAGATTCTCTCCAAGGCGCCGGGAATGGGGCTGATGATCACCAAGGCGGGGCAGAACGACAACCTGCTTGCGTACGGAACCAACAGTGGATGGGCGCGCGCGGGCAATACTGCGGTTCGCGATCTGCGCAAGGCCGAAGCCGATGGCACGATGCTCGAGGATCCATTCAATCTTCCGGCGCACCTCAAGCAGATGCTCCTCGAGCCGAAGATGGATCGGTCAGAGATGATCGAAGGCCATGAGGATTACGTCATCACAGCCAAAACGCAGAACCTCCCGAAAGTCCAGGCGTACTTCGAGAAAAACAGTGGAATGCTCGAGCGTCTGGTGTACTACAACGATTCGTACTTCGGGCTCTATCCAACGCAGATTGATTACCGTGATTTCCGCGACGTGAGCGGCCGGAAGGTTCCGCACCAGTGGGTGATTTCGCAGACGCGCAATCGCGAATTCACCTACGCGATGCAGACGGTCAAGGCCGGGCCTGTCGAGGATGCCAGGTTCGCGAAGCCCTCGGGGACGCGGTAGCGCACAGTTCGACGATGAGGCGTTCGAGGAGAATCCGCGGGTCGCCACCGGAAGACTTGATCGCCTCGTCGGTACGAAATACCGCGTCGATCGCATCCTTGAGCCGGGCGCGCGGCATCTTCTCAGCCACCCAGCGCAGCTGCCCCATGAGGAAGAACGGCTGCGCGCCGCCCTCGAGCGCCAGTGCCAGCTCGCGCAGCGCCTCGCCAGCGTCGTTCCGCTCAATCGCGTTCGCGATGCCGAAGTTGGTCGCCTCCGCCGTCGCGGGAACGACCTGCCTGACATCCTCAGCGGTGATCTTTGACTGCCCCATTGCGTACAACGCGACGCGCTCGAGCCCCGTCCGGAGACGCACGATGTCGATGCCCGCCCGCTCGACGAGCGTCCGTACCGCGGATGCGTCGAGGGGAAGCTTGTCCCGCTCGGCCCTCGCCCTCACCCACCGCTCAGCATCCGCCGAATCGGTAATCGTGCCGCAGTCCACCACCTGCGCTTCCTTCAGCAGCAGCTTGACGAGCCGGCGCCGCTGATCGAGCGGTCCGCAGACGAACACGATCGTGGCGTGCGCCGGCGGGTTCTTGACGAACGCCTCGAGACGCTCCTGCTCCGCATCCGCCGCTTTCCCTTCGCGCTTGGGAATGAGCAACCGCTCGGCATCGAAGACGATGACGATCCGCCGCGGCGCCATCATCGGCAGCGTGGCCGCGGTGTCAATGAGATCCTCCGCCTTGATCTCGGCACCGAAGAGGCGGTCGACGCTGAAGGCACGAAGTCCTTCGTCAACCATCTCGGCGAATTCGGCCGCGACCGCCGACTTCTCGCCGTCGTCATCTCCGAGGAGCAGATACAGCGGACCGGTGTCACCCGCGGCAATTTGTTTCTTGAGCGCGGCTCGGGAGATTACTGGCATGTCGCGCGCAGCGCGTCTTCGTGGTTCAAAAGGCCTCGACGATGGCGGTGACGATCGTGCGCGCGATGTCGTTCGCGATGCGGTCGAACGAGGAGAGCTGCTGGTCCACGAACGTGGCGGCGTTGATGGTCGAGTCACCAGTGCCGGACGTCAGATCGTACTCACCAGTAAACGCAAACGCATCGTTTGCCCAGAGCGATTTGTTGACCCGAGTGTCGACAAAGTCCACCTTCATGGTCAGCACGAACTGATAACGCGATGCGAGCTGTGTCGACGTGAAGGCGACCGGTGACAGCGTGATCGAGGTAATTTCCCCAATGAGCACGGCGTCCGCGCCAGTGGCCTCGGGGACGACTCGATACTTCCCGCGCCCGATGAACTCGTTGCGGATCTTCTGCGTCAGGATATTCTCGACGTCGAAATAGGTCGTCCGGTTCAGGAGCTGCGGAATTCCGACGACGCGGATATCGGTCGGCAGAAAGGAGCCGCGGCCCGCTAATGCGTACCCGCACCCCGCAGAACCCAGTGCAACCGCGAGCGTCATTACGAACAGGACCTTCTGGACCACTTGAACCCTTTGCACCTCGTGAACCCTAGACGACAAGTGACACGAGCCGTCCCTTGGCCACGACCACTTTCTTGACTTGTTTCCCAGCCAGATGCGCCATCACGGCAGGATCGGCCAGGGCCATCTCCTCGAGCTCTTTCTCCGACGCTTCCGCGGGCACGGTCAAGCGACTGCGAACCTTGCCGTTGACCTGGACGGGCACGACGATTTCCTCAGCTTTCGCAACTGCGGCGTCGAACTGCGGCCAGCTCGCCTTCATCAGGCCATCGCGATGGCCGAGCATTTCCCAGAGCTCCTCGCACGTATGCGGCGCGAAGGGCGACAGCATGCGAACCAGTGCTTCGATGGCCTCGGCGACGACGGCGACGGCCTGAGGACGCGCGCCCTCGGACTCGCCGAACGCGTACAGGTCGTTGACGAGCTCCATCATCGCTGACACCGCGGTATTGAGCTGCTGGCGTTGCTCGATGTCGGCCGTCACACGCCGGATGGTGTCGTGGGTCTTACGGCGGATCGCCCGCTCCGCGGATGTGAGGTCGCCGGGATTCGGGATTCGGCTTGCCCCGAGCGAAGTCGAGGGGGAGTCGGGATTCGATTTGAACGCCGGCATCCACTGATCGACTAACCGCCATACGCGGGCGAGGAAGCTGGCGATACCCCGAAGACCCGTATCCGTCCACTCCACCTGATTCTCCGGCGGCGCGACGAACATGACGTAGAGGCGGAGCGCGTCGGCGCCGAACTTCTCCAGCATGGTGTCGGGATCGACGACGTTGCCTTTGGATTTCGACATGACGGCGCCGTCTTTGAGCACCATCCCCTGCGTCAACAGCTGCGTAAACGGCTCGCTGTGATGGACCATGCCGAGGTCGCGAAAGACCCGTGCGAAGAAGCGCGAATAGATCAAATGCAGGATCGCGTGTTCGATGCCGCCGCTGTAGAAATCGACAGGCAGCCAGTAATCGACCTTCTTCGGATCGAACGGCTGTCGATCGTTTTTTGGATCGGCGAAGCGGTAGAAGTACCACGACGAATCGACGAACGTGTCCATCGTGTCGGTCTCGCGGCGAGCGGGCCCTCCGCACTTCGGACACTTCACGTTGACGAACTCCGGCACCTGCGCCAGCGGCGAGTCGCCACGCCCGGTGAACTCGGTGACCTTCGGGAGCTCCACCGGCAGCTGATCGTCCGGCACCGGAACGATGCCGTCCGTCTCGCAGTAGATCATTGGGATCGGCGTGCCCCAGTACCGCTGGCGTGAAATGCCCCAGTCCTTCAAACGGTACTGAACGGTCCCTTCGCCGATACCTCGTGCGTTTGCAAACGCAATCATGCGCTGTTGCGCTTCTTGCGACGCGAGATTCGAGAACTCCCCTGAATCAATCGTCCGGCCGTAGGCGACCGTCGCCTCCGGCATCGTGTTGGCATCGGGCGCCGGACGTCCATCCTCCGACACGATGACAACCTTGACCGGCAGGTTGAATTTCCGCGCGAATTCAAAGTCACGCTGGTCGTGCGCGGGCACCGCCATCACCGCACCGGTGCCGTAGTCACCCAGCACGAAGTTCGCCACCCAGATCGGCACCGGCTGGTTCGTGAAGGGGTTGATGGCACGGAATCCGGTGTCGAAGCCCTGCTTTTCGATTTCACCGCTGATCCGGGCGGCGCGGTCCTGCGTCCGGAACGTCTGCACATGCTTGCGGAATGCAGCCGGATCGTTTGTTTTCTCCGCGAGCTTCGCGACGAGCGGATGCTCCGGCCCAAGCAGCACGAACGTGGCGCCGAAGATGGTGTCGATTCGCGTCGTGAAGACCTCGATGTCGCTGGACGCGTCCTCCATGGGGAACGTGACGCGCGCCCCTTCCGAGCGGCCGATCCAGTTCTGCTGCATCGTCAGAACCTTTTCGGGCCATCTCTCCATTTCCACGGTCGCGTCGAGCAATTCATCGGCGTACGCCGTGATGCGGAAAAACCACTGCTCGAGGTCACGCGTTTCGACCGGGGTCCCGCAACGCCAGCACCCGCCGTCGACGACCTGCTCGTTGGCGAGGACGGTCTGATCCTTCGGACACCAATTCACGGACGAACGCTTCCGGTACGCCAGACCGCGCTCGAACATGCGGATGAACAGCCACTGATTCCACTTGTAGTACTCGGGATCGCAGGTCGCCAGCTCGCGCTCCCACGCATAGCTGATGCCGAGCCGCTGAAGCTGCCCTTTCATGTGCGCGATGTTCGCGCGGGTCGACTCCTCAGGATGAATGCCGCTTTTGATCGCGGCGTTCTCCGCAGGCAAACCGAAAGCATCCCATCCGAACGGATGCAGCACGTTGTAGCCGCGCATGCGTTTGGTGCGCGCCATCACGTCGCCGATGATGTAGTTGCGCACATGGCCGACGTGCGCATGGCCCGACGGATAGGCGAACATCTCGAGGCAGTAGTACTTCGGCTTCGACGGGTCCTCCGTCACCTCGAAGGCGCGGGTGGCAGCCCAGCGCTCCTGCCATTTCCTGTCCAGCTGTTGCGGGCGATATTCGGTCATTCAGACGGGATTCGGGACTCGGGGTCGGGATTCGAACCCGCGGCCTGAATTCGATTATAGCCGCCAGTATTGGCGAAGCCCGGGCAGAACAGCATCGACCGTTCGGCGGCCGCGCGCATCCGGAGGCGGGGCATTGGCACGCGGCGCGGACGCCGAGGGTCCGCGAAGATCTGACAGCGACGTGTCGCCGTTCAGCACCTTGCTGACGGCGCGCAGACAGCTCGCGAGGCCACCGAGGTCGTAGCCGCCTTCGGTGACGGCGACCACGCGTCCGTTGCCGTACTCATCCGCAATAGCGACGATCTCCGTCGTCAAGCGCGCAAACTCGTTGGCGCTCAGACGCATCCCTGCGAGTGGATCGTCATCGAGCGCATCGAAGCCAGCGGAGATGAGAATCAGCTCCGGACGAAACTGTCGAAGGACCGGGAACGCGATCGTGTTGTAGGCAAGCTCGAAGTCGGCGTCCGTTCCGCCGGCCTCCACCGGCAGGTTGACCGTGAATCCGAGGCCCCGCCCTCTTCCAATGTCGGTCGCAGCGCCCGTACCCGGGTAATACGGATACTGATGCGACGAGATGAAGAGCACGGCCGGATCTTCGTAAAAGCTCCACTGCGTTCCGTTGCCGTGATGGACGTCGTAATCGACGATCGCCACGCGATCAACTCCATGCGCCCGCGCATGTGCCGCGGCGATGGCGATGTTGTTGAACAGGCAGAAGCCCATCGCACGGTTCCGTTCCGCATGATGTCCGGGCGGCCGTACCATCGCGAACGCGCGTCGGCCGCTCCCCTCGAATACGTGCTCGACACACTGAATCGTGGCGCCTGCCGCAAGCCGCGCGACGTCGTACGACTCGGGCGATGTGTAGGTATCCGGATCGAGCGCAGTGGCGTTGCCTGCCGTCTCGGCAATGCGCGTGATGTACTCGCGATCGTGAATTCGTGCGAGCTCGTCCTGTGTGGCAGCGCGCGGCTGGCGCACCTCGACGCCGCTCTTCCGGAATTCGGACGCGACCACCTGCATGACCTCAGCGCGCTGAAGACGCTCGGGGTGGCCTGGCGGATTCAGATGATCCGCGAACCGGTCACTTGTGTAGATCGTCAGACTCATCGCTGGCCACGTTAACGTAGCATTTCGAGGGCGCGCGCTTCGAGAACGTGTAATCGTCCTTCGAGGTCTTGACGCGTCGTCTCGAGTTCCGTGTCATTCGCGTCGCCCGGAACGTCCAGCGGTTCGCCAATCGCCACCGACACGGTCGTGAATGGTCTGGGAATCTGCGTCCGATCCCAGCTCTTCGCCGTCCACTTCGATGACGCTTCCATGTGAAACGGCACAACCGGGTTGCCGGTGGCGCGTGCCAGCCAGATCGCGCCAGGCTGCGCGACGCGCGCGGGGCCCCGCGGTCCATCCAGCGTAAACGCTGCGGGCCTGCCCTTCTCCATGTCACGCACCAGCTGCAGCATGGCTCTCAGTCCACCGCGCGATGACGACCCCCGCGCGGTGCCGAAACCAAACCGCTGGATGATGCGCGCGATCCATTCACCGTCAAAGTTTTCGCTCGTGATCACCACGATGCCACGCCGCTGGAAGTACAACGTGCCCGAGAGGATGCGCCCATGCCAGAACGCCATGATCGGCTGGCGGCCGGATGCGAGCACCGCGTCGTAGCGTTCGGCGCCCTCGACCCGCCAGCGCAGCGTATGCCCCAGTGCGTTGATGAGCGGATACCCAACGCCTGCGATGAGGGCTAGCTGCGCACGCTTCGCCCACGACGAACGCCAGTCGTTGTTCACGCAAAAATCCCAAACCCCAAATCCCGAATCCCAAATCCCAACCTCGGAGCAATTTTGATTTGGGCTTTGGGATTTGGGATTTGGGATTTGCTACATCCCATTGTATTGAGGTCCTCCACCATCCTCGGGAGGGACCCATGTGATTACCTGATACGGATCCATGATGTCGCACGTCTTGCAGTGGACACAGTTCGAGGCATTGATCTGCAGACGCGGGGTGCCGTCGGCATCGTGCGAAATTTCGTAGACGTTCGCCGGGCAGAAGCGCGTGCACGGGTGCCCGTACTCGGGCCCGCAGATCGAGCTGCACACCTCCGTGTGCACGAGCAGATGGGACGGCTGATCCTCGTCATGCGACGTGCCCGAAAAATGCACGTTCGTCACCTTGTCGAACGTCAGTTTGCGATCGACGGGCGTGGCGTTGCTGGCAACCTGGGTCGGGATCTGCGGCGAGCCGTAGTACCAGGCGAGCTGCTTCATCCGCTCATACCCGGGATGACCGTGCAGGTCTTCCGGGAACCACCCGTGCGTCGCGACCGTCAGTCCGGCGAATGCCAAGCCTGGAAACAGGCCGTAACCGAATGCCTGGTGCACGTTGCGAACCGGATACAGCTCCGCACGAACCGCGCTTCGATCGATGCGGTCTTTGTAGGCCTTCAGCCCCGCCGCCGACGTGTCGCCGGCGCGCACCGCTTCGAACGCCGTTTCTGCCGCAAGCATCCCCGTGCGCATCGCGAGATGGATGCCCTTGAGGCGCATCGAGTTGAGAAACGCTCCGGCATCACCGGCGATGAGTCCTCCGTCCATGTAAACACGCGGGATCGTGTTCCAGCCGCCCTCGGGCAGCGCCTTCGCGCCATACCGGAGCAACTGACCGCCGGCCAGCAGCGATGACATGAATGGATGCTGCTTGAAGCGGTTGAATGCCATGTGAGGATCGAACAGCGGATCCTTGTAGTCGAGCCCGACGACCAGGCCGACCGACAGCTGCCCCTGCGGCATCGCATAGATGAACCCGCCGCCGAATTCCTCGTGTTTGAGCGGATAGCCGAGCGTGTGGATGACGGTCCCAGCCTTGAGGCGCTCGGGCGGGATTTCCCACAGCTCTTTGATGCCGATGGCGAACTGCTGCGGATGATCCTTGTCGCCCAGCTGCAAGCGCCGCATCAACTCTTTCGTCAAGTTGCCGCGCACACCGTCGCAGAAAATCGTCACCTTCGCGTGGATATCGACGCCGGGTTCGAACGTGGACTTCCGCTGACCGTGCTTGTCGATGCCGCGGTCTGCGGTGCGTACCCCGAGGACGCGCTCGCCGTCCATGAGGATGTCCTCACCGGCAAACCCCGAGAAGAAATCTACGCCGGCAGCTTCGACGTGACCGGCCAGCCAGCGCACAAATTGATTGAGCGAAATGATGTAGTTGCCGTGATTCCGCAGGGGAGGCGGGATGATCGGCAGCGCGATCTTCGAGGACTCAGTGAAAAACAGGACATCCTCGTCGTGTACTTCCGCAGCCAGCGGTGCGCCCTTCTCGTTGAAGTCGGGGATCAGATCGCGAAGCGCGGAGAGGTCGAGGACGGCGCCAGACAAGATATGCGCCCCGGCTTCCCGCGCCTTTTCGAGGATTGCAACTTGGAGGGGCGGACCTTCAGGCCCGCCCCCGCCGCCGCGTTGCTGAAGCTGCGCGAGGCGCAGTGCGGCGGAAAGCCCTGCCGGCCCACCACCGACGATGAGCACGTCGACGTCGAGCGTTTCGCGGCTAGTCGACGTTGTTGGGTCCACGCTCTACGACTTCTCGAGTTCAGTGATGAGAGCCGGAGCAATTTCGAACAGATCACCGACGATCCCGTAGTCGGCGACCTCGAAGATCGGCGCCTCGGCGTCCTTGTTGATGGCGACGATCGTCCTGGAACCCTTCATGCCGACCAGATGCTGAATGGCTCCCGAAATCCCTAGCGCCACGTAGAGCTTTGGCGCGACGGTCTGCCCTGAGCTGCCTATCTGTCGCTCCATCGGCAACCAGCCGTTGTCGCAGATGGGCCTCGAAGCCGCGACCTCGGCATCCATCGCCTTCGCCAGTTTCTCGGCGAGCGGAATGTTCTCCTGCGACTTGATGCCGCGGCCGACAGCGACGATCCGCTCCGCCTGCCCGAGATCGACAGCCTGTTTGGCTTCTCGGAACGGCGCTTCGGGCTTCTGTCGAACCGCTCCGGGATCAATCTGGATATCGACTTTTCTGACCGCTGCGGATCCGCCCTTCTGCGCGGCGTCCGCTCTGAACGCCCCAATCTGCATCGTCACGATCGCGGGCGGACCACCTACCGGCTTCACCTGAGCCGCAAGCTTTCCCTGGAACATCGGCCGGACGAAGGCCGCGTCAGTACCGGTGCCGCTGATGGCAGTCACGTCGGTGATCAGGGGCTTCCGAAGCCGCGCAGCGAGCAGGGGCGCAAAATCGCGCGTCTGATAGGTGTGCGGCAGCAGGACGTAGGTCGGTGAAGCTGACTCAATGAGCGAGCGCGATGCGAACGCGTACGCGTCCGGTGTATACGGCTCGAGTGCCGCGTGTTCCGCAACCAGTACTTCGGCAACGGCTGCGGAGGCGACCTCCTGCGCCACGGCCGCGGTCGCCGCGCCGAGCACCGCCACTTTGATCGGCATGCCGCCGGCAAGCTGCTGGGCGGCAGCAATCGTTTCCCAGGTGGCGCGATTCAGTTTGCCGTCACGCTGTTCGGCGATGACAAGAATCACAACGCGCGCGCCTCTTCTCGCAACCGCTGCACCAGTTCCTTCGCCGCGGCGGCCGGCGAGCCGTCAATCATCTGCGTCTGCTTGCTGCGGGTCGGTACGGCCAGGCCCACGATCTGCTGCGCCGGCTGCAGACCATCGGGAAGGGAAGCCTTGCGGATTTCTTTCTTCTTGGCCGCCATGATGCCTTTCAGCGTGGCATAGCGCAGCTGGTTGATGCCGCTCTGAATCGTCAGCAGCGCCGGCAGCGGCATGGCGATCCACTGGAACCAGCCCCCTTCGAGTTCCCGTTTCACCCGAAGGGCTGCCACTTGTCCGGAGCCTGTCGAGGGGTCGACCTGAACGTCCATGATGATCGTTGATGAGGGCATCCCAAGCCGTTCGGCAAGGATGACGCCCGTCTGGCCATGGCCCTGGTCATCGGACTGTAGCCCCGTGAGCACCAGATCGAATTTTTCGTCCTTCATCGCCGCGGCCAGCGCCTCGGCAATGACAAACGCGTCCGCAGCGCCAAGCGAATCGTGCTCGACGTGAATCGCGCGGTCGGCGCCGCGGGCAAGCGCCTCGCGGATGACGGTCTGGACACGTGCGGGACCGGCCGAGCAGACGACAACCTCGCCGCCGTGTTTCTCCCGAAGCCGCAGCGCCTCTTCGAGCGCGTAGGCATCGGGCTCGTTCATCTCGTAGCTGACGTCCTGTTCGCGGATCCACGTCTTCGAATCGTTCAGCCGTGGTTGCCACTCTCGCGTCGGGACCTGCTTGATGCAAACGGCAATTTTCATATCGCGACGGCGTTCACAGCCACGAGTCACAGAAACTCAGAGGCACAGAGTAGAAATTGTACAAGCCAATCTCTGTGTCTCTGTGGCCCGAGATCGTGGATTTATCCTTCGAATCTCTTGAACAGAAGCGCGGCGTTTGTGCCTCCGAAGCCGAAGGAATTCGACAGCGCATAACGGATCGGCATCTGCCGGCTCTGGTGTGGCACGTAGTCGAGATCGCACTCGGGATCCGGATCGTCGAGGTTGATCGTCGGGGGCACGACCTGATGATGGACGGCCAGCGCCGTGATGCCAGCCTCGAGGCCGCCCGCGCCGCCGAGCAGGTGACCGGTCATCGACTTGGTCGAGGAGATGGCGAGCGTTTCGGCGTGTTCCCCGAAACAGTTCCGAATCGCGAGCGTCTCCAGCCTGTCGTTGTACGGCGTGGAGGTCCCATGCGCGTTGATGTAATCAACCTCGGAGGGCGCGATTCCCCCCTTGCGGACGGCCATCGCCATCACCCGCCGTGCGCCGTCACCATCTTCCGACGGCGCGGTAAT
>DASTZI010000347.1:0-14247 GCA_035764385.1 Vicinamibacterales bacterium
CGAATTGCGTCTGGTAGCGCCGCGCGTAGCAGTAATGGCAACCGTGCGTGCAGCCGCGATACGGGTTCAGCGTCCATTCAAACGGCATCCCCTTCACGCGATTCAATGCGGAGCGGCACCGCACTTCCTGATACCGGGCGGCGTCGGCACGTCGTATCGCTTCGGTGAGCGCCTCGGTCCCGCCGGCTTTTACCAGGTCCGCAATCTGTCGAATGGTTGGTTTTGGTTTGCCGAGGTCGACAAACAGCGGGGCTATTTCCATGGCTCGTGGACTTAGGCGAAGATAGAACGAATCTTAGCCCAAACACACAGAGTTCGCACCGAAAGGTCGCTACGGGGCCACCGTTCCCCCTCCTGAACGGCAGCCCCGAACGATAGGGGTGAGGCAACGGAGTCTACGTTTATGCCCGGTGCCTCGAAATTCGGTGTGTTCTGTAGGGAAATGGCCTACACGAGTGCCTCATGCGTTTCATGGATTCTGAACGGCCGATGAAAAGCTCAGCGTCACCTCTGGACGGGCGTTGTCGAGCATCACCTGCGGCCACGCGTAGGTGCGCGACTCGCCATTGGAGAACTGCAACATCAGGCGCGGCTCGAATTGCCAGTCATCGCGTCCATCGGGCGTAAGACGAATGCGGAGTTGTCCGTCGTTCACGTCCGTGCGGGAGAACGCGCCCGACATCGGCAGGGTCATCGGTGCGATGGCCGCGTTATCGTCGAATTTCGTTCCGACGCTGTGCACGTGCGCCATCTCGTTCGAGCCGTGCAGCACCCACACGTCAACCGCGCTCTTGGCATCCTTGCCGTGTTCGCGATCGTTGAACTGGATTGTGGCGGACGTGATTGACGGCCCCGGGGCCACCTTGCTCGACACTGAACGCGTCGCGCCGCAGCCGGCCGAAATCACGGCCGCCGTCATGAAGACGCTGAGCGCAAACTTTTTCATAGGTTCCTCCTCGCGCTCGTGCTGAAGCATGACAAGTGCCGCCCCTCGGCTGGCGTGACGCGGATGCGTTCGCTCCGGGGCAGGCCGCGATATGGCTCAGGCCGTCGTGATACTTCGCCAGTAGTTCAGCAGGTCGTCAAGCGTTCGATCGAAGGAAACCTCGGGCCGCCATCCGGTCGCCTCGCGCAGCCTCGTGGGATCGCCCAGCACGATGGGCGTGTCGCTTGGCCGCATGAGCGCGGGATCGGTTTCGACGCGCACCTGCACACGCGCGCGCGCAACGAGCGCATCGAGTACCGATCGCATGACGCGCGTGGTTCCTGATGAGACGTTGTACAGCGTTGATGACGCACCGCGGCGCAACAGGGCGATATAGGCGCGCGCCATGTCCCGGACGTCAGTGATATCGCGCTGCGCATCGAGATTCCCCGTCCTGATGACCGGCTCGGCGAGGCCGGCTTCGATCAGCGCAATCTGACGCGCCATATTCGGCGCGGCAAAGGCGGCGCTTTGCCGTGGTCCAGTGTGGTTGAACGAGCGTGTCACGATCACGTCAATGCCGTCTTCGCGCCCCGCGCGGAACGCGAGCTGCTCCTGCACGAGCTTGCTGACTGCATAAGGATTGGACGGCGCGATCGGACTCTCCTCGGTCAGCGGCGCGGTGGACGCCGCATACACGGTGCCCGATCCCGTCACCACCACGCGGCATGCCGTTCCCGTTCGGCCCAGCGCGTCGAAGAGATGATGGGTCGCGAGGACGTTTGCCGAGAGCGGAGTGACGGTGTCACGCCACGAATGCGCCACATTCGGCGCACCCGCACAATGAATCACCGCTGAGGGCTTGAGCCGTGCGATCGCGTCACGGACCTCCGACGGATTGAGCAGGTCGACGCGCTGCCAGTTGGCAAGCCGCGCGATTTCCTGCGGCGGCGGCGCATGGTGCGTCCAGCCGACGACCTCCTCACTTCCGCCGAGCGCCTCGACGACGTGGCTGCCGGCAAAACCGGCGGCGCCCGTCACGACAACCAGACCGTTCACGCTTCTACGTTCTCCGTGCTCTGTTCGTGTTCACTTTCAGGTTCGGTTCGGGGTTCGTGGCTCCGCGTTCGTATTCACCGTTAGGTTCGACAACGCCGAACGTCGAACCCCGAACTCTGAACAGAACACCGAACCTTGAAATTGAACACGAACGGAGAAGCGAGAACACAGAAGCGTGAACCGCCCTTATCGTCCGTACTGCGCCTGATAGTACGACTTGAAGTCTGAATCCTGTTCCTTGATGGGCCGCCACCACCATTCATTCGCGCGGTACCACTCGAGCGTGTCGCGTAGACCGGCAGCGAAGGCGACCTGTGGCGACCAGCCAACCGAGCGGAGCTTGGCGGTGTCGAGGCAGTACCGTCGATCGTGACCAGGTCGATCGGCCACGGGGCGGATCAGCGAGCGGGGCTTACCGAGGGTGTCCAGAATCCGGTGGGTGAGGTCGACGTTCGCCACCTCGTTGCCACCGCCGATGTTGTAAACCTCCCCGTTCGTGCCTTTATCGATCAGGAGATCGACCGCGCGGCAATGATCGACAACATGCAGCCAGTCGCGGACGTTCTGGCCATCGCCGTAAAGCGGTACAGCGACATCGTCAATGGCATTGGTCACAAACAACGGGATCAGCTTTTCGGGAAACTGGAACGGTCCGTAGTTGTTCGATGCTCTCGTGATGATGACCGGAACGTGATACGTGGCCCAATAGCTGTACGCGAGGCGGTCTGCGCCAGCTTTGCTGGCCGAATACGGGTTTCGCGGTTTCAGTTCGTCGGTTTCGCGGCTCGCGCCGGCGGCCACGCTTCCATAGACCTCGTCGGTCGAAATCTGGATGAAGCGCTGTAATCCGGGTGCGCGGCGCGCGGCCTCCAGCAGCACGAACGTCCCTTCGACGTCGGTCTTGATGAACGCACCCGCGGAGGCAATCGAGCGATCGACATGCGTCTCCGCCGCGAAGTGAACGACGACGTTCGATCGCTCGACGAGCGGTGAACTGAGGGCGGCATCGCAAATGTCGCCATGCACGAACTGGTGGCGCGGATGCGTCATCACGTCCTGCAGGTTCTCGCGCCGCCCCGCGTATGTCAGCTTGTCGAGCGTGGTGACACGCCAGTCGGCGCGGGTCTCGAGCGCGTAGCGAACAAAGTTGCTGCCAATGAAACCGGCGCCGCCGGTGACGAGGACGTCAAGCACGAGTTAGAACTTTACCATCCCGCGCGTGGATGTCGCGTCCACGGCAGGCCGCCAGCCGTATTGAAGCCCTCACGTCAGCGCAACGTGTTGCCGAAGGCTCCGAAGAAATTCGAGAAGGTTCCAAGCCCCGCGAGCACGAACGACACATTGATACGGCGGTCCGACGGAATTGGCGCGGAGGAGACGAGATGGAAGTTCTGAAACTCCATCTGCAGCCCGCAGCATTGCGCCATGTAGGTGGCGAGCACGTTCTGCGTGACGATGGTCGAGTGCGTCAGATCCCACCCGATCCCGTAGGTCCCGGTGAAGTGCCCGTTCGGCGTGTGGAGCGACGTCGAGCCCGAAAAATAGCTGTTTGGCTTGGAATTCACCGACAGACGCTGCCGGCTGAACTGCAGGCTGCCGGACGCCAGGCCTGCCGACACCGTGCTTCCGACGCCGAGCGAGGCGAGGCCGAGTCCGTGCACGTCGTACTCGGCGCGCGTGTTCGCGTCGATCCTCGCCGATGGGGATACTCGCGCGTTCAGCGAGATCGGTGAGAGGTTCACCGGTGTGCGGCTGGTGTTCGAGCTCGAATACGACGTGTCGAACTTGCTCGACTCCGGATTCGAGTAGTAGGTCTGCTGGATGCCGACCGTGATGAATTCCCGAGTCTGGCCGCGCACACCCTCGACCGTCTTGCCGCGATAGAGGAAACGGTTCGTCAGGCCGTAGGTCATTCGCGACGTCCCGCCGACGACGAAATCCGACGTGTCGGTGAGGATCGGCGTGCGCCGTACGTCGTCGATCGGGGTCGTGTAATCGACGGTAAACGCCGGCTCGATGACGTGCTTCATGCGTTCGGAGTAGCCGCTGTCGGGTGTATCCCAGATCTTTGTGAACACGGGTCCGAGGACTTCGGTGCGCAATTGCGCGTAGTTGCGGATGAACGAATCGGGGACGGCGACCCCCCGCGTATCGAAGCTGCGCGAATAGTAGGTCGTACGGTACCCGGCGCTCGTATTCAGGGACAGGTACGTGAGGCGCGACAACGGCACACGTACCGCCGGCGCGACGTCCACGCGCGCAAGACTGTTGTCGAGTGTCACGACGTTATCGTTGACATTCCGGTACGGCAGAAAGGCGTACTCGCTGTTCAATGATGCGTAAATCGGCGCGCCGAACAGTTGCTGTGGCGCGAGCACAGCGCTCAGCTTCGGGGTCGATCCGTACAGCACCGATCTCGTGTCGCTGTCGAACGTTTCATTGCGTTGATAAAGGACCGTTGTCGACAACGGCCCGAACACGTCGCTGGCACCGGCCTCGACGAGCCGGTTGCGACGCGACGCCTGATAAATGTTCTGGTGGTAGATCTGCTGCGTGAAGACGTCTGAGAAATAGTCGAGCCGCATGCGCGCACGCGCCCGGCCGCCGAGCGCCTGTGTCACGGCGCCGGTGAACTCGTAACTCGTTTTCGCCGGAAGCGTGGCGCCCGACTGTGCGTACGTCGTCTCGTGTTGATTGAACCGGTACAACCGGACGTTTCCAGCTGACTGCAAGCCGGCGATATAGCGATATTCGGTGCCCATGCCGGTCCCGGTTCGCGTGAACCAGTCATGGAAGAGCGTTGCGTCCTGACTGCGATTGATCGCCCAGAAGAACGCGTTGCTGAGCGACTGCCCACGGATCGTCGACGTGCCGTACGTGGGCAGGAGGAAGCCGGTCTGGCGCTGGCTCTTTTGAATCGGGTAGTAGATCACCGGAAGGTACATCAACGGCACGCCCTTGACCTTCAACAGCGTGTTGCGTGCGATCGCGTAGTCGTCGAGATTCAGCACGACGCTCCCGCTTGTCACTTCCCAGCGCGGCGTCGGCTGTACGCACGTTGTGAACCCGCCCCGTGTGATCCGGTACTTACGCGGGCCAAGTTTCTCCAGCTTTGCCCCGTAGAAATAGACGTCCGGTTCCTGGCCGCCGAATGCCGCTGTATTGGTCCCGGCCTGCTGGCCGAGCGACATGATGCCCGAGGCGTCGTAAAACGTGCCGATACCGGTCCCTGTGTCGAACTCCAGGCGTTCCGCCGAAATGCGGCCGTCAGCATTGGTGAACACGACGTTGCCGCTTGCCACGACCTTGTTCGTATTCACGTACAAGTCGACATCGTCGGCAAAGAACTTCAAATTGGGGCCTTCGATCGCCGCCTGATTGATCAGATGCAGATGATCGCCCTCGCTCTCGAACTTCCAGCTAGACCACTTCGACAGACCAAGCGGCAGGCTGGTGGTGCTCGAATTCCCTGAGACAACTGGAGCCGGTGCCGTGTCCGACGGCGGCGACGCTGGGGTCGGCGCTTGCGCATCTGCAGACGACGTCCACAGACACACGGCACACGCCAACAGAAAAATGTGAGACGGCCTGAAATACACGTCTAATGTTGAGGAATTACCGCAGGATACCACGCTGCTCGAGAGACTCCCGGACCTCACCGGCCAGGAAGATCGAGCCGGCAACACATACCGTCGAGCTCTTTGCCAACGCCGCGTCGAGCGCGGCGCCGACATCGGCGTATACGTCGACTGGTCGTTCCGCATCGAGGACTCTGACGCGCGCGGCAAGCTCTTTGGCCGGCATCGCGCGCGTCGTCGCGGCCGATGTGGCGATTACGGCAGAGGTGACCGGCAACAGTTCCCCGACGATGGCATCGGCGTCTTTGTCTCGCATCAGGCCGATGACGAGCACAGGCCGTTCCGGTTGCCAGGCGGCCAGGTACGTACGGAGCGCGCGCGCACCTTCGGGATTGTGCGCTGCATCGAGCAGCACCCGTCTGCCTTCTGATAGCTGAAAGATCTCCAGACGTGCGGGCCAGTTCACCGTTGCGAATCCCTGAACGACTGCTGACGCCGGTACATTGACGCCGTGCGCGCCTGCAGCTTCGAGGACCCGTGCAGCAACGACAGCGTTGCCGACTTGATGTTCGCCGCGAAGGGCAAGAAGCATCGGACCGTACCGATCCTTTGCGGTCTCGACCGTCAGTCTGGCGCGGCCCTCCTCCATTCCGTAGTCGACGCGCGAATCCCGCACGGCCTCGACGAGGCTGGCGCCGCGCTCCGCCGCCGCACGTTTCATCACATCCAAGGCGATGGGCGGCAACGAGCCGCAGACAACGACCATTGCCGGCTTGATGATGCCCGCTTTCTCGGAGGCAATTTCCGCGAGGGTGTGGCCAAGATGCTGTTCGTGATCGAACGCGATGGAGGTAATCGCGCCCACAGGCGGAACAAGTACGTTTGTCGCGTCGAAACGGCCACCGAGGCCGACTTCGATCACCGCCACGTCGACGCGTTTGCGACGAAAGATCTCGAACGCCATCGCCGTCGTGGCTTCAAAGAACGTCGGTGGCGATGGTAACAGACCGTTTCGCTGCAGGTCGTCGGCACAGTCGAGCACGTCGTCTGCGACCTGCCGCAGCGTCTCGTCGTCAACCGGCGCGTTGCCAACGACGAAACGCTCGTGCAGGTGAACCAGGTGCGGCGAGGTATACCGGGCAGCGCGGATGCCGGCGGCAACGAGCGCCGCGTGCGCCATTGCGGTGACCGAGCCTTTGCCGTTGGTGCCCGCGATGTGGAGGGAAAGGAAGGTCCGTTCGGGGTGACCGAGCGCATCGCAGAGACGACCGATGTTCTCTAGGCCCAGCTTGATGCCGAACGTCTCGAGGGCAAAGAGGCGTTCCAACACGGAGGTATCAGGTATCAGGTTTCAGGGGGATCAGGTGTCAGGCATCGGGCGTCAGGACCGGTGCCGCGGTTGCGGTCGCCATGGCATCGACGTGGTCGGCGCGTGCGGCGTTGGTCCCCATGAATCGCAGCACCCGGGCAATCGTGCCCTTGATTTCGCGGCGATCGATGACCAGATCCAGCATACCGTGCTCGAGCAGGAATTCGCTTCGCTGAAAGCCTTCGGGCAACTTCTGTCGGATTGTCTGCTCGATGACGCGTGGTCCTGCAAACCCGATCAAGGCTTTCGGCTCCGCGATATTGAGGTCGCCGAGCATCGCGAAGCTTGCCGTGACGCCGCCGGTGGTCGGATCGGTGAGCACCGAGATGAACGGGAGGCGCTCGCGATCGAGTCGCGCGAGCGCGGCCGACACCTTCGCCATCTGCATCAGCGACAGCGCACCTTCCATCATCCGCGCGCCGCCGGAGCACGACACGATGATCACCGGCTTGCGGCCCTCGATGGCCATTTCGATCGCGCGCGTGATCTTCTCGCCGACTACGACGCCCATGCTGCCGCCGATGAAGGCGTACTCCATCGCCGCCACGACGATGTCCAGGCCGTCCAGCCTGCCGGTCGCGACGATCACTGCGTCCTTCATCCCCGTCTTGCCAATCGTTTCCTTCAGACGATTCCGGTACGGTTTCGTGTCGGTGAATTTCAGCGGGTCATTGGAGGTGAGGTTCTGGAAGTATTCGGTCCAGTTGCCGTCGTCGAACAATGCACGCAGCCGTTCCGCCGCGCTGATTCGGAAATGATGGCCGCACTTGGGGCAGACCTGCTGGTTCTTGTCGAGATCCTTGTTGTAGATGATTTGCGTGCAGCCCGGACACTTCACCCAGAGTCCCTCGGGCACGCGGCTCGGTTTTTCGCCTGTCGGTTCGATCGGCTTGCGCGTCTTCTTGAACCAGGCCATTACGAGGAGATTACTACGTCCGCGGCACGTAGTAGCGAGTGCCGCGATTCAGTGTGCGGATCTGTCTGATCAAGTCGTCCACTGCCTCGTCGCTCGGGTCGAGTCCGAGCTGTGATGTTTCCACGACCAGCAGCGGCGTCGCCGAGTAATGAAAGAAGAAGTGTTGATACGCCTCGTTCAGCTCGCGAAGGTAATCGGGATCGACATCGAAGGCTTCGTGCTGCGGATCCTTCGCCCGCGCGCGCAGCCGTTTGATGAGCACATCACTCGGCGCCTGCAGGTAGATCACGAGATCGGGAGCGGGGATGTCTGTGGCCAGCAGATCGAAGAGTCGTTGGTAAATGAACAGCTCGTTGTCGTCGAGATTCAGATACGCAAAGATCTTGTCCTTATCGAACAAGTAGTCACACACCGTCGTCTGCGAGAACAGATTTCCCTGTTGCAGGCCGACGAGCTGTCGATGGCGATTGAGCAGGTAAAAGAGCTGCGCCTGCAGCGCCGCGCCCGCACGGCCGGCGTAGAAGTCGGCGAGGAATGGATTGTCGGTTTCCTCGAGCACGGCCGTGGCATCAAGACGATCTGCGATCCGCTCGGCAAGCGACGACTTACCGACACCAATCGGTCCTTCGACAGCGATGTACTGAAAAGGCATGAAGGGATGTGCCGCCCGGGTGTGCCTGCGATGCTATCATCGGCTCATGTATGAGGCTCAAGGCTCATGGCTTAAGGGTTATCCACGTTCTTTCCTGAGCCTCAAGCCTGGAGCCTTGAGCCTGCTCCTGTTTGCGAGCGCGTGCGCCAGCGCGCCTCCCGCTGCGAATCCCCCCTCGTTGGTCAGACCTCCTGTCGTTACGTGGGAAGAGAAGCTTGGGTGGATCCTCCGCCTCGAGGATCAGCGGCTCATTCGTGATCCGAATCCGCCGGCGCAGGTCATCCTCGTGCCGGCGACGAAGGCGCGGCCGGCGATCGTTGCGCCGCCGCCCCCCTCCGACCTCCTGCGCCTGCTGAATGACGATGAAGCGCGGACGCGGCGTCGTGCAGCGCTCGCGCTCGGACGCGTCGGGCTGCCGGAAGCGATTCCCCCGCTGCAGCAGGCGCTCGGCGATGCAGAGTTCGAAGTCCGTCAAATGGTGGCGTTCGCTCTCGGCCTGATCGGCGACGCATCTGCACGACCGGCGTTGCTCAACGCGCTCAAGGACAGCGAGCCGATCGTGCAGGGACGCGCAGCCGAAGCGCTCGGCGCCATCGGTGATCGCAACGACGCGCCCGCGATTGCGGCGATGGTGAAGACCTGGATTCAGGGTGGAGCATTGAACACCCTCGCCCCCGACGACCTGACGTGGCCGCTGGCGCCGCCCGTCGAAGCCGTTCGACTGGGTCTCTACGCACTCGTCCGGCTCGGCTCCTACGAGGGCATCGCAACGAGCGTGGTGAACCCCAACGGCGCACCCGTCTCCGCCTGGTGGCCCGTCGCATTTGCACTCGGACGATCCGGCGATGCGCGGGCGGTCCCTGCGCTCACCGTGTTGTTGGCAACGCCGGGACGGTTCACCGCGGCCTTTGCCGCCCGTGGTCTCGGGACGCTCAAGGCGCAGAACGCAGCGCCCACGCTGCGCGACATCGTCGACAAACGCCAGCGCGACCCGGCCGTGGTCATCGAGGCGATGCGCGCCCTGGCCGCCATGGGCGACATGCCATCGCGGCGTGTCCTGGAGAGGGTGGTCGCCGAAAGCGAGACCGACTCGACGTTGCGGCTCGAAGCGGCGAACGCACTGGCAGGACTGCATGCGCCGGAGTCGCTCGATTTCATCATCGATCTGATGTCGGATCCGGCCCCGTCGATCCGAGGTGCCGCGATCCGCGCCCTGGCGGCGATCGACTCCGAGACGTTCCTGACCACCCTGTCTGGAATGGACCCGGACCGCGACTGGACGGTGCGGACGGCCCAGGCAGACGCACTCGCCTTGCTCCCTGGAGTACAAGGGCAGGCACGCCTCGTCGCGATGCTGCAGGATCGGGATCAGCGCGTCATTCCGGCAGTACTGCGCGCGCTCGTTGCCGCGAAAGCGCCTGATGCCGAACGCATTCTGACGGACCAGCTCAAGGCCGATGACTTCGTCGTTCGCGTGGCGGCGGCAAACGGACTGGCGTCACTGAAAGCAAAAAGCGCAATTCCGGCGCTCGTTAACGCCTATCAGGCAGCGGCAGGCGACACGACCTACGTGGCTCGAGCGGCCATGCTGGACGCGGTGAACACGATCGACCCGGCCGCCGCGCGAGCGCTGCTGCAAACCGCACTGCAGGACAAGGATTGGGCGGTTCGCGTCAAGGCGGTCATGCTGTTCCGCGATCAGGGAATCACCGACAATGCGTCCGCGATTCGGCCGGCGCCTATCCGTCCGATGGACGAGGCCACACGCCAGACGCTCTTGGCGCCGCAGTTCTCGCCCCACGCGTTTATTCAATTGGACCGCGGGACGATCGAGCTCGAACTGGCGATTACCGATGCGCCGCTCACCGTCGCCAACTTCATCGAGCTGGCGCGCAAGGATTTTTTCAATGGCGTCGCCATTCATCGCGTCGTGCCCGATTTCGTCATCCAGGACGGCGACCCGCGAGGCGATGGAGAGGGCGGGCCGGGCTACACGATTCGCGACGAATTGAACCAGCTGCCGTACCTGCGGGGAACCGTGGGAATGGCGCTCGACTGGGAAGATACGGGCGGCAGTCAGTTCTTCATCACACACTCGCCGCAACCGCACCTTGACGCCCGCTACACGACCTTCGGGCGTGTCGTGAACGGCATCGAGCTCGTCGATCGCATTCAGCCGGGGGACGTGATTCGCCGCGTGCAGATCTGGGACGGGACGACCTTGCGATAAAAGGATCGGTGGTTCGGCTTCCGCCGGACCCGTACACAAAAAAGGGGACGCGGATGCGTCCCCTTTCTCGCCAAGCAGCGAACTTACCTCTTCTTCGCCGCCTTCTTCTTTCCGCCCTTCGCCTTCTTCGCCATTTGAGGATTCCTCCCTTCACTGGTGGATTGCGGGGTCGTCCTACCGCCAGCGCACTCTGCCGCCTGGCACGTCGGCCCGGCGTTGCGGCGACCTCGCTTCGTGGGCTGACCCGTGCGCGTGAAGCGCATCGGGCGAGCAGCAACTTGCGGGATAGAGGAGAAACCCGGGAATAAAAAAATGGGGTGCTCGACGAGCACCCCGAAGGTTCAAAGCGGAAAAACTACCGCTTCTTCGCGGCCTTTTTCTTTCCGCCCTTGGCTGCCTTCTTCGCCATTTTTTTCTCCTCAGGTTGTTGTGACTCAGCCTCCGACGAACCACTTGGTCGTCACTACGGGTGGGCTGAGCCATCCACCCTCATACCAGATGTAGATTATGGGTGAGATTTTTTTTCTGTCAAGCATAAAAGCGCTTCGCTTGTCAAAAATCTCGGTCCCCGAACACGCCCATTCGTGTTCCTGAAGTCAAGTGTCGGTAGAAGTTGCGATCGACTTCAGCGAACCGGGCGCGTGCGCGCGTTCAAACGCGTCAACTCGCGCTGCGCGTCCTCGTACGCGCCGAACGGCGCGACCGGTTTGGCCGCGATCACCGCATGCAGTTGCTCGATCGCGCCGCTGTTGTCGTTGAGACGCTCGAGCACTGAAGCGATCCCGAGCCGCGCGCGCATCTCGGCGAGCTCTGGATAGGCGATGCGGTGCCCGCGCGCCGCATCGAGCATCGACCGCCACGTGCGAAAGCTCGCCTGCAGATCGTGAAAGTAGACGTCCTGGACCTGAGCGATCAGTTGCGGAAAGAGCGGGTTGCGTGGGTGGCGGTCTCGAAGGCCGGTGAGCAGCGCGAGCGCGCGCTGCGGGTCCTTCTCGTACCACAGGTAGATGATATGCAGCTGATAATCGGCTTCGTCACCGAGCAGCTCCGCATGCGCGCGCGCGCGCATCATCTCCCGCATACCCTCGGCCTTGTCACCGCCGGGCAACAGCAATAGCCACCGCAACATCTTGGCGGCCGCCGGCGCGACGTCGGCGTAATAGTGGTAGAGACCGATCCCGAAGTACGCCTCCTGGAGCCGCGGATCAAGTGCAAGCGTGCGTTCGAGCGCCTCTTTGATGCGCTTGCCGTCGCGGGCTGCACCCAGCCGTTCGCGGCGAAGCACTCTCCACTGCGCCCGCGCGCCATACGCACCGCCCAAATAGAACCAGGCTTCGGCACGTTCGGGTTCGCGCGTGGTCCACGCTTCGGTGGACGCAATGGCAGCGTCAATTCGTGTCTGGAACTGTGCGTCATGGGCGACGCTCGCCGGGTCGAGCTGGATCTGCCACCACACGCTGACCGCGTCGAGCAGCTGGCAGGCTTCCGCAGGGGCGGGTGGGCACGTTCGCGCGAGCAGCTGCGGCACCTCGTCGAACCGTGCGTCGAAGATCGCGTCGTACACGCGCCGAATCTGGGGTCCGCCCGTCAGCTCCTGCGCAGCAGCTGGCGCGATGAACCATCCCGTCAGGAGCGCACAGGCGATGATCGGCCGCAGGAGGCCCATTTATGTCACGCTGGTACGCAGCTGCTGCTTTTCGGCGTGCCGCTCGAGCGCGAGCGCGATAAGTCGATCGATCAGCTCCGGGTACGAGACCCCGGAGGCCTCCCACATCTTGGGATACATGCTGATCGTGGTGAAGCCCGGAATCGTATTGACCTCGTTCAGGAAAATATCGCCGCTGTCGCGGGAGAGAAAAAAGTCGACACGCGCCATCCCGGCGCAATCGACCGCTCGGAACGCCGCGATCGACTGGCGCTGCACCTCGCGTACTTGCGTCTCGGTCAGCTCCGCCGGAATCACTGTCTTGGAGCTCTCGTCGAGATACTTGGCCTCGTAGTCGTAGAACTCACGCGACGGAATGATTTCGCCGGGAAGCGACGCCTGCGGGTCGTCGTTGCCCAGGACTGCGCATTCAATCTCCCGGGCATGTGGAACCGCCGCTTCGATGACGATCTTCCGGTCGAACTGAAGCGCGAGCTCCATCGCGGTCATGAGGTCCGACGGAGTTTTCGCCTTCGAGATGCCGACGCTGGAGCCGAGATTGGCCGGCTTGACGAACACGGGATAGTGCAGTTGCTTCGCGACCTGGTCCGACACGGCCTCCATCGACGTCAACCACTCGGGCCGCAAGACGACGATGTAGGGACCGACGGGGAGATCACGCGCACGAAACAGCGTCTTCATCACCGCCTTGTCCATGCCGACCGCGGACCCGAGTACGCCCGCCCCCACGTACGGAACGTTGGCAAGCTCGAGGAGTCCCTGAACGGTGCCATCTTCACCGTAGGGTCCATGCAGGACGGGGAACACCACGTCGAGGCCGACGCCGGTCACCGTAGCCGCGGCATCGATGTCGGCGCCAGGCCGCCGTTCGATGGCCAGCACGGTATCTTCGCTGGGATGCGCGACCAGATGCGCTTCACGGCCGGGACGAACCGGACGTGCCGCTTCGAGACGCGTGTGCTCAATGACGTCCGCCGCTGAAATCGAAGTTGGTGGTCTGTCGGCGAGCGTCCAGCGGCCGTCTTTTTCGATACGAATCGGAACCGGCTCGTAACGACCCCGATCGAGGTGCTTCATGATGGAGGCGGCAGAGGCGACCGACACTTCGTGTTCGCCTGATCGCCCACCGTAAATGACGCCTACGCGGATCTTTTTCACAGTTGCGGTTGGGCCGGCTGAAGCCGGCCCCTACGAATCCTTATCGCGTACGTTGGCCTCCGTACCTAGGGGCCGACAGTACGTAGGGGCCGGCTTCAGCCGGCCCATCTGATCTAATAGTAGCGTGCCCCCTGCATTCAGCTTCGCGTTGCTCGCAACCGACGGCAGCGCTCGTCTCGCCGAGTTGCGCACGCCACACGGGAGAGTGCAGACACCCGCGTTCATGCCGGTCGGCACACAGGGAAGCGTGAAGGCAACGCTCCACCGCGATCTCGAACAGGCGGGCGCGCAGATCATCCTGGGCAACACGTATCACCTGTATCTACGCCCCGGCGACGAGTTGATCGCTCGCCGAGGGGGGCTGCATCGGTTCATCGGCTGGTCGCATCCGATCCTCACCGACAGCGGCGGGTATCAGGTGTTCAGCCTCGCAGGACGCCGGAAGATCGACGAGCAGGGCGCGGAGTTTCGCTCGCATCTGGATGGTTCCCTGCACCGGTTGTCGCCGGAGAGTGCGGTCGATATTCAGGCACGGCTCGGGTCCGACATTGCGATGGTGCTCGACGAATGCCTGGCGTATCCCGCGTCGCGCGAGGAAACCGCGCAGTCCATGGAACGCTCGGTCCGATGGGCCGCCCGATGCCGCGCGCATTTCCGGCAAGTCCTCGACGCCGGAGCAGCTGCCGACGTTGCT
>DASTZI010000348.1:0-37722 GCA_035764385.1 Vicinamibacterales bacterium
GCGATCACTTCGGAGGAATGGCCCTGCTGGCTCGGCACATCGCCATCCGCGAGTTCATCGATCACGGCGCAAATATTCAACCGGACCCGGTCGTCGATGCATTTCTGCGCAAGACGTATCCGGTCCTGTATCGAACCGCGAAACATACCGTGGCCGTTCCCGGCGACACCATTCCCCTCGGTGACGTCGACATACGTGTGGTCGCTTCAGCCGGCAACAGCATTCAGATGCCGCCCTCGGAGGTTAAGCCAAACCCCTATTGCGCCGCATTCAGGCGGCGAGCGGAGGTCGTCACCGAAAACAGTCAGTCGATTGGGCTCGTTTTTTCATTTGGCGGTTTTCGGATGGTCGACCTCGCCGATTTGACGGCCAACAAACAATTCGAGTTGATGTGCCCCGCAAACCCTGTCGGGCTAGTCGATGTGTTGATGGTCACCCATCACGGGCAGCCGCCCGGGAACACGGACGTGCTTGTCCACGCGATCGAACCTCGGGTCGCGATCGTGAACAACGGACTCCGCAAGGGTGGACAACCTGAAGTCATGACCACGATCCACACCGCTCCGGGACTCGAAGACCTGTGGCAACTGCATGCCGCGGAACTGAGTGGGCAGGAATACACCGTGCCCGGACTTTTCATTGCGAACGGCTCGGACACGCCACAGCACGCGATGCCGATCGCGCCGCTGCGACCGGCCCAATCTCGAAACAGTGCCCCGCCGGCTCACAATGGGACGGCCTATTGGATCAAGCTGTCGGCGTATCGGGATGGATCGTTCGCGGTGACCAATGCGCGTAACGGTTTCTCCAAGACGTACAGGGCGAGAGCCGGCATCCCTTTCACGGCCTTCCGCCATTGAGTCGATGCCGCCGAGGCACTCCGGCAAATATTTTTTGACGAGCTAGCGGAACAGCCACTCTTCGGTTAACGTGGTGGACCCAAGTGGAGGGGGTTTGCCCGTGGTGCGGATGGTGAGGTGGTGCATCGCGTCGGTCGGCGCACTGTGCCTCGCGTGCGGCGGCACTTCCCCACTGACCGCGCCCACTTCGCTTTCGACGGCGACGAAGGCCGCCATTCCTGGCACCGGCGATTCCCCGTTCGGTCCGGACGCCGGCCCACTGCTGGCGCCGGAGACGTTTGTCGGCGCAGGCGACATCGCGCAGTGCACCAACGGCGGGACGCCGGACGCCACGGCGAGGCTGCTCGACTCGATCGACGGGACCGTCTTCGCGCTCGGCGACAACGCGTACCCGTCCGGCACTGCCGAGAACTACCAGACGTGTTACGACTCGTCATGGGGCCGCCACAAGGGGCGGACGCGTCCCGTGGCCGGCAATCATGAATACGACACGCCTGCAGCGGTTCCCTATTTCGACTACTTCGGGTTCAACGCCGGCCTCCCGGGCGTCGGTTATTACAGCTACAACCTGGGCAACTGGCATGTCGTCGCGTTGAACAGCAATGTGCCGGTCGGCCGCTCGTCGGCGCAGGCCGCATGGCTGCGCAACGATCTCGCCGCCAATGCATCCCGCTGCACGCTCGCCTACTGGCACTTCCCGCTCTTCTCGTCGTCGAAACACGGCAACGTCGAGATGATGCGCGACTTCTGGCGCATCCTCTATGACGCCGGTGCTGACGTCGTGCTATCGGCGCACGATCATGTCTACGAGCGCTTCGCACCGCAGACGCCCGATGGCGTCGCCGATCCCATGCGCGGGATCCGCGAGTTCGTGGTGGGCACCGGAGGCGCGCCACCGTATCCGTTCGTCGATGTGAAAGAGAACAGCGAAGCACGCCTCAGCACGATCGGCGTGCTGAAGATGTCGCTGAAGGCGGGCGGCTACGACTGGAACTTCATTTCAGCGTCAGGCGGTGGGGATGCTGGATCGGCTTCCTGTCATTAGACCCAATCCCAAAGCTCAAATCCGGGTTTTCTACTGCATCGCAGCGACGTACTGCCGCACGATATCGGGCCGCGTACGGATGAACTCCTGGACCGTCGCGTGAATCTCTTCGAACTGCGCCAGCGTATACGGGGAGAACGCATCCGCGTACACGGCATCGCGAATCTGTTGATAGTCGCGCTGCGCTTCAGCCAGCAGGAAGCCGTCCGTGCTGACGAGATCCGCGATCTGGAGGAGCGTCGCAAGATACTGCGCGCGATACTTCGGCTCATTCCAGATCTTTAACGCGAGCACGTTGGTGTTCATGTCGTACGACGGTGGAAGATCGGACGCGGTGAAGGCATTGCCCTGATCCCACGGAATCAGCGCGAAGAGGTTTTTTCCGGCAAAGCGGTACAAGTAGAAGTTGTTCG
Organism: Vicinamibacterales bacterium; assembly: GCA_035764385.1. GTDB lineage: Bacteria > Acidobacteriota > Vicinamibacteria > Vicinamibacterales > UBA2999 > Gp6-AA40. The sequence continues at coordinate 2,319 of DASTZI010000348.1, forward strand.
CGCCGACACCCCCGACGAGCCCATCGCTTTGCGCCACGAAGTTCTGAATGGCTAACTGCGTGATGAAGGCGTTGACGTCCAGGTATCCACCGAGCCGCGATTCGAGATCGGACTGCGGTGCATCGTTGATGCGCTGCACGAGATCGCGTATCGGCATGTAGAGGTTCGCGACCGAATCGAATTCGTGCGTTTTCGGACTGAACCGCGGCACGTACCAGCCAAGCGGCGGACCTGGATCCTGGAAGCCCCAGTTGTCATTCTCGATGTGATTGAACTCGTAGAGATAACCGGTGTCCTCGCCGAAGCGGTCGCGCAGAAATGACTCCACCACCTCTTCGGTGACCGCGTACACACCAACGTATTCGCGTGCGGCACCCGCGAACAGGCGCACGTGCGCGACACGCGGGGCAGCGATGCCCATTTGCCGAAAGAGGAGCATCGACAACCGGTTCGTGATCATCGAAGGGTCCTGCCACGAGCTGTCGAGCGTGAGCGCATCGAGGCCAAAGAATGTCTGGCCGGTCACGTAACGATTGAAGTCCAGACGAAAACTCGGCTTGTGGCCGTTCCGCGAGGCCACCCCGCGCACCCGAATGGCGGCGTTGCGTACCCGCGTTCCCCGCCACTCGACGTCAGCCGGGTAGTACGTGTTGTCCTGAAAATGCGTGTGCAGGTCCTCCCAGTCCCGCTGATTCAGATGCACCCACAGATCCTCGAGCGAGTTACCGTCCAGCAATGAATCGATCGGCGTTTGCGCGACCAGCGGACGGCCGGCGACGAGGCACAACGCAACGACCAGCGCCGCTGCGATGAGTGCGGGCGGGGTGCAGCTCCTCATCTCAGAATCCGAGCTGAACGCGGAACACCTGGCTCCAGAGATTTCCCTGGCTCACAAGGACGCGACCGTCCTCTGTCCGCCGTTCGTGAATGACATTCGCCACCAGCTTCACGAAGGGGTTCCAGAACCAGTTCACGCCGGCCGTCCACACATCGTCGGCTCGCGGCATCACCCACGGCGCGCGCGGTGACGAGAACGACCCGTCGTTGACGCCAGGACTCCACGCCGCGAGACGCTCGCGGCGCACACCGATCTCGATGGCGCCGATGCCGCCGCGCAGAAACGGTCGGTCAGGCGCGATGGAATCCCTTATTTGCCCGCCGGTCAGCAGCCACATGCCGCTGACATACCAGCCGCGTGCGAAGGCGTTTGGCAAGTCTTGGTTATCGATCCCTTGTCCAAATCGTTGATCCCGTACCTCGATGTACTCGCTCTGAAGCTGGAAGGGTCCCGGACGCCACTGGAATTCGCCGCCGATTCGCCGACGGTGGCCGTTCACGAACAGATGCTGGAAGAACGTGTCGCCAGGAATGGTCTTGCCACGAACACCGTTTGGTCCAGCCGGAAGCACCCCGGTGGTGAACCCAACGCCCGCCGAGAGCGTGCGAAACAGGTTGTCGTACGTGTTCCAGGGCCGAACCACGAGACGGGCGGCGTAGGTGCGGTCGGCCTGCGCGTCGGTCCGCTCGGATTCGCGTACGTTGTCGCCGCCGTGTTTGAACACACCCACCTGATACCGCAGCGTGTCCTTGAAAGTCCGGCCGAACGCCATGAATCCGACGTCGCGTCCCGGAGCGAGAAACGAGGCGGCAAGGGATCGGTAGTTGAAATCGAGATCCATGCTGCTGGTGAGCTGTTCCAGGCTGAAGGGAATCTTGAATTGCCCGGCACGGACCTGCGCGACTCGGAACGAGCGTGTCTGAATATAGATGTCGCGCCACGGCTTGCTCGCGTCGCTCAGCTCCGCTTCAATCTGGTATTCGAGTTCCTTGATCAACCTGCCTTCGACGCCAATGCGCGTCCGGGGCAGATCAACCACCGGCTTGGATGGTGTTTCGGGTTCGTCTGGGAAGTCGCGAAAGTCGACCTGCGACTTGAAGCGAATGGCCGCCGTCAGCAGATTCCCAACCTTGAACGCAGGCCGTTTGTCGAAGGTCAGTTTCACCTGCGCCAGCGCCGGCGCCGCTGCGGCCCACAGCAGAACAGCGATAGAACACGCCCATCTGAATACGACGCGAGGGGGACAGCTTCTCATCGATCGATCGCGCCGCGAGCAGACCGTCGATGTAGCCCAGCCGCTCGAGCACAGCCCGCGGACGCAATCGCTGTACCGCGAAAACCTGCTGATGAGTATTGAAGAATGCGGCGCGAATCCGCGACGAACGGCTACCGCGTCTCGGCGAGTTGTTGGATTTGCCCCACCGGCGTGTCGATGTGATCGGCCGCGAGGTCGAGCAGCAGCGACTGCGCGGAGATACCCGGCTCACCAGGTCGCGGCATCAGCCGGCGGTATCGACCGGACGGAAGCAGCTCCCGCGCGGAGAGCGTGTCGGATAGATAACTATCGAGAACCTCGTAGCGAATCCGATGAGCCAGCGCCCGGTCTTTCAGCGGCACGACAATCTCGATACGACGATCGAAATTACGAGGCATCAAATCTGCGCTTCCGATGAAGGTCTCTTCGGCGCCGCCGTTTCTGAAGTACCAGATCCGGCTGTGTTCCAGGAACCGGCCGACGATGCTGCGAACGCGAATCCGATCGCTGACGCCGGGCACGCCGGGTCGCAGCACCGATACTCCCCGAACAATCAGGTCCACCTGGACGCCGGCACGCGACGCGCGTTGAAGCAAATCGATGGCGGCGGCATCGACGAGCGCGTTCATCTTCAGGACGATGTGGGCAGCCTCACCGCGCTGCGCCCAGGCGATTTCACGCTCGACCAGCGCGCGCAACCCGGCGCGGAGCGCGAACGGGGCGCAGATCAGTGTTCGCGTGACCGGCGCGGGCGTGGCTCCGGCCATGAACTCGAACAGCTCCGCCACGTCCGACGTAATCGACTCATCGCACGTCATCAGCGCGAGGTCGGTATACACCGTCGTCGTGAACGAGCTGTAGTTGCCGCTCGACAGATGCGCGTAGCGGCGCATGCGATTGGCCTCGCGCCGTTCGATGACGAGCATCTTCGCATGAACCTTCAGCCCCGCCGGCGCATGAATGACCTGCGCACCCGACGCCGTGAGCGTCCGCGCCCACTCCGCGTTCCAGCGTTCGTCGAACCGCGCCTTCAACTCGACGACGACCCGAACCCGCTTGCCGCGGCGCGCCGCGTCGACGAGTGCCTCGACCACAGGTGAGTTACCGCGATCGGTGCGATACAGGGTCGCTGAAATCGCCTCGACGGCCGGATCGGCCGCCGCCTGACGCAGGAGGTCGATCACCGGCCGGAACGACTCGAAGGGGTGGTGCAGCAGAATGTCGCCGTTGCGAATCGACGTGAACATGCACGACCCGATTCGCGGAGGCGTCTGGGGAACAAGGGGCGGATAGCGCAGATCGGCGCGCGGCAGTTGCGTGAAATCCCAGAGCCGCTTCAGATCGAGCACGTCGCGCGTGCGGACGATCTTTTCCGCCTGCACGGATAACGCCTGCGCCAGACGATCGACCAGACGCGCCGGTGCCGCACGTTCGACGACCATCATCAGCACGGGATTGGTCTCACGCTGGCGCACGGCGGCAATGGTGCGCTGCGGCAGCTCGTCGGCGGCAGCCGCCTCGAGCACGATGTCGGCGTCGCGAACGATCCGGAACGGGTGCGCTGACTGGATGCGCGCACCCGGAAACACGCGATACAGGTTCGCGGCGACGACCTGATGCAGCCACACGAACACGTCGCTTGCGGAATCACGCCGCGTCGCGACGGGCACCAGCGTTGAGAGCTGCTCGGGAATGCGCACGATCGCGAGCCGTCCGCGATCGAGCTCCACCGCCACGTTCAAACCAAGGCCCGGCGCATCCGCCACCGGTGTGGCGTGACAGACGAGTGGCGTGATGAGCGGCAGAATGGTGTCGACGAACTGTTCGTCCACGTCCGCACGTTCAGCGGCGCTCAGCGCGTCGTAATCGACGACCGCGATGCCCGCTTTGGCCAGCGCAGGCAGGAGCTGCCGGCGCAGCACGCGATACCCGTCGCGCAGCAGCGCGTGCGTCTTCCGCGTCAACTGCTTGGCAGAGGGCGAGGCCATCCATGCGCGGCCGCGCACCATGACGAACTCATCGAGGTTACGCCCGAGGATGCCCAGGAACTTGATGCGTTCGAGTAGTGGATTGCGCTCGTCGCGTGCCTCTTCGAGCACGCGGCGCTCGAATTCGATGAGGCTCATGTCGCGATTGATGTCATCTGACATCCCTCTCTGTATCGGCAGCAGGTGGTGCCGTGTCACGCCGCACAGGCGTCCGGTTTCGTGCAAACACGTGCAATGCGCTGAATGCCATCTGTCAGGGTTAACGTTTCCCCCCGCGGGGTTCGAACAAGGGCGCTACCATAGATCCCCGGACTCGAGGGAGGCCATCTTCAACAAGGGTGCGCGCGTGAAGCGAGCCGTGTTCTGGATGCTGGCGTCGCTTGCGGTAATCGGCCTGTCGTGCGGAGGCTCGCCCGCCGGCCTGACCAGTCCCTCGACGCTCCCGATCGGCAGTCGCGCCGAGATCCCTTCGGGCGTTGATCTCACCGCGGCGTTCCCGACAGAAATCTTCGTCGGCGCCGGCGACATCGCGCAGTGCACCAATGGAGGAGTCCCGCAGGCGACGGCGAAACTGCTCGATTCCATCGACGGCACCGTCTTTGCGCTCGGCGACAACGCCTATCCGTCGGGAACGGCGGAGAACTACGACACGTGTTACGACGCGACGTGGGGACGCCACAAATCGCGCACACGTCCGGTGCCAGGCAATCACGAGTACGACAGTGCATCCAACGCCGCGCCGTACTTCGACTACTTCGGCCCAAGCGCAGGCGCGCCGGGACAAGGGTTTTACAGCTACAACCTTGGCAACTGGCATGTCATCGCGCTGAACAGCAACATTGCCGTCGGCGCCCGCTCCGCGCAGGCCGCATGGCTGCGGAACGACCTCACGGCCAATGCAACCCGGTGCACGCTCGCCTATTGGCACTTCCCGCTGTTCTCCTCCTCCAAGCACGGCAACACCGAGCAGATGCGCGAGTTCTGGCGCGTCCTCGATGATTTCGGTGCTGAGGTCGTGTTGTCGGCGCACGATCACGTGTATGAACGGTTTGCTCCGCAGGATGCAGATGGTGTGCCCGGCGCTGGCGGGATCCGTGAGTTCGTCGTCGGCACGGGCGGTGCGCCGCCGTATCCGTTTGTCGACGTGAAACCAAACAGCGAGATGCGTCTCAGCACGAATGGCGTGCTGCGACTCGCGCTGAAAGCAGGCGGCTACGACTGGACGTTCATTCCGGTCAGCGGCGTGGGAGATTCGGGCTCGGCACCGTGCCATTGATTGGGGGCTAGGGACTGGGGACTAGGGGCTAGATCGAACGCTCTTTGACCTATTTCCCCGTCCCCAATCCCCAGTCCCCAGTCCTCAGTCCCTATCGCAATCGCCGACTGCGCAGAACCTCCGGCGCAATGCTCGCGACATATTGCCGGACAACGGCACCGCGCTCTCGCGCGAACTGCTGCACAAACGCGTTGGCCTGATCGAACTCGTCGCGAGAGTACGGCGTCAGCGGATCCTCATACACAGCCGCGCGAATCTGCTCGTACTCCCGGGCCGCTTCCTGCTCCAACCAGCCGCTGCTGACCAGATCGGCGGTATCGAGCAGACGCGCGAGGTAGGCGTCGCGATACTTCGGTTCATTCCAGATCTTCGACGCCAGTACGTTGGTGCCCATGTTGTCCGACGGTGGCATGTCCATCCGGCTGAAAGAATTGTCCTGGTCCCATGGAATGAGCATCGATAGCTTCTTGCCGGCGAAGCGATATAGGTAGAAGTTGTTCATGCCGACGCCACCGACAAGACCGTCGGTCTGCGCCAGAACATTCTGCACGGCAAGCTCGGTGATGAACGTCCTGACGTCGAGGTAGTCGCCAAGTCGATCCTCGAGGTTGTCCTGGCGTGCTTCGTTCACCGCTTCGACAAGGGTGCGGACCGGAGTGTAGAGATTCGCGACCGATTCCGTTTCGTGCGTTTTGGGCCCGAAGCGCGGGATATACCAACCAAGCTCGGGCTGTTCCTGAAAGCCGTAGTTGTCGCCGTCCTGACGATGGAACTCGTAGAGATAGCCGTTGTCCTCGCGGAAATTCGCGGTGAGGAATGTCTTGCTGATTTCCTCTGAGATCACGTACACGCCGGCATATTCGCGAGCCGCGCCGACGTAGAGCCGCACGTGCGCCTGCCGCGGCGCGGGAATGCCCATCTTCTGGAACGTCTGCATCGACAGGTCGTCGTGCAGCATCGAGGGGTCGTGCCAGGAGTTGTTGAGGACCAGCGCCTTCAGCCCGAACAGGTCCTGGCCGTCGACATAACGATTGAAATCGATGCGAAAGCTTGGTTTGTGATCGTTGCGGGTGGTGTTGCCGCGGACACGGATGCCGGAGTTGCGGACCTTGACACCCTGCCACTCGAAATCGACCGGATAGTAGGTGCCGTCCTGGTAGTTCGTGTGGAGGTCCTGCCAGTCTCGCGCGTTGATGTGCAGCCAGATATCGTTCAACGCGCTGCCGTCGAGCAACGTGTCCGCGCTCGTCACCGCGCCGACCGACTGTGCCGACACACGCAGCATCGGAGCGCACACCGCCACGGCGAGCAAGAGCACCAGCGATCGAATCCGCGGCCACCGCATCATCGCTCCTACAATCCGAACTCGACACGGAAGGTCCGGCTCCATACCGGACCTGACGACAGCGTGGCCGTGCGCAGCAGCGTGCGATCCTCTCGGATCACGTTCAGCGACAGCTCGAAGAACTTGTTCACGTACCAGTTCACGCCAGTCGTCCAGACGAGATCTGCTGTAGGGAAAACGCCGGGAGACCGCGGTCCGTACAACGCCGGATTCAAGGCGGGGCCGCTGCCTGTCGACAGGCGCTCGAGACGCGCGCCGAGCTCGATCGCGCCGTATCCGCCGTTGAGAAACGGGCGCGCCGGCGTAATGGTGTCCTTCTTGTGTTCGCCGGTTGCCAGCCAGGTGCCGCTGACGTACCACGCGCGCTCCACCACGTTCGGCAGGTCCTGGTCTTCAATCCCCTGCCCGAGGCGGGTGTCGCGCACGCGCATCGCTTCCGCCTGCACACCAATCGGCCCCGGCCGCCACTGGAGCTGTGCCCCAAGCCGCTGGCGCCGGCCGTTCACGTAGACCTTCTGCACGAACGCATCGCCGGGAATCGTCTGCCCTTTCAGGCTGTAGAGGCCCGCGGGCAGCTCGCCGTCGCTGAACGCGAATCCCGTTTCCATCGACCGTGCGAAATTGAGCGGCTGCCATTTCGAGAACGGCTTGACGACAATCCGCCCTACGAACGTCGGCGCCACGCGCAGGTCCTGCAGCTGCGCCGAACGGGTATTGTCCCCGTCCTGGCGGAAGACACCCGCCTCGTAGGCGACCAGGTTCTTCTTGAAGAAGTCTCCGAACGCCATGACACCGATGCCGCGACCCGGCGCCAGAAATGAACCGGCCAGCGAGTGGTAGTTGAAATCCTGATTCATCAGGCTCGTCGTCTGGTCGAGCCCGAACGGCATATTGAACTGACCGCCCTGCACGTGGACGCCATGGAGCACGCGCGTCTCCAGGTAGATGTTCTTCCATGGGCTCGAGGTGTCGTGGAATTCGCGCTCAACGTGGTACAGAACACGGCCCAGAATCCTTCCCTCAACCGCAATCCGCTCGCGATAGGGATCAAAGACGTTCTTCGGATCTGACTCGGGCTCCGATGGAAAACCCCGCCAGTCGTTCTGCGACTTCACACGCACGCTGGCCGTGAATACGTCGCCGAAATCGATGGCGGGATGCTTGTCGAAGGTGAGCTTGACCTGCGCGGATGCGGGCGGCGCGCCGGCGAACAATGACGCCGCTAGTACCACCACAACTATTACCAGGCGCACGACGATCGACGTGTTGGCGCGAGCGGGCATTTCGTTTAGACGGCGCGCGCGGTGCGGGCGCCGTGTCGTGTTTCAATGAGGCCGCGGCGATCGCGTTTGCCGACCTGGACCCGCCACAGCCACGCGTACAGCCCGCGGTTGCCCATCAACTCGTCGTGGGTCCCACGCTCGACGATCCGTCCGCGGTCGAGAACGACGATCACATCCGCATCGCGAATCGTGGCGAGGCGATGCGCGATCACGAGCGTCGTTCGCCCTTTGCAGAGCGGCTCCAGCGCCTCCTGGACGCGCCGCTCCGATTCGGAGTCGAGCGAGCTGGTCGCTTCGTCCAGGATCAGAATGCGCGGGTTTCGCAGAATGGCGCGGGCAATCGCCAGGCGCTGCCGTTCACCCGCCGAGAAGCGATAGCCGCGTTCCCCGACCACCGTGTGATAGCCCTCGGGCAACAACGCGATCACGTCGTGAATCTGTGCGCGCCGTGCTGCGTCTTCAACCTCCTCGAGCGTTGCCGACGGCTTCCCGTAGCGCAGGTTTTCGAGGACGGTCGTGTGGAACAGAAACGTTTCCTGCGTGACGACCGCAAGGTTGTCGTGCAGCGTGCGGCAGGTCACCTCGCGCACGTCGAGGCCGTCGATCAGGATCGAGCCGTGCGACGCGTCGTAGAGCCGCATCACCAGCGCGGCGACGGTGCTTTTGCCCGCGCCGGAGGGCCCGACGATCGCCACGGTTGCGCCTGCCGGAACCTGAAGATTGATGCCGGACAGCGTCTCGTCGGTGCCATCGTAGGCAAAGGAGATGTCGCGGAGTTCGATCTCGCCGCGCGGCGCCGACAGCGGCACCGCGCCGCGGGCATCTCGAATGGAGGGTATGCGATCGAGGACGGCAAAGACGCGTTCGAAATACGCGTAGCTCGTCATCAAGTCGACGTGCACGCCCGCAAGCTGCCGCGCAGGGCCATAGAGCCGCTTGAGCACCGTCACAAAGGCCACGACGGTGCCAAGCGCGATGTGACCATGGATGACGAGATACCCGCCGACCGCGAACACGATCGCGGGACCGACGGCTTCGAACAGGCCGAGCATCAACTGGAACCAGCGGCCGATCAGCGTCTGCTCGAGCGAGAGCTGCTTGATTTCTTCAGCTTTCGCGCGGAACCGGCGAAGCTCTGTCTCTTCCCCACCAAACACCTTGATCAGCAGCGCGCCCGACACGGAAAGCGTTTCCGTGAGGATGCCCGTCAGCTCGCTGATGCGCGCCTGCACCGTTCGCTTCACGCGCTTGCGCGCCCGGCCGACGCGGCGCGTCGGAACGACGAACAGCGGCAGAAATCCAAGTGCGACCAGTGCCAGACGCCAATCGAGCACGAACACGAAGATGGTGGTCGACAGGAGAACGATGATGTTCTGCACGACGTCGACGAGCGTGCCGCTCACGGCACCGCCGACACCCTGCACGTCGTTGAGGACGTGGCTGACCGCTTCTCCCGGCCGCTGCCTGGCAAAGAAGGCAAACGGCATCGCGTGCAGCTGTCGATAGAGCGCCACGCGCAGGTCGATCATCACCTGCTGGCCGATTACTTCGGAGGAGTACTTCTGCACCACCTCGAGCAGTCCGGCCAACGCCGGCCCCGCAACCATCGCCGCACAATAGAGCCACAGCAGCTTGATGTTGCCCTGCGGAATCGCCTCGTCGACGACGCGGCGCACGAACCACGGCAGAGACAGACTCAGCGCGGCGGCCGCCGTCATGCAACCGGTCACGAGCAGCGCCCTGCGCCAGTACGGGCGCACGTACGCGAGGATGCGTCGCAACGTCGCCGCTTCGACCGAAGGTAAGTCTTTGGGGTCTAGACGTGTCTTGTGCACGATACAGCTGCGGTTGCTCCAGCAAGCCGCATTCCTGCTTGTACCTGTGTCATAACGCGCGCGCGCGGGAAATCGAACAGGCGAGCGTCGCGCTTCGCGCCCGTGCGCCACACGTGCGCGTCGATGGAGCCGCACAGCACTGACACTTCTGACGATCCGAAATCGCGTGAGTTGTGTGAAATCTGTGACTAATGTGTGGCGGCCGGCTGCGAGGCCACGACCGCTCTCGCAATGAAATCAGCGAGCAGCCGATTGCCGGCGGCGGAGTAGTGGCAGCAGTTGTCTACATACACGGGGTCACGCGCCGCGTCGAAGAGGTGGAGAGCGTTGAGTGCGCCAGGTTCGAGTGCCTTCTCGAGAAACGGATATCCATTCTCGGCACCCTCTTTGAAGGGTGAACCGTCGTTGAAGGCAACCGCCTTCTCGGCGGGAGTAAACGCACGAGTCGAGTAGTACTGATTCGGCTGCAGCACGTGCACGTACGAGATGTTTCTCGCCGCCAGCAGTTGCTGCATCAGCACCGACGCGTTGCGCCAATTCGCTGCAATGTCCTCGTAGAGAACCGAGCCGGCACGCGGTCGCACCGGCGGCGTGACATGGATCGGTGAATTCGCCGGCGGGTTCGAAGGCAGTTCGTTGAACCGCACGCGCTCCTGCTCGTAGCGGCGACGAAGGAAGCCGTAGTAATGCCGCAGCACGAACTCCGTGGACGCAAGGCGCGTCCGGTTGGTGCGCGCCGCGATGTCGTTCAGTTGTTGCCGATCGCGTACGATGCGCGCCAGCGACTCGAGCTTGGCGGGCGTCAGCGTGCTTTGATTCACCACGTTGATCAACGCGTCGAGATGCTCGTGGCTGGGCATTGACACATCCCACCCGTAGCGATCGTTGATGCGGCCGAGCGCCACCTCGTTGAAGCCGTCGATGTTGATCACCACATCGAACAGCTGTCCGATGGACAGAAAATAACTGAGCACCAGCAGCTGCTGCGGTTGTTTGTAGCCCTCGTGACTGAAGCACAAGGTCACGGGCTCACGGTTGTTGAACAATCCGCTGCGGCGGAGATCGTCCTCGAGTCGCGCGGCGCCCAGCCTGCAGAAGTACGCGCCGACCGATCCTCCGAAAATCCCGATGACGAGCTGCCGATCGCTGGTCTTCGAAAACGGATAGTTGACGCGTGAGGGAAACCCGAAGTTGTTGGTCGCGACCACGTCGTCAGCGTCGCCCGTGCGCAGCTCTGGCGGCAGATCAAACGGAATCCCGGGGCGATGCGTCGGGCCGAAATACGGATGCAGGCCGACGGCCGTCAGCGCGTCGCCGCCCGCCTCCTCCTGAATGGGGGCTATCGTCGGCCGATACGGATCGAGATAAAACAGCCAGCCGTGTTGGTAATAAAAGATGCCGAGCGCGAGCAGTTCCGCGGCCAGGCAGAACACAACGACGCTGACCAGCAGCAGAAGGCCGCTTCGCCTCAGACCTGATCGCCTCATACCTGGACCACGCCTGACACCTGACACCTGATACCTGATACCTGATACCTGTCTACGGAAGTCGATCGACGGGTGCGCCGATGTCGATCAAGCGCATCGAAATATCGCTGCCCCGCAGCACCTGCCGCTCAGTGGGTCGGAGACCTTCGTATTGGTACGGCAGGAACTGCTGCGGATGCCGGAACCGCATCACCTCGATGACCGATGAGGGAAGGGGCGGACGCGGCGCGCGCGGGTTGTACAGGTGCTGCGCATTCAGCAGCACCCAGCGCGACTCCACGTGTTCGTGCGTCAGCGGCGGTCCCTCGATCGTGTTCTCGAAATCAATCGGGCCGTACTTCGTCGTGATTTCAGCAACCACGTCGCGGGGAAATCGCTGCTGCAACGGCTGGCGGAAATTCCATCCGCTCTGGGCGATCAACGCCACCACACCCGCGGCGACCATCCAGGACGACCACCGACGCCGCTCGAGCAGTTCGACAACCGCGGCCGCCGTCGCCAGGGAGAGAAACGGCACCACCTGCCGCGCTTGTCGTCCCATGACCACGAACACGTGAAAGATCGCCGACGAGCAGCCAAGCGCGAGATAGATGAAGACAGCGGCGAACACCCACATCGCGGCCGTGTGCTGTCGGCGTGAATTCCACCCCGTTCGCCCGACCACGACGAACAACGCAGCGACGATCCAGCCAAGCAGCAACGCGTGCTCTGCGTGCCAGAAGTACGCCCACGGAAGGCTGAATCCCTCCGACGCGTACCCATCACTCACCGTTCCCGCCAGGCGGCGCATTCCGGAAAACAGCAGCGGAGCGCCGGTCAGCAGCTCGACGAGCACGATCGCCGCCGGCACCATCAGGAAGCCCACGGCGGCGTACAGCGCCCGCGTCGCCGCACTTCGCATCGTTGTTCGTCCCTCGTGGACGACGTGGAGCAGCAGAACGGTCGCGACGAGCAGCCAGTAGCCGTTGTAGGTGATGAAGGCGGCGCTCGCCGCCGCGCCGCACATCAGCGAATCGCGCCGCGAACCGCCGACCCCGCACCACAACCCGAAGAGTCCAAGCGCCAGCGCCGCGTCATACGGCAGCAGGTGCCGCGCGTAATAGAACATCGTCGTCGCCGAGGCCATCAAGGCGGCAGCGATCAGTGCTTCGACGCGATCGCGTCCGGCACGCCGCGCGATCACATAGACGAGCCCGATGGAAACAACCGAGGCCTGCGACAGCAGGATGCCCGGCAGAAGCATCAACCCGTCCCCCGAGCGGCTCAAGGCGTGACCGATCGCCAACTGCACTGCGGCGATTGGAGCGCTGAGCAGCGCGAAGCCGAGATGGTCCTGGGTGGAGAACAGCGCTTTCAGGATGTCGAACCAACGCCCCTGGTGCAGATCGAAGACGTCCAGCACCTGGATATAGAGCCGTTCGTCCGGCCAGTACAGCTGCCCTCCCTGCACGACGAGCATCACGCGCAGCAGCGATGCAAGCGCCAGCAACAGCAGCAGAGGGTGGCCGACGAGATCCGTCGCGCGTGCGCGCGCGACCCGGTCGCGAAACGGAGAATCCGCCGCAGGTACCGTGCTGGAACTAGGGCTCACCGGACCCGGCAAGAGTACCACTTGTGTGACATGGCAGGCCCGTCTCCACATCCATGCGTGACGATCGATCCAACGGCGCCAGCCACAAGGTGAGCGCCTCGCCCAACCGTGCCGAGTCGTAGCGCTCGAATTGATGGTCGCGAAACCAGGCGGCGAGTTCGGGCCACGACTTCTCAAAGACATCGGGCCCCTCTAACAGCACGACCGCTGAAACGTTCTCCCGATCGAGACGCGCTCGCGCGCGTCTGATATCCGCAGGCGTTTCGTAGTAACCCGGAATCCAGGACGGAAGGCCCGCGGCAAATGGCCGGTGAGCCAGGAATGAAATCTGCGGTGCGAAGCCGCTGACGAACACGCGCTGCGCAGGCAGCGTGCACCGTGAGAGGTAGCTGACGAGCGCCGGATACCGCGGGCTCGGCTGGATCTCGGCAGACGCGTTCACGAGCCGGTCGGAAATGCGGCCAGCTTGCCGCACGACGGCAGCGGGCGTCGGTATTCGGTACCCGGCAGTGGCCAACGAGATTGTGACCAGTACCAGCGCGGCCGTTGCGGTCAGCCACGCGCCAATGCGAAGCGCGCGATGGGTGAACACCTGTCCGATGAGTGCGGCTGCAAGCACCGTCGTCGGCGCCATCACGTCAGGAATACGTGCAATGAGGACGTCACGGAGGAACACGGCGTTCATCATCAGCACGAGGACCGAAAGCGATGCGAGTTGGGCCTGTATCACGACCGCGTCCGCACGTGAGCGGAGCCAGATGGCGAGCACCAATCCCGAAATCGGGATGAGCGCAATCACGTAGTACAGGGGCTGCGGCCCATCCGCTGCAGTACGTCGACCCTCGGATTGCACGAATCGAAGCGCTGCGCTCGCGTAGTCAACAAGTCCCTCGTTCCACTGCACATACAAGAGCCACGGAGACACGAACAGCAACGCGGCAGTCGCATAAATCGCTGCCGCTCGAATGGCGTCGCGTGGTCGCGAGCGGTGAAGTACGGCGAACAGTACGAAGGTAGATGCGACGACGTAGACGACGTAGTCATGCCGGAGCAGAAATGCGACCGCCGTCCAGCCAGCGAGCGCCAGCAGTCGTCCTCGTCGTGGCGCGTCCGCGTACCTCCATTGCAGAAGGATTGTGAGCACCGGAACAATGACTTTCGTCGTGTTGTAGAGACGCGGAGAACTGATGATGACCAGGATGGCTGCGGCGACGCCGACGGCCGTGCTGTTCGATGCGCGGCGCGCCAGTACGTAGGTGCATGACGCGGCGATCGCCTGCAGCGTGATGCACAGCACCACGTTGGTTGCCAGGACGTGACCGAACATGGCCGCGAATGCGCTCGTCAGCAGGTAGAAGAGCGGCTGCCCCGGATCCTCGAAATGACGGACCGGCCAGTCGCCGAACAGCACCTGCTGGGCGCGCGCCAGCATGACGAAGTGATCGTTTTCAATCGGGCTGAGCGTCAGGAAGCGAAAGGCGAAGGCGAGCAGGCCGATGGGCAGCGCGCGGCGCAAAGTCTTCTGTCCACGTATTCTATCCGCCATGTACATCGCAGACAGCCGGCGCCTCACCAACGCAGGCGCGAAGAAGATGATTGATGCGGCCACGGCCAAAGCGGCCGAGCGCGGCGCCTCCGTCACGATCGCCATTGTCGATGCCGGAGGGCATCTCATGCTGCTGGAACGGATGGAAGGTGGCAAGTTCCATACGGTGCACTCGGCGACGACGAAGGCGGCCTGCGCGGCATCGACGCGGCGGATGACGACGTCGCAAGGTGCAGTGGGACAGCCTCTCGACACGGCTCACGCGCTGGGCCTCGCGCTCGCGGCCGGTCCAGAGCGCTGGACCGCCATGGAAGGCGGCTGCCCGATACTCGTCAACGGCGAGTGCATCGGCGGCGTTGGCGTCGCGGGTGCCGACTGGAAGACGGACGAGACGCTGGCACAGGAGGCGATTACGGCGATCGGCGCGACGTGGGCGTGAATGCGGCGCCAAGCCGAAGAAACCCGCCCCTGTGAAGGCGATCGCCTGCGGCAAAGCCGTCGGTCTTGAAACCACCCTCGGCCACGAAGGCGAGTGAATACGCACCACGCGCCGCGAGCGTGCGGCTCGTCGTCACGGCGAACTGTCCGCCCCAGTCGGGACGATGCCAGACCGTCCCTTCGCCACCGATCGTCCACTGCCTCACGGATGCCACGCGTGTCGCCAGGGCACCAATGCTCCACGTGCGCGCGCCGACGGTCTGACCCCAGGTCATCGTCGCGTCAATGAAACGGCCGTTCCGCACAAACGCGTTATCGAGAACGAACTCGGTGCCGAAGGAGGTCAGGTGAAAACGCACGATCGGCAGATACCTCGTCGCGCCGAAATGGATCATCGGAACCGGTGCGGTCGCGCGTCCCTGCCATACGTACGAGATGAATGTGCTGTAGTAGGAATACGCAATGAGCGGATTGGCGAACGATGCGAGGACGTTTCGGCGAAGCTGTCGCTCAGAGATGGTTTTCTCACCGGCCTTTGTCGCAACGTTGTTGTAGATGCGCAGGAAATCGCCGACGTCGTGGCCCTCTTCTTCGAGGGGATGGACGCTGCGGATGTAGCGAATCGTGTCGTACTCGCTGTAGTAGTACCGGATGGCATCGCGATAGTTCCAGCGTCCCTCCGTGAGCGCGTCCTGAGCGATGGCGCGCGCCATCACATAGTTCGCCTCCATTCCACCGACTGTGACCGCGAGAATCTCCTCCACTGTCGGCGTCCTCGAGAATTCGAAGAACGTTGCTCCGCCCCCTGGACCGTAGGGGGGTGGCGCCGGCAACCTGTATGAGATCTGTCCATCGAACAATTCGCGAAGGCGTCCGCCGTGACCGAACACCTCGTGGTTGGCCACACGGAGCCAGTTCTCTTGAGGGTCGTCAAACAGTCCGAGCTTCAGCAGCCGATACCCGGCATTCGTGCCACGCCGCAGTTTGCCCTCGTCTCTGAAGAGCCGTAACGGCACGAACTGGTCTTCGCCCTGCGCCACCAGGCGCGCCACCCCGTTGGTGAACGTCGCTCCGGCTCCAGGCGACATCCAGCGATCGAAGAGCAGAGGTGTGGGCGGTGGCGCTGCGGGTTGCGCACTCAGGACGTTCGCATGCAACAGACAAAGTGCAACGCAAATCAGCCATCGGTGCATCGTGTCTACCAGCTCAACAGGTGCTCTCCTGGGCAATTTCCCTCTTGGAACACACCTTGATACAACGCTCCCCGGAGGGACTCTATCAATGCGTCAATTCATCACGGCACTCGTCATCGCAGCCTTCTGTGCGACAGGTTCCGCCTCGTTCGCACAGACCAGTGCAACCGATGAGACCAAGAAAGCTGGGCAAGCGACAAAGGAAGCGGGCAAAGACACCGTCGATGCCGCCAAGCACGCCGGCAAGGCGACGGCTAAAGCAACAACCAAGGGAACGAAGAAGGCCGCTGCCGCAACGAAGGATGCTGTTCAGCGTACATACACCTGCGTTGACGGAACGACCGATCAGGCGACGCTCAAAGCCAACGCCTGCAAGGACCACGGCGGCGTCAAGGTCGAACCCAAGGCCAAAGCGAAGAGCTGACACGCTCGTTTGAGTCGCATCGAAGATTACGCGGTTATCGGTGATTGCGAAACAGCGGCGTTGGTCGACCGCACGGGATCGATCGACTGGCTATGCTGGCCGCGGTTCGACTCCCCCGCTTGTTTCGCAGCGCTGCTGGGAACACCGAAACATGGGCGCTGGCTCCTGCGTCCCGCCGCCGAGGTGCGCCTCACCACACGCGATTATCGAAAGCATTCGCTGATTCTTGAAACCAGGTTCGAAACCAGTGACGGCGCGGTCACGCTGATCGACTTCATGCCGCCGCGCGGCGACAACTCGGACGTTGTCCGTCTCGTTCGCGGCGATTCGGGACGCGTGCACATGACGATGGAGCTGGTGCTGCGGTTCGACTACGGCCTGGTTGTGCCGTGGGTCAGCCGGCTCGCTGACCGGACATGGCGCGCGATTGCCGGCCCCGACATGGTCGTCCTGCATACGCGGGTGCCACTGAAGGGGAAGGACTTCACCACGGTCGCCGAGTTCGACGTCGCTGAGGGTGAGACTGTCCCGTTCGTAATGACGTACGGTCGCTCACACAACCCGCCCCCGAGGCCGATCGACCCGATCGCGTCGTTGGACAGCACTGAGGCGTTCTGGAACGAATGGGGCTCGCGTGCCGCCGGTGACGGCGATTGGGACGATGCGGTGCAGCGGTCGTTGATGGTGCTGAAGGCGCTCACATACTCGCCGACTGGTGGCATTGTGGCGGCGCCGACAATGTCGCTTCCCGAGCAACTTGGAGGGGCCCGAAACTGGGACTATCGATTTTGCTGGCTTCGCGATGCCACGCTCACCCTCCTCGCGTTGATGAATGCCGGCTACCACGAGGAGGCGAAGTCGTGGCGCGATTGGCTGCTGCGTGCCGCCGCCGGACTGCCGTCGCAGTTGCAAATCATGTATGGCGTCGCCGGCGAACGGCAGCTTCGCGAATGGGACGTCACCTGGCTCCCGGGATATGAAGGCTCGCGGCCCGTGCGCGTCGGCAATGGGGCGTACGGGCAACTGCAGATCGACGTCTACGGCGAGGTGATGGATGCACTCCACCAGGCGCGGCGCGGAGGCATTGACGTCGATACATCGGAGTGGGCGTTTCAGAAAGCGATCCTGAAGCACCTCGCGCAGATCTGGAACCATCCCGACGAAGGCATGTGGGAGGTTCGCGGCCCGCGGCAACAATTCACTTTCTCCAAGGTGATGGCGTGGGTCGCCTTCGACCGCGCGATCAAGACAGCCAGCACGTTCGGCCTCGATGGTCCGGTGGATCACTGGCGCGCCATCAAGGACGAGATTCATGCCGAAGTCTGTAACCGCGCATTCGATGCGGAGCGCGGCTGCTTCGTCCAGGCGTTTGGATCGAAACAGCTCGACGCGAGTCTGCTCCTGATGCCGTCAACCGGTTTTCTCCCCGCGTCGGACCCGCGCGTGCGTGGCACCATCGAGGCGATCGAACGGCACCTGACGCGAGACGGCTTTGTGATGCGCTACGACACAGAGCAAACCGATGACGGCTTGCCCGCTGGTGAAGGGGTATTCCTGGCCTGCAGCTTCTGGCTGGCCGATGCATACGTGCTGCTCGGGCGTATCGACGAAGCCCGGCGGCTGTTCGAGCGGTTGCTCGCGCTGCGCAACGATGTCGGCCTGCTGGCGGAAGAGTACGACACGCACAAATGCCGTCAGGTGGGCAACTTTCCGCAGGCGTTCTCACACGTCGCGATCGTCAATACCGCACACAACCTGAGTCGCGCGGCAAAGCCGGTTCATCAACGATCTACATGAAACAGCCGGGATTGGGGCTTCGGAGTTCGGGAGCCGGGGGTTCTTCGAGTCCCGAGTCCCGAGTCCCAAATCCCGACCGCGGCCTCCGGCTTGCACCCTCAACAATAGGCTCGTATGGCTGAGAGTGACCGCCGCCTGTCGCTCCAGATTCCGTGGACTACGCTGCTGAAAGTGATCCTTGCGGTCGCGCTCGTGGCAGTGCTGGTGCGCATCTGGTACATCCTGACGCTCATCCTGATCGCAATCATCGTCGCCGTCGGTCTGCAGCCAGCGGTGGCGTGGCTGGAACGCCGCCGATGGCCGCGCTCGGCGGCCGCAGCCCTCGTCGTCTTCCTCATGGCCGGCGCCATCGTGGTTTTCTTCGCCGCCACGTGGCAATCAATCAACGGACAGGCCCAAGAGCTCGGTGAACATCTGCAGATCATCGAACAGCAGATAGCGGATCGGCTGCCGACCCCCGTGGCCATGGTGCTTCAGCGATCCACCGGGCTCAACACGTCGACGATTGCGAGTTACGCGTTTACGCTGGGACGCTCCGTGCTCGGCGCGATCGCAACGTTCGTGCTGGCGTCGATCCTCGTGCTTTATCTACTCATCGAAGCCAGGCAGACCTATCGATGGGTCCGCGGCTTCGTGCCGGCGGAGCTACGTCCCCGGTTCGACCGGACGGCGTCCGAGGCGCACGAGGTCTCATCGGCATATATCGTGGCGAACTTCACCACGTCGGTCCTCGCGGGCCTCTACACCTTTACGTGGCTGGCGGTACTCGGTGTGCCCGCGGCACTCATCCTCGCAGTATTGGCGTTTGTCTGCGATTTCATCCCGATCGTCGGCTTTTTCATCGCCTGCGCACCGGCCATGGTCATGGCCGCGACCAAGTCAATCACGCTGTCGCTGTTGATGATTCCAATCTACGCCGGGTATCACTTCCTGGAAAACTACTTCATCGGCCCCAGGATTTATGGTGGACGATTGCGCTTGAGCAACGTCGCCATACTTGTAGCGTTTGCCATCGGGGCAGAGCTTGGCGGGGTTGTCGGCGCGCTCCTGGCGATGCCGATCGCCGCGACGTATCCAACGATAGAAAAACTGTGGCTTCGGGATCAGCTCGGCGACGATGTCGTCGCGGAACACGAGGCGGTCAGGCGGCGGGCGTCGTAGCGGAGCTTACGAGTCTTCTTCGATCTGCCATTCCGCAAGAGGTTGCGGACCAGCCTTGATGCCGGCAATGTCGGGATCCACGCCGTCCGCTGTGCGGGGCGACGCAGCCTTACGCTCTTTTTCGGCCCGCCGACGCGCCGCTTTCTGCTCGCGCCGCTCGATCAGGCCTTTCTCGCGCTCACGCTTCGCCGCGGTCGGTCTCGAATTACGGGCCATGCTCGTCCAGCATACACCCAACGAGAGGTATCAGGTATCGGGTATCAGGTGTCGGGAGGCATCAGGCGGGAGGTGTCAGGCATGCGTGAAGCCTGTTACCTGATCCCTGATATTTTTATAGTTCCCGATGATTCAACTTCCTGATCGCGTCTCGCGTCTGAAGGAGCTCGCCTACGACCTGTGGTGGAGCTGGACGACCGACGCACGAAACGTTTTTCGCCATCTTGATTACCCGTTATGGCGGCTGACCGCACATAACTCCGTGCGGATGCTGCAACTGCTGTCGCCCGAGGCACTCGATCGCGCGCTGCACGACCCGGAATGGCTCGCCGGTTACGACACTGCGCTGGCACGTCTCGATGCGGCCCGCGCCGCGCACAACACCTGGATCGAAGGTCACTTTCCCGAGATCGGCTCGCGCTCGATCGCCTATTTCTCCGCCGAGTTCGCGCTGCATCAATCGCTACCGATCTATGCGGGTGGTCTCGGCGTGCTGGCCGGCGACCACTGCAAGGAAGCGAGCGACCTGGGCGTGCCGCTGATCGGCGTCGGCTTCATGTATCCGCAGGGGTACTTCCGTCAGAGCGTGACGTTCGACGGCTGGCAGGAGGAGGTGTACGAGAAGCTGAACTGGGCTGACGCGCCGATCGAGCCCGCCATCACGGCCGACGGCAAACCGTGCATCACCGCCGTTCCGCTGGGGAACCGCACCGTACTGGTCGCTGTATGGCGTGTGCGCCTGGGGCGCGTGAAGCTGTATCTCCTCGATACGGATCTCGAGGAGAACGCGCCATGGGACCGTGAACTTTCCGCCCGCCTCTACGGCGGCGATCGCGAGACGCGCGTCCAGCAGGAAATCGTCCTTGGCATCGGCGGCGTACGCGCGCTGAAGGCGATGGGGTCCGACCCGGCCGTCTACCATCTCAACGAAGGTCACGCCGCGTTTGTGGTGCTTCAGCGGATTCGCGATCTGTGCGAAAAGGGCTGGAGCTTCGATTCGGCGCTGGAGGAAGTACGCCGGACGACGGTCTTCACCACGCACACGCCGGTCGCCGCGGGGCACGACGCGTTCCCGTTCCACCTCGTCGAGACGCACCTCGCCGGCGCATGGGGCGACCTTGGCAGCCACCGGGAGCGATTCCTGGCGCTCGGGCATTACGACAACGGCGGCGGACCCATGTTCAACATGACGGCGCTCGCGCTGCGTGCCTCGAGTGCGATCAATGCCGTCAGCAAGCTGCACGGCGAAGTCACCAAGCAGATGTGGCACTCGATCTGGCCGGGGACGCCGTACGATGCGATTCCGGTCAGGTTTATCACCAACGGCGTTCACGTGCCGACGTGGATCTCGGCGGAAATGGAACGGCTGTTCGACGAATGGCTCGGCCCTGACTGGCTCGAACGCCACGACGATCCAGACTTTGTCGAACGGATAACAGCCATACCCGACGAGAAGTTGTGGGCGGCACGTCAGCAGCTCCGCTCGTACCTGTTCAACTTTCTTCGCGAGCGAGCACGGGCGCGCTGGAGCGCGCAAGGCGCCGCCTCGCGCGTCGTCGCCGCGGGCACGATGTTCGATCAGAACACGCTGACGATCGGGTTCGCGCGGCGCTTCACCAGCTACAAGCGGCCGGAGTTGATCTTCTCGGATCCCGATCGGCTCGCGAGGATTCTGAACGCCAGAGGTCGCCCGGTGCAGATCGTCTTCGCCGGCAAGGCCCATCCGGCCGACGAAGTGGGCAAGCACCATCTGCAGCGCGTGTACAAGAGTGCGCTCGATCCAAAGTTCGGCGGCCGCATCGCATTCGTGGACGATTACGACCTCCACGTCGCGCACTTCCTCGTCCAGGGGTGTGACGTCTGGCTGAACAATCCGCGCAAGCCGCTCGAGGCGAGCGGCACGAGCGGCATGAAGGCGGCAATCAACGGCACGCCGCACCTGTCGATCGGCGATGGTTGGTGGGCCGAAGGATTCACGGGTGACAACGGCTGGCTGATCGAGGGAAAGGCGGACCCTGGCGATCACGGCGCGCAGGACTGGGCCGATGCGCAGGCGCTCTACGCGATCCTCGAGGAGCAGGTCGTTCCAGCGTTCTACGAGCGCGACCACGAGGGCATGCCGAAGCGTTGGCTGCAGCTTGTGAAGCAGTCGATCCGCACAGTACTGCCCCGGTTCAGCGCGCGGCGGATGGTGAAGGAATACGTCCGCGACATGTACGTGCCGGCCATGCGGGAGGCAGTTACCAAGTAGCAGTTTCCGTAGGTGGGCCGGGTTCCGCGACGCCACCGGTGAAATGGCGTCGCGGACGCGGCGACAACTCCCTGCGCTGTACCTCCGTCCAACCCCGTAGCCATGAAACAACGGGTCTTTTCGGGTTTTTCCGTTGCGCTCGTTATCGCGCTGATCTCGGCCGTTGAGCTGACCGCCGATGTGACCGAATCCCAAATCCCGAATCCCGAATCCCGAATCCCGGACGAAGCCACCATCACCCACGTCCTCAACCGCCTGACGTTCGGTCCGCGGCCCGGAGACGTCGAGAAGGTGCGTGCGATAGGGCTCGCAGCGTGGATCGATCAGCAGCTCCATCCCGAGCGCATCGACGATGCCGCGATAACGGGGCTGCTGCCCGCGCTCGAACCGCCGCCGGCTTCCGCGGACCCGCAGGAACTCCGCCGCTTCGCCCGGCAACAGATCCAGTCGCTGGCGGGCGAGAAGATCCTTCGCGCGACCTACAGCGAGCGGCAGCTGCAGGAAGTGCTGGTCGACTTCTGGTTCAACCACTTCAACGTCTACGCGGGCAAGGGTCGGACCGCTGAATACCTCGCTCAGTACGAACGGGAGGCAATCCGGCCGCACGTGTTCGATCGCTTCCGCGATCTGCTCGAAGCTGACGCGAAGAGCCCGGCGATGCTCTTCTATCTCGATAACTGGCTCAGCGCCGATCCAAACGCGGCGGAACGCAGCGCCGCAGTCGTGCGTCAGCAACGAACCATTCGACGACCCGGCCCCCGCCGGCGCTTTGGCTTCCCCCCTCCGCCGAAACGTGCGCAGGCGAACGCGCAGAACGGGAAGAAAAGGACACGGGGACTCAACGAAAACTACGGACGCGAGCTGCTCGAATTGCACACGCTTGGCGTCGAGGGCGGCTACACACAGAAGGACGTCATCGAGGTCGCGCGGGCGTTTACCGGATGGACCATCGATCGCGGCGGCACGTTCCGATTCGTCGCAGCGGTCCATGACACGGGCGAGAAAATCGTGCTCGGCCACAAGATCAAGGCCGGTGGCGGCATCGAGGATGGCGAAACGGCCCTCGACATTCTCGCGGCGCATCCGGCGACGGCACATCACATCGCGTATCAGCTCGCGCAGCGGCTCGTCGCCGACGAACCGCCGGCGGCGCTCGTCGATCGTGCCGCGGCGCGGTTCCGCACGACCAACGGCGACCTGCGCGAGGTGGTGAGGACAATCGTGACCTCACCGGAGTTCCAGGCGGAAACGGTACGCGACGCCAAGTTCAAGACGCCGTTCACGCTTGTCGTCAGCACGATGCGAACGACGGGAGCGACCGTCAGCGATACACGCGCGCTCGTCCAGACCCTGCAGCAGATGGGTCAGCCGCTGTACATGTGCCAGCCCCCGACCGGCTACCACAACACCGCGGACGCGTGGATCTCTGCGGGCGGACTCGTCAGCCGCATGAACTTTGCGACACGCCTCGCGTCGGGCAACATGCCGGGAGTCACGCTGCCCGGCAATCCGCCAAATGATCTGGCGCTGCGACTTGGATCGCCGGAGTTCCAACGCTTCTGAACCGACGAGGTGTTATGAATCGCAGGGTCTTTTTGAAATCGGGCGCGATGGCCATGCTGTCGCTCGGCTTTGCGCCGTCGTTCCTCGGCCGCGCGGCGGCAGCCGTCGGCGCACGCCGCAAGCTCTTGATCGCGATCTTCCAGCGTGGCGCGGTCGACGGCCTCAACATGATCGTTCCGCACGGCGAACCGGACTATTACCGCCTCCGGCCCACGATCGCGATTCCGCGTCCGGGCGGCGAGCCGATGGGATCCGCGATCGACCTCGACGGGTTCTTCGGCCTTCACCCATCGATGGCAGCGCTCAAGCCCCTGTGGGACAACCACTCGCTGGCCATCGTCCACGCATGCGGATCGCCGGATAACACGCGATCGCATTTCGACGCGCAGGACTATATGGAGTCGGCTACACCAGGCCTGAAAGCCACGCGCGATGGCTGGCTCAATCGCTACCTTCAGGTCTCATCCGAAGAACGCAATCCGCTTCGAGGCGTTGCGCTCGCGCGGACGATGCCACGGTCGCTTGAAGGACGGGCATCCGCGCTCGCCATTGGCAGTGTTGACGAATTCGGCGTGCGTGGCGCGAGTGCCGCGTTCGAAGGCGAATACGAGAACGCATCCGACCCGCTCATGCGTGCGGCCGGCAACGACGCATTCGCCGCGATGCGCACGCTGCATCAGGCCGCCGCGATGCCGTATCGCCCGGCGGCGGGTGCCGACTACCCGCCAACCGCGTTTGGCAAGGCACTCGCCGAGATCGCGCGGCTTGCCAAAGCCGACGTCGGGCTCGAGGTCGCCTTCACCGAGCTTGGGAACTGGGATCACCACGTGAACGAAGGGTCGGTGACCGGACAGATCGCGACGCGTCTCGGTGAGTTCTCGCGCGGACTTGCTGCGCTCGCGACCGACCTCGACGACCGAATGGCCGATACCGTGATCGTGACAATGTCCGAGTTCGGACGCGCCGCTGCGGAAAATGGCAATCGGGGAACGGACCACGGCCACGGCAACGCGATGATGGTGATCGGAGGCAACGTCCGCGGCGGCGTGCACGGCCGGTGGCCCGGACTCGGGGAAGGACATCGGTTCGAAGGGCGCGACCTTGCCGTCACCACCGATTTCCGCGACGTGTTTACTGACATCGTCGCCCGTCATATGGGCGTTTCGCGTGACGGGTTGTCACGCATCTTCCCGAATTACGCCGCATCCTCCAGTCCTGGGGTGATTCGCGCCTAATTCGACGGAATGTGGGGACAGAGTCTGGTGAGGTGGCGACTCACTCAGAAGCGCCACACGTGAGTCGACGCATCACCTGACTCTGTCCCCTTATAATTCCAACGTGGCCACCCGCAAGTCGAACCTAGCAAAAACCAAATGCGCGCTCTGCGGCGCGAAAGAGGTGTCGGAACCGCGCGGCGAGGAGCGCTATTGCCGTGACTGCTGGGAAAAGAAGATCGCGGTCGAAGAGATCGTCGCGCGCGAGTTCGCGCTGAAGCGCTACATCCGCGCGCACAGCGCGGAGAAATACCTCGTCTATCACTCGACCATCAAGCGCCCCTGCGGCCAGATCATCGTCGTCGACGACGGCTACGATTTGTTCCTGACGATGGTGCTCTACCCGAATTTCGGGTGGGAGGAGCCGGCCTACCACCTCGAAGGAGATCCCGAGGGACGCACCTTCGCGGAAATCCTCGTGGACGTGGTTGCCACCGAAGTCATCGAACCGTGGGGTGGCGGCAAATGGCACCTGGAAATCTTCCATGCGGCCAACCCGGAGCCCGAGGATTGGAACGGCGAAATGTGAGCATATAATGCGCTTCTCAGCGCATCAGGGCGGTCGGTTACTGTGGATTGCGCCGTCGTTTGCCAGGGAGATCAACCATGAACATGAAATATCAGACGCTGCTGGCACTGGGTGCCGCTGTTCTGTTTGCGACCGGCACGCTCGCGGCCCAGGCCAAGCCGGCTGCGCCGGCCCAGAGCGCACCAGCGGCGCCGGCGAAGTTCGTCGCGCCAATCCGTGGCGAGGCACCGGTCAACATGACCAAGCCCGTCACCAAGCGGCTGAACGAAGAAGTGGTGACCACCTTCAAGGTGAAGAACCCGTCGGCAACCAACTCGATTGCGGGCCTCAAGATCAGCGAGTTCTGGTACGACAAGGATGGGAACCCGGTCAGCGGTGATGAGTTCCGGTATCGCAAGCCGCTGATGCCCGGTGAGGTCATCGACGTGCAGCTGCGCTCGCCCGTCAACCCGAAGATGGCGCGGAGTCAGTACAAGTTCGAGCAGTCCAACGGCGGCGTGAAGCCGCAGGTCGTCGCGAAGTTCTAAACAGCTCACGCCTACCGAATTCTGATTTGCACATCGCGCGCGACGGCAGGGACGTTGCCGTCGCGCCGCTTCCCTTCGACATGCACCACATATAAACCTGGCGCGAAGTCCTTCAACGCAATCTGCGCGGTGTAGCCGTACCCGCCGGTCGCCCTGCCGCGCGCGGCGGGTGATGGTTCTCCAGCCTGTAGTTCCGTCGACGAACGCTGTTCCGTGTTGTTGAACACCACGCGCCCCCCGTCGGCCCGGACTTCAGTCGTGAGGTCGATCATGTGCGGTTGCGCGTTCTGCTGGTTCTCGTACAGCTCGGCGAACAGGACGAGCTGATCGTCGCGCGTGAATTCGCGGGCAGTGGTTGGCGGCCGCATCAACAGCAGGCCGATCGGGTCGTCCTTCACCTTTGCTGTCGGCGCGAGCAGACCCGACGCGGACAATACGGTTAGGCCGCTCATCACGAGCGGCGCCTTGTAGAAATCCGGCACGACGAGGGTCCGTCCGACGCTTCCCGCAACGCCGGCGGCATCGGCGGCCGAGATGCGCAGCTGATAACGGCCCGGAGGCAGATTGATCGCCGTCGTGATGCGGAAACCCCGCTCACGCGCGCGGGCGTATGTCATCGGCATCAGCGTGAGATCCACCGTCGCCTTTTCGTTCACGCGCGTCTTGCCGTCCGCGTCGGACACAAACGTCACCACGGTCACTGCGTTGTTATAGGTGCCGTTCTTCTCCGTGAACTTCAGCGCGTTGATATTCAGTTCGGTGGCGATCGCCACGGTGGCATTCGGCGCCGTGCCCTTGTACGGCGCCGCAAACAGCCGCATCGGAATGCCGAAGGTCGGCAGCGGACTCTCGATCGCCGCTTTCAGCGCCGTGTCGAGTGGATTGTTCGACGCGTTCGTCGCGGCGGCGGGGCGCCCGCGCGGTGCCACGTACCCACGCCGTGCGCGGACGGTGATACCCGGCCGTGTCACGCGCACCTCAATTTTGCGAAACCGTCCGTCGCGCCGGTCGTTCGGCGCGTAGTAGCCAAGGACGTAATAACTGCTGTTCTCGGCGACGATGCGATCGAATGCCTCGTCGACGTTGTTGCGGTTCACGAACGCGAAGCCGCCGGTTTCATCGGACAGCTCACGCAGGCTGTCCTGCGATAGCCGCAATTCGTCCATCGAGGACTGCACGCCGAGTCCGAGGTTTGGTTCATCCGACGCGACGGCGGAGGTTTCGATCAGTTCGCTGCCCGGCGTCATCAGCCCGCGCGGATCAACCGAGTAGATGCTCACGTTGCCGCGCGTGGCGGCGGCAATCGCGTCGCGTGTGTAAGTGATGATGTCGGACGCGGCGGAATTGTTGCCGAAGAGATTGTAAATGTCGTAGTCGATTCCTTCGCTCACAAGGACGAGCGCTTTCCGCCGGCCGTGCAACCCGGCCATGAAGTCCGATAGCTTGCGCAGCGACTCCAACATGCCGCGTGCGTTGTAGGCGCGCTCAAACGCCGCCGGGTCGTTGACCGGATCGCCGGCGTTGCGTGTGCCCGCCGCGCGCTGACGGTTGTATTCGTCAAGACGATCGAGCGTCGGCGACCGCAGCTTCCGTCCCATGAATTTGTCGACCGCCGCCAAAAGCAGACGCGGGTTGTTCGTGAACTCCTGACCATCCACGGTGCGCCCGCTGGTGTAGACGACGGCCGCCATGTCGTTGGCGCCAAAGCTGCGCTCGAAGAAGCGGTGCAGCGCTTCTTTCACGCGCGGGCCTCGCGTCAGGTCGACGTGCATATCGTCGAGGACGAACAAATAGATGCGGCCATCCATCCCGACGTTGGTGTCCACATCGGGTTCGATCGCGGTCGGCGTGAACAACGGCCGCTCCGCGCGTGCGATCGGCATGTTGACGAATGCGAACGCGCTGACCATCTGGGACTTCCCGTCCTCGAGCACCTGAAAGTCACTGGCCCGCAGATCGGTGACCGCTTTGCCCGTCGCGTCGCTGACGAACGCGTCGACTTCGACAAAGTTGGCCTCGACGCGGAACGTCAGCGGCGGTTGCGCTGTTTCCGTCGAAGGGGCCGGAGCCGGGGCCTGCTGGGCTAGGGCGACAGAGCCGAGGGACGCCGCAATCAGACCGCACAAAAGCTGGCGTTTCATAGGCGCAATTATGCCTCCCACCTTCGCCCGCGGTCACACCTCGCGAGCGTGGTGGGCGAGCCGACTATTGAACAGGTACGTGCGTCATACCGATACGAGGTGGCAGGGGGCTTGCCCTTCCCCTGCCACCTGCACCCTGAATGATCGCCGTATACTCAGACGTTATGCCGCTTGACGTGGCCGCCGTGCAGGAGAACCTCCGCGCCGATGGCCTCGATGGGTGGCTCCTCTACGACTTCAACGGGTCGAACCCGATCGCCGCGCGGCTGGCGGGCCTCTCCAACGGCTCTCACATGACGACCCGCCGCTGGTACTACCTGATCCCCGCTTCCGGATCGCCGCGTGCCCTCGTGCATGCGATTGAGCGCCACAACCTCGATGGACTTCCCGGCGAGAAGCAGACCTACGCGGGTCGCGAGCAGCTGGCCTCGGGTCTGGAACGCCTCCTGCGCGGAGTGCGCCGCGTCGCGATGGAGTATTCGCCCCAGGGTGCGATTCCGTATCTCTCGCGCGTTGATGCAGGCACGGCGGAACTGATCCGCGCACGGGGCGTCGAGATCGTGTCGTCCGGAGATCTCGTCCAACGGTTCGAGGCGACGTGGACGCCTGCGCAGTACGCGCAGCACATGCGCGCGTCCGATGCGCTCTATCGCATCAAAGATCGCGCGTTCGACACGGTGCGCGTCGCGCTTCAGCAGGGCACGCGCATCACCGAGTACGACCTGCAGCAGCAGATGGTGCAGTGGTTCGAAGATGAGGGCCTCACCAGCGACTCGGCGCCTGACGTGGCGCTCGGGTCAAATGCCGGCAACCCGCACTATCTGCCGTTACGTGAGAAGTCGGCGGTCATCGTACCGGATCAGGTCCTGCTGCTGGACCTTTGGGGCAAGGTGCGCGAGCCAGGCGCAGTGTTTGCTGACATCACTTGGGTTGGCTTCACGGGAGCCCGCGTTGCCGACGAGGCTGCTCGCGCATTCGACGCGATTGTTCGTGCCCGTGATGCGGCGTTGGCGCTGGTTGAAGAGTCGGCCATGACAGGACGAGAGCTGCACGGGTGGGAGGTCGACCGGGCGGCGCGAAACGTGCTCGAGTTGTCTGGATATGACGCTCACATTCTTCACCGGACGGGGCATAGCCTCGGCGAAACGGTGCATGGAAACGGCGTCCATCTGGACGATTACGAAACCCACGACGACCGACGAATTCTGCCGGGCACCGGTTTCACCATCGAGCCCGGCCTTTATTTCGACACTTTTGGGGTACGCACGGAAATCAACGTATTCCGGCGGGAACGCGATGCCGTCGTCAGCGGGCCGCGGCAAATGTCGCTGCTGGTGCTGGGCATATGAGGCATCCAAACACAAGTTTTCACAATTTCGTCAAAAGTAACTTCGTAGATTCGTAAAGACAGACCCGGCGGGAGACAATACGTCCAAGGGCTGGGAAGCAGCATTAACGAGGATTCAGAGATGTCCAATCGCAAAACCACTTTCTTTTACGCATTGCTCATCGCTACTGCATCGCTTGCAGTCGGGATGGTCATCGCCTCGCGTCTGGACCTGACGCCTCAGTCAGCTGCCCAGGCCGTCGGCACGGCCCCGCCGTTCAATGGCGCGCCGATCACCGGCTCGATTTCGGCGACAACGTTTCGCGACGTGGCCAAGGCCGTTACCCCGGCCGTCGTGAACATCCGAACCGAGTCGCGCCAGCGCACGCAGGACTTGAGTGAGTTCTTCGGCGGCGGCGGTGGCGGCGGCGGTAGTGACGACCTGTTCAACCGCTTCTTCGGAGGCGGAGGCGGCGGTGGTCAGGCGCCGGAGCGGCAGCGCCCGCAGCGCGATCAGGTCGTGCAGGCAGCAGGGACGGGCTTCATCATCGACAAGTCCGGTCTCATCCTGACGAACAACCACGTCGTTGACGGCGCCACGAAGATCGAGGTCTCGCTCTACGGTGAGGACTCGGATCAGGAGTATGCCGCAAAGGTCGTCGGACGCGATCCGCTGACCGACAGCGCGCTCATTCAGCTCACCGAAAAGCCGGATCACACACTGCCAGAAATCAAATTCGGTGACTCGAGCCAGATGCAGCCCGGCGACTGGGTGATGGCCATCGGCAATCCGTTCGGCCTGGCGCACACCGTGAGCGTCGGCGTCATTAGCGCACTCGAGCGTCCGTTCCCGACGACCGAGGGACGGAGCACGCAGGTGCTGCAGACCGATGCGGCCATCAATCCGGGCAACTCCGGTGGGCCGCTGCTGAACATCCGTGGCGAGGTGATCGGGATTAACTCGGCCATCTACACCGACGCGCGGCAGGCCGGCAACATCGGCATCGGCTTCGCGATTCCGATCAACACCGTCCGCGAGCTGCTGCCGCAGCTGCGCAGCGGCAAGATCACACGCGGCATGATCGGCGTGCAGATTGGCGTGATTCCGCAGAACGCGCTCGACACGCTCGGTCTCAAGAACCGTCAGGGCGCACTGGTCGCCTCCGTCGTCCCGAACGGGCCGTCCGCGAAGGCGGGCCTCGAACCGGGTGACGTGATCGTGCAGTTCAACGGGAAGCCCGTGAAGGACCGCGACGCGCTGGTGTCGATGGTCATCGCGACGCCTCCGAACACGACGGTGCCGGTGAGGGTGATCCGCGACAAGGAAGAGAAGACGCTGAACGTCAGAGTCGGCGAGCTGGATCTCGATGCTGAACAGCAGGCGCTCGGCAACGGCCGCGGTGGACGCGATACGAATCCGCAGCAAGAAGCGAGCAGCGGTTTCGGCATGTCGCTGAGCAACATCACGCCTGACGTCGCCCGTCGCCTGCGGCTCGACGCAGACACGCGCGGTGCGGTGGTCGTCGACGTCGATCAGGGAAGCCCTGCGGCGAAGGCGGGCCTCATGGAAGGCGACGTCATCACGCGCGTCGGCCGCGCGAACATCGGCAGCGTCGCGGACGCGAGCCGTGAGCTGGCGCGCGTGCCGGCCGGCGGCACGATCATCCTCCGCATCCTGCGCGGCGGGCAGGACACGGCGGTCGTCGTCACGAAGGAGTAGCCCCCAGGCTCCGGGCTCAAGGGGCTACCGGCTTCAGACTTAAGGCTTAGGGCCGGGTTCGAGGTTCAGCGATTTTGCATGAACCTTGAGCCCTGAGCCCTGGGCCTTTTATTTTTTGTGATACAACCGACGCCTCTTCCTCCTTGGAGGCGCCGACGTGACGCTGATGATCGAGCGGGAAGTCAAACTCCGGTTCGCCACCCCAGAAGAAGCGCGCAGCGCGATCCTGGCAACAGGCGCAACGCCGCTCCGTTCACGGCGGCTGCAGGAAGACGCGCTGCTCGACACGGAAGATGAATCGCTCCGCCATCGCCGGTGCGTGCTGCGCATCAGGACCGAATCGGGCAAGAGCCTCCTCACCTTCAAAGGCCCAGTGCTTCCCGGATCGATGAAAGTGCGGGACGAGTACGAAACCGTGATTGGCGACGGTGAGGTCGTGCAGCGCGTGCTCGAGGAAGTCGGCTTGCACGTCTGGTTTCGGTACGAGAAGTACCGCGAGGAGTACGCGGCGGAAGACGTGACGATCGCCATCGACGAAACTCCGGTCGGAACCTTCGTGGAGATCGAGGGAGGCGAAGAGGGCATCCTGGCAATCGCCAAGGCGCTCGGGCGAGCACCCTCCGATTTCCTGCTCGATTCCTATCGCGCCCTGTTCGTCAAGCATCGCGAGGAGTTCGGCCTGACGGGCACGAACATGGTCTTCAGCGAGGAATGATCCCAGCGCTCGTGCTGACCGCGGGTCTGGCGACCCGCCTCCGTCCTCTTTCGTTTGTTCGAGCCAAAGCGGCGCTTCCCATCGGCGAACTGGCGATCATCCAGCGCATCCTGCGATGGCTGGCGGGACACGGCGTCGCCGACGCGGTGCTGAACCTTCACCATCTACCGCACACCATCACGCGGATCGTCGGCGATGGCGCCGCGGAACAGGTGCGCGTCCGTTACTCCTGGGAAATGCCTGTGCTCGGCTCCGCCGGCGGGCCGAGGCATGCACTGCCCCTCCTGGCCAGTCCCACCTTTCTCATCGTCAACGGCGACACGCTCACCAACGTCGACGTGGGACGTCTCGTTGACGCACACGACAGATCAGGTGCGCTCGTCACGATGGCTGTCATCCCGAACACAGAACCTGCGAAGTACGGCGGTGTGGTGGCTGACGACCGCGGCACCGTTACGGGGTTCACCAGAGCAGGTTCAACCGAGCCGTCTTTTCACTTCATCGGCGTGCAGGTCGTCGAGGGTGCAGCATTCGTCTCGCTGCCCGATAACATGCCAGCGGAGTCTGTGAAGGACGTGTACCCGGCGTTGATCGCTACGAGACCAGGCAGCATTCGCGCGTTCATCACCGATGCCGAGTTCTTCGATATCGGCACGCCGCGGGATTATTTCGATACCTGCATGCGCTTTCGCGCGACAGAACCTGCCGGCTCCCGGCTTTGGTCGCCAGGCTCCCGTGTGGAAGATGCCATCGTGTGGGACGATGTGCAGATTGATCCCGAAGCTCGGCTGCGGCGATGCATCGTGACCGATGGAGTGCGCGTGCCTCGCGGATCATGGGAGAACATGATCATTCGTCATGCAAACGGAGATCGAGCCGCCAATGAACAGCGTGTCGACGACCTCGCTATCACATCAATCGATGGATCGCCGCTCCGCTGACGACGCCCGTGCGCGAATCGACGCCTACCTGACGTCGAAGCCAAACGCGCGCGGCGCCAAGGTCGTCCCGCTGACGGGCGATGCGTCGGACCGCCGCTACTTCCGAATCCTCGTACGCGACGAAGCGCCGGAGGTACTCGCCGTCCATCCCGGACCCATCGAATTCGAGGCGCTTCCGTTTGTGAACGTGGCGAAGCTCCTCAGCCAGATGCCGGTGCCGGTGCCGCGCATTCTTGGCCACTCGAACGAGCTCGGCATCATCGCGCTCGAGGATCTTGGCGATGTCACGCTGCAGGCGCACCTGGGTGCGGCTTCTCCGGCGCAGCATGCGGCGCTCTACCGTCAGGCCGTGACCTTCATCGACACGCTGCAGCGTCGCGGTGCGGAGCTCGCATCGCCCTCGTACCTCCCATACGGCATCGCGTTCGACGTCGAAAAGCTGACCTGGGAGCTGCAGTTCTTCACGAAGCATTTTCTGGAAGCGTATCGCGGCGCACAGATCACGGCGGCTGCCCGTGAGGCCCTGGCGGCCGAGTACGCGTCGATTGCGGGAGAACTTGCCGGCGAGCCGCGCGTCCTCTGCCACCGCGACTATCACAGCCGCAACCTGATGCTGCACGGCGGCAGCTTGTACATCATCGACTTCCAGGATGCGCGCATGGGGCCGGACACCTACGACCTCGTGTCATTGCTGCGAGACTCGTACGTCGACTTCACCGAGGCGCAGGTCGATGCGCTGATGGCGTTCTTCCTTGCGCTTCGCGATGGCCGGCTGCCCGCCCGGTCGGATCCAGCGGAGTTCAGGCGCCGCTTCGACCTGATGGCGCTGCAGCGAAACCTGAAGGCGCTCGGCACGTTTGGGTTTCAGACAACCTCACGTCAAAACACGGTTTACATTCAGTACATTCCCCGGACGCTGACCTTCGCGCGCGGCAACCTGGTGCGCTACCCCCGGTTCGCGCGACTGCGGGAACTCCTGTCGGAGCATCTGGAACAATTGCGATAGCCACCGCGACGCGGACCCGCCACGTTAGAATTGGTGGTTGTCTGAACGTCGCTTCGGCGTCTCCACACATCTCTTCCACGAAAGCCGGCTGACCCGCGAGCATCTGGCCGATATCGCCGGTCACGGATTCGAAGCCGTCGAAGTCTTCGCGACTCGAGCACATTTCGATTACCGCGATCCGCGCGCCGCGGCGGACTTAGCCGAATGGCTGTCGGACCTCCGGCTGTCGTTTCATTCGATGCATGCGCCGATTGTCGAGGCAATCCGAGCCGGGAAATGGGTTGGGTCGTTCTCCATTGCCGCGGGCGACGATACCCGCCGCAAAGCGGCGATCGCCGAAATCGCCGCGACGCTGAACGTGGCCAGGACCGTCCCATTCCAGTACCTCGTGCTGCATCTCGGCATTCCGGACGGTCAGCAGACGCCGGGGGGCGACAATCAGCACGACGCCGCACGCCGCAGCGTAGAGGAAATCGCCGCGCTTGCCGCTGAGGTGAACGTTCGCGTCGCGCTCGAGGTGATGCCGAATTCGCTATCGAGTGCCGCGGCGATCTGCCACTTGATCGAGGACGAACTCGAAGGGCTCGACGTCGGCATCTGCCTCGATTATGGGCACGCGAATCTCATGGGTGATCTGAGCGACGCGATCGAGACGGTCAGCGGCCATCTGTGGACGACGCACGTGCACGACAACGACGGGCGAAGCGACGATCATCGTGTGCCGTTTGCGGGTCGGATCGACTGGGACGCCGCGATGATGGAAACCCAGAAGATCGGCTACGACGGCGTGCTGATGTTCGAGGTGGCCAACACCGGCGATCCGATCGAGGTCCTGAAGCGGACGGTGAAGGCTCGCGAACGCCTCGAACATATGTTCGTCGCCTTCTAGGAAATCCCAAAACCCAAACCCCAAACCCCAAGCGCAACCCTACCTCGTTGGGATTTGGAGCTTGGGATTTGGGATTTGGGATTTCCTAGAAGGCCGCATTTCCAGGGGTTCGCGGGAACGGAATCACGTCGCGAATATTCGCCATCCCCGTCGCATAGATGATCGTGCGCTCGAGGCCGAGGCCGAATCCTGCGTGCGGCACGGTGCCGTAGCGGCGGAGATCCCGGTACCACCAGTAGTGATGCGGATCGAGTTGCAGTTCGGCAAGCCGCCGGTCCAGACAGTCCAGGCGCTCCTCGCGCTGTGAGCCGCCGATTATCTCGCCGATGCCGGGCGCCAGCACGTCCATCGCCGCCACGGTCTTCCCGTCGTCGTTCATGCGCATGTAGAAGGCTTTGATGTCCTTGGGGTAGTTCATGACGACGACCGGCGCCTTGACATGCTCCTCGGTCAGCCACCGCTCGTGCTCCGATTGCAGATCGATCCCCCAGTGCACCGGGAACTCGAATTTCTTGCCGCTCTGTTCGAGGGCCGCAATCGCATCGGTGTACGACATGCGTTCGAACGGGGACGCGACGAACCTTTCCAGACGCGCCACGCTGTCCTTATCAACCCGTTCGGTAAAGAACTTCAGATCGTCGCCCCGCTCATTCAGCAAAGCGCTGAAGATGTACTTGAGGAACGATTCGGCGAGGTCGGCGTTATCCCCCAGGTTGGCGAACGCGATTTCCGGCTCAATCATCCAGAATTCGGCCAGGTGCCGCGACGTGTTGCTGTTCTCGGCCCGGAATGTCGGCCCGAAGGTGTACACCTTCGAAAGCGCGAGGCAGTAGCTCTCCACGTTCAAT
>DASTZI010000349.1:0-32664 GCA_035764385.1 Vicinamibacterales bacterium
GTGTAAGTTTTCGCGCTGGCGGCGAGACGTTTTGGCTTGCCGTCGTCGGGATCAGGTTTGAAGTCGCGAGGTGTCGATGGATATGCCCATTCGGGCGGTTCGAAGCTGGCGGCCGAATGGTTGGTTACGACCGCGAGGACGACCAGCAGGACTGCGGTGAGAACGACCCTACCTGTGCCTGACATGGCTGCACAGGCTAGCGCATTTCAGCGCTTAATGGAGCAGCAATTGGATGACGCGGGTCGCGGCATGGCTGGCCGCGATCGCCGGGGTCAGGTACCACATCCAGAACAGCGCCGTGATGAAGATGACCGGACGCCAGTGAAAGGCCGGCAGCCCCCCATGCGTCATCACGTGGAAGACGCATCCGAGGAAGATGCGTGAAATCGCGAGGCTCAGGCCGACGCTGAGCAGCAAAGTGGCCAGGAGCAGCATGGGTTGCACGACCTTTTTATCGGCGCGGCGCGCCGGGACGCCAGAGGTGCTGCGCGAACCCGAGTCGTGATAGATTCTGCGCGCCGATGCGCCCCGGACCTCTGCGTTCGCTCGTCGTCGGATTCACGCTTGTCGCCGGCCTTCTGCTCGCGCGGACGGCTTACGCGCAGCAGCAACCCGCCATCGAAATCGCGCTTCCAAAGCAGCTCGTTCGGGGTCAGACAACAGTGGTCCACGTCGCGATTCCGAGCCGCGAGATGTTCCAGGGCGCCGAAGTGTCGCCCGCCGCCGGGGTAACCGTCGCCGGCGTGAGCAATCTGAAAAGATCGGAGTTGTCGCAGAACGTAGCCTGGTGGGACGTGACGCTCAACGTGGCACCGGATGCCGCGCCCGGTCCACGGTCGCTCGTTCTGCTGTTGCCGACCGGCCGTACGACGGCCGCGACGCTCCTCATCCCGAATCACGTCCCGGCGATTGCTGACTTGAAGGTGGCGTCAGCGACGCCGCAGCGCGTCGACGTGCAATTCGGTGCAACGGACCAGAGCGCCGACCTTGGAAACCTCCCGTACGTCTGGTTCACCATCGCCTGCGGCGGCGAACCGACCGTGGGCGTTGTGAGGGGAAGAGCGATGGGCGCGACGGTCAGCGCGTCCATTCCCAGGCCAGCCGCTGCCGCGTGCGATCTCGAGGTGCGCGCGAGCGACACCCAGAAGAACGACAGCAACACGCTGAAGACGAGGGTTCAATAGATGCGCTCGATCCCGCTCGCTTCCGCCGTGCTCATCCTCGGCATGTTGACACCGGTCGCCGCGCAGGACTGGGACGAGTTCATCAGCCCCGATGAGCGTTTCAGCTGCAACTTCCCGGGAAAGCCGACGATCACCGAAACGACGTGGACGTCGCAGTTCGGCGCCATTCTTCCAGCGCGCGTTTACAGTGGCACGCAGGGCTCGGGGAAGTATTCGATAACCGTCGTGGACTACAACCCGATCGAGCGACTGCTGTCGGAGCGCTCGATCTCGTGCACCCCCGGCGCCGAGACGTGCCAGGGGATTCATGACTGGGGGCTCGGCTACTGGAAGAACGACGTGAGGGGCGCCGTCGTCTACGCGGCGAACAGGTTCTTGCAGCGAGACGTGAAGGTCGTCAACGTGATGGCCAACTTCGCGGATCTGGTGTCGGGGCAGGAACTGCAGCTCACGGACAACAAGGATCAGTCGCGCATTTTCGCCTCAATCTACATGCACGACAATCGACTGATCATCCTCGAAGCGAACGTCCCGAAAAATTATCCGCCGCCCACGATCTTCCAACAGTCACTGAGCTGGCTAGATGAAAAAGGGACGCGCATTCGGTACAACAACATCAACTACAACGACCCCGACATTGCGCCGCCGCGCATTCGCGGGCGGTAGTAAATTCAAATCCCCAAATCCCAAACTCCAAATCCAAATCCACATCCAAAAAAAATCCCAACGCCCCGAAAGACGTTGGGATTTGGGTCTTGGGATTTGGGATTTGGGATTTACTTCGACAGCGGGTCCGGCCTGACCTGGAACTTGATGACTTTGGCCGTCGTCCCCTTGCCGCCTTCCATGTGGAACGGCGCGCGGGTCGCGAACGTGCTGTAGACCGCCTTACCTTTCCAGCCACCGTTCGGATCGTCGATGCGCCCGTCGAAACCCTTTCCGTAGTACCCCATCGGATACGGAATGCGCAGCGTCATGAACTTGCCATCGACCAGCGCGAGCAGCGCCTCGGATTCGTTGCCTGTCGCCAGCGGCACGTTCTTGCCGAGCCCGAGCATGTCGAATCGATCGACGAAGTCGTAGTACGCCGAGTCCGCACTTGCCTGATCGACGGCCCCCTTGAAGTTCGGACCGGGTAGCGCATAGAGCGACCACCCCTCGACGCAGTGCTGGCCTGTGGCCTGCGGGCCATTCAGCGGCCCCTTGCACTTGCGACGGTCGAAGCTCGCAAGCTGACCGCTCGACAGTACTGTCCAGACGACGCCGTTGGAATCGACGTCCATGCCGCGCGGCGCAAAGCCTTGCGCCATCGCCTTCGAATTGTTCCACGGTACTTCGTAGTACTCAGAGAGCGCGGTGTTCGTGGGATCGGCACCCGGGACGACGCGAATGATCGCGCCGGGCATCCCAAGCACGGAGCCCCACACCGATCCATCCAGTGGACTCGGCGCCACGCCGTAGAAGCCGCCCTGAATACGCTTGTCCTTGGACGGATCGATTGGATCGTTGATCCCGACAAACGCATCGCGCTTTCCGTTGCCGTTGGTGTCGAGCACGAACGGCGACCAGCCCTGTGCCTGCGCCTCGTCGTGCGTCTTGTCCCAGATGCGCGTGTCAAACCAGGCGATCTGCGCTCCGCTGCCGGTGAACCACAGCTTGTCGTTGTCGTCGAAGTTCAGGTGATGCGTTCCGAAGCAGGTGTCGATCGTCGTCATCTTCTTGGTTTTCGGATCCCACATCTGCACCTGTCGATTGCTCTGCGCGATGGGGGCGACCTTCGCTGACGGGTGGTTCGACCCTTCACGGCAGAACGCCGCGGTCTCGCTCGGCCTGATACGTGCGGCCACCCATACGCGCGCCTGTTTGTCCATCGCGAAGCTGTGCGCGAGCGACTGACTGTTCCAGATTGCCTCATCGCCCCAGTACACCGAGGACGCAGCCGGCGGCTGATCCGCCGCGCTTGGCGTTTTCGGGTCGCGGACGACGAGCGCGACCTGCGTGGCGCTGTTCTGCGCCGGATTCACCACCGGAATGAACTGCGTGCTCTCCTCCGTGGCGCCGTAGATCGGACCGTTCGCATTGACGGTCGGGTTCCGCTTATCGCTCGCGATTTCGTCGTGGAGATAGGTCTTCTCTGTGCCGTAGTCCCACATCGTGATGACGACGTTGCGTTCCTTGCCCTGCGGACGCGGAGGCGCCACCTGCGGCAGCTCGCCGCGGGCGACCCGATCGGTCCAGTCCGCATACATCGCGAGCGCACGCGCGCGGCCGACTTGCGTGAAGCGGGCGCTCATGGCCCCGCCAGCCTGGCCGGACTGAATGCGGCGATCCCATGCGGACGCCGAATCCTCGAACGCGCCGAGCCCTTTCGGAACTTCGCGCGTCGCCTTGCCGCCGATCTGATGGCAGGCCGTGCAGGCATCGGTCGTCACGATGTTGCGCACCCATTCGCCTTGACTCTTGATGTTGGGAGCGATGCCGTTGCCGGACGGTCCGGTCCCGGGGAAGTCGCTCTTGGGCGGCAGTTGCATCATTGCCCACCAGTACTGCGCTGGGTAGTACTGAGCGGCCGCAGTCGGATTCGGCGCCGTCACGGCGGTGAGGTTCAGCATTTTGCCCGGCGCCGCCTTCACCTTCGGTGAATCGACCAGCCCGTAGCCGCGCACCCAGACGTCATAGTTGGCCTTCGGCAGATCGGGCAGCAGATACCGTCCCTGATCGTTGGTCACGACGATTTTGATCAGCCGCGTCGGTAGGTCACGTGTTTCCGCGATCACCCAGGCACCAGCCTCTGGCCCGCGACCGCCGGTCACGACGCCACCAATGTCGTCCCCGTCGATGGCGACCGCCCCGCCGCCCTGCTGGGCACGGATCGTCGTCAACGAGATGGACAGCGCCAGAACCAAGCCGAGCAAGACGATCAGGCGTGTCGTCTTCATTACGTCCTCCAGCTGCCCGGCCTCGCGTGCAATGCATCGCGCGCGGATACGGGCCTGCCCCGCCGAAGCGCTCAGGGAATCCTCGCGCGGAGGCGGGCGGGTGTGAGTGTGCTCCCGCCCAGTGTGGCAGTCAAGGTGTCGTCGGAATTACCATAGGAACCGCCATGCGGCGTGTCTCGACGTCAGTCCTCGTCGTTGCGCTGCTGATCCTCGGCCTCGGCATCGGCTACGCGCAGCAGATCTTCAGCGGCTACTACGGCTATACGCCGCCGCGATGGCCGACTGCGAATACGTTCAAGGGCGCGTTCAACTTGTGCCGCGTCATGTTCACCAGCAACAGGCGCGAGAAACGCGGGTGGGACACGGACTATCCGGGTGCTGATATCAACTTCAGCGTCCGCGTGTCGGAGCTGACGCGCACGCGCGTCACTCGACAGCCGAACCACACGGACCCGGAATATGTCGTCGTCCGGATCACCGACCAGGCGCTGTTCCAATGTC
Organism: Vicinamibacterales bacterium; assembly: GCA_035764385.1. Lineage (GTDB taxonomy): Bacteria > Acidobacteriota > Vicinamibacteria > Vicinamibacterales > UBA2999 > Gp6-AA40. The sequence goes on from DASTZI010000349.1 coordinate 4,625, forward strand.
CGTTCGTCCTGTTCGAAGACGCAGGAACCGCGCTCTTCAACGATCAAGAAGTGAAGCAGCTGCGCGAGTACTTCCTCAAGGGAGGGTTCGCGTTCGTGTCGGACTATTGGGGACCGCTCGCGAAGGAACAGTTCGACGACCAGATTGGCCGCGTCCTGCCGCACGACAAATATCCGATCATCGACCTGCCGATGGACCATCCGATCTGGCACACCCAGTTCGAGCTCAAGCATCTTCCGCAGATGTCGTCGATCCAGTCGTGGCGGCGAACGGGCGGCGGCGTGACCGAGCGGGGTCTGGCCCCGGGCAACCAGAGCGCGCGCGCCGTCGTGGACAACAAGGGACGCATCATGGTCGTGATGGTTCATGACGATGACATCCCGGACGGCTGGGAGCGCGAAGGAGAGGAGCGCGAGTACTTCCTTCGTTTCTCGCCCGATGCCTATTCCGTTGGTATTGATGTTCTCCTCTACGCGTTAACGCATTAAGGAGTCTCATGAAGCTTACGACGTTGGTCGTTGCGGTGCTGCTCGCCACTGCGTCTGCCTTTGCGCAGCAGGTGACGAAGAAGGAGATTGCAGGGATCTCGACGTTCGCACAGGTTGAAACAACGATTGCCTGTGGCGGCGCGACCAAACCGGAAGCGATCCGTGAGGTCGCCAAGATGGGGTTCAAGTCGGTGATCAACCTGCGTCTGGCGAGCGAGCAGGGCGCGATGGTTGAAGAAGAAGGCGCAGCGGTGAAGGCGGCGGGAATGAACTACGTGCACCTGCCATTCGATGCGCAGAACCCTGACGTGCATTTGATCGACAACTTCATTGCGGCGGTCACGGCGCCGGCCAATCAACCTGCATACGTGCATTGCGCTGCCGGCGGCCGCGCGGCATCACTGTGGATGGTGAAGCGGGTACTGGCGGACGGCTGGGACGAACAGCGGGCGCTCACCGAGGCCAACGCGCTGGGTCTCAACGACCGGTTCCGGCCCTTTGCGCTCAACTACATTCACGCGCACGCGAAGTAGCCGCGGCCTGAACGGGGCCGCCGGCAGACGAAGCTAACGGAACACCGCTGACTGGGGGAGCGGAAGCGTGTCAGCGGCAATGCGTGCGCGCGCGACATACCGATGGCATTCGACACAGCTGTTGACCAGCTGGCTATAGGCGGTCGCTGCCGTGCGCTGATCCCGCTGTTGCGCCGCGGCGGCTAACGCCTGCGTCGCTTTCTCGAATGCAGTCGTGTAGGTGCGGTACTCCGGTGTCTCCAGGAACTGCCATCCAGGCTGACGGGTCAACGATTCAAGCGCCTGCGTGCGCTGCGTGAGCGCTGCCCAGTTGCTGGTGACAACCGCGCCGAGCAACTGCTGCGACTGCGCGAGTTTCTGTTGCATCACCTGTTTGGTCTGCTGCGTCTGACCCTCTGCTCTGGCGAGAAGCGCGACGATCAACGCCGCTGTCGTCAGCAGGACGACCGATGAGAATGACGTACGTGCTTTGGCAGACATCGCTGTTTCCTCTTATAACGGGTGCGCCGACCTATTTCGTCCCGTTCTGGTCATGCCCGACCGTCACGAATGGAATCACCATGCCGTAAGGCAGATAGGCGAGACGGTCATGATCGACCAGGCCGTACATTCCGGCCTCCGGGATCCTGAATTCGACGATCGCACCGCTTCCGGCCGGCACTCCGTAGGTCTGCACGTTACGCATCACCGACGCGCCGTCGGTGACGGTATCGAGAATGGTTCCCATCACGTGAATGGCCGATGTCCCGGGGCCGACGTTGACGACATACGCGCGAACGAGATCGCCTGCTTCGACGGTCAGCGGCTCGTGCGACAGACGACCGTTGAACATCATGATCGACGGATCATTTTTTCTCGCGAGCTCCGGGTCGGTGCCCGGAATCTCTCCTGAGGCATCGCGCTCGCCGTACACCGCTGTTTCGACAACTACCAGTTCCCGGGCGCGGCGGAGCAGCCGGTTCCGCGGATAAACAATCATCGGCCCGGCGAGGCCGCTCTTCACGTGATAGTCGGTGGACGGGCCGACGGCGCAGTGATACATGAAAACCCCTGGCGTATCGACGGTCTTCTGAATTCGCATCGCCTTCCCGGGTTCGACGGGCCCGAAGTGCATCGTGTCGGAGCGAAACGCGTGCGAGTCGAGGCCGTGAAACGCCTCCGCGTGATTCGTCACGACAATCGTGACGATGTCGCCTTCGCACGCTTCGAGGACCGGTCCGGGCAGCCCGCCGTTGTAGGTCCAGGCGGCGAGCTTGATGCCCATTCCAAGATCCACCGTTTCCTCGCGTGCCTCGAGGCTGAATGTCTTCTCTCGCGGTCCGGTGCACGTCGCAATCTGACCCTTCATCGGAGGAAGGCCGGCTGCCTTGAACGGACCTCCCATGAAAGCCTCGGTTGCGCCGAGGACGCCAGTGCATCCGGTGGCGATCGCGGCGGCGGCGACGACGGGGAGCAGGCCATGTATCGGCATGGCGCCGGCCAGTGCACGTTTCGATCCGGCTGGATGGCGGTGATTTCTCGACGAGGATGTCCGACGAGCTGAGAAAGAATTCGCAGCGCTCAGGATTTTTTCACCAGACCGCCAACCAGCCCGGCGAATGTGAGGGTCCACGCTGCAAGCGCCAGCCACAGGAACACGCGCGGGACGACGAGCAGCGCCGGCTCGCCGATCATGTTCGCAACACGGAATGTGCAGACCGTGTACATCCCCAGCGGGAACACGGCGCCCCAGTACAGTGGGTCGTAGCGCAGCGGAAAACGTCGATACACGTGTCGCCACGCGCCAAGGATGACGAGCATCGGAATCCACCACGTCGCCGTCGCCCAGAACAGCAGGGTGAGGCCTTTGATGAATGGCAGCAGTTCACCCACCAGGGGCGAGAGGGGCGCCGCGGAAACGAGCAGGGTGCCCGCGAGCGTCGAGATCGCGACCGCGCCCATGTTGATCCAGTACGGCGGTGCAAGGTCGGAGGGACTCATCGCGAAGAACGTGTACCGGTAGAAGATCAACGAGATGATCCAGATGTAGAGCATCCCGCCGCCGAGCCACATGTCGAGACAGAAGACGAGCACCATCGAAGCATGTGACCCGAACCCGTTCGCAAGCTGTGCTCCAAGCACGGCGACCGATTGCGCGGCGACCACCGGCAGGAGCCAGCCGCCGTTAATTCCTTCCGCGATTGACGGTTTGTTCGCGCCGATGGTCAGCGCGGTGAACACCGTGTAGGTCACAACTGCCCATAAAGTGATGCCGGCGATCCAGAGCACGACCGCGATCTGCCACTCGCCCGCGACCAGGACCGCCTCGCTGCCAATGACCGATGTGGCCGCAACGATCGTGAAAAACCCGACCGCACGTCCGTGATGCGAAACATCCGCCAGCAGACGGGCACGATACCGAACCGCGCGCGTGATCGTGAGGATCCACAACGTGATGTAGAGAGCGCCGTTTACCACGAACAGCGCGAACGCGACCGCCGGCAGTCCGAGCAGCTGACACGCGATCGAGACGATCCCTGTCGCCATCACCATGGCGAACGATGCAGGGTGCATTGTGGCAAGCGCAGGGACTGGGGGCTGGGGATTAGGGACTGGGGATGTAGAAGGCTCACCAGCGTCGGATCGCGAGTCCCTAGTCCCCAGTCCCAAGTCCCTGATCATCGCCGGGCGCGATCGATGAAGTACAGGTATCGCAGCAGTCCGGCGTTCAGCAGAAAGCACACGATGCTGGCCGCCGCCGCCGGCCAGACAACACGGTCGTCACCCCCGAGATAGGCGTTCATGGTTGCGGAGAGCAGCCAGAGCTGCAGCACCACGAGCATAATGACGAACGCCAGCATGCCGGAGAGGATTGTGATGCGCTGCCTCCGGGTGAACGGCCGACGAGTGGTCTCCACGCTCACGCAGTCCTCAGCTCGACGCCCGTCGCATAAATCTGAGTACCGCGCACGTCGAGACGAATGCGCGGGAGGGGACGACGAGGGGGACCGGCCACCGGCCGGCCGGTCATCAACTCGAAATACCCATCGTGACAGGGGCAGGCAATCAACCCCTCGCTCGCGCGCGGCCGCACCGCGCACGACAGGTGCGTGCACTTCTGCGAGTACGCCACCAACGTCTCTGCCGTCGGACGAACGAGTAGACAATCGTCTGCCGGCCCGGGATACGCGAACACCAACGCTCCGCCGACCGGGACGTCGTCAATCGACGCGACCCTCGCAATAGGCGGCTCGCCGCGCTGTCGGCGCCACCAGTTCTGCGCCGCAATCCACAACTGGCCGACGGTGAGCGAGAGACTGACGAGCACCATGAACTTCATGAAGTCACGACGCTCGACGTACTCGTCCTGCGGCCAGTCGATGGGGAAGTCGGTTCGCCAGGCCGGCTGCTCGGCCATAGGCCGACCGTTCGGTGCCAGCGTGATCTCTTCGGCATCGCGAAGCCTGCGGTACAGGCTGGCGGGAGCCGTACCCGTCAGTCCTTCTCGTCCCGGCGAGTCGATTCGCACATCGAGGGGCGCACGAGGGTCCTCGGCATCCGAAGCAGGGGGCGGATCGGGTTCAGACATACGTCTCCTATACGGTGACCCCGGCAAACGGATCGGCGTCAGTGGCGGCGGACGGGACCGTTCTCAGCATCAGCGATCGTTCGTGCGGCTGTTCAGTCATCGCGGCGGTGACGTCCACCAGTGGCTCGCGTGAGGCGAGCGCCGCCGGCACCATCATGAACACGCGCGTTGAGACGACCTGCGCGCCGAACTGAAAGCGGTTGACGGGCATCGACAACGGACGCAGCTGCTCGATCTGCTCGCGCGTGCCGAAGAACAACGCCTGGCTCGGGCAGACCGTTGCGCACATCGGCTTCTTGCCGACGCTCGAGCGGTCGTAGCACATGTCGCACTTCATCATGATCTGGCGGTCGTCATAGAGCTCCGGCACGCCGAACGGGCACGCGACGACGCAGTTGCCGCACGCGATGCAGCGTGACTTGCGCGCCGACTGGACGACGCCGTCACTGCTCCGCTTGATGGCATCGGCGGGACACACCTCGGCGCACGTCGGCTGCTCGCAGTGCATGCACACGACGGGAACCGTCTGCGTGCTGCGAGCGCGCTCGACGAATTCCAGATGAATCATCGACTCGCCGCGATGCGTGTCGCACTCGGTGCAGGCCTGCACGCAGGCCTGGCAGCCGATGCACCGATTCGGGTCGATGAAGAAGTGAAGATATTCCGGCTTCGGCATCGCGCTACTGCTGGGGCTCGAGGACCGCCGCGTACGGCGGCGGTTCGGCGGTCTTGTGAACGCGGCAGCCGCAGACTTTGTACTGCGGAATCTTGCTGATCGGATCCTGCGCGGCGACCGTCAACCGGTTTGGGCTCTTCTCGCCAGGCCAGTGATACGGGATGAAGATGGTGTCCGGCCGGATCGTGGTCACCACCATCGCGCGGAGCGTGATTGCGCCACGGCGTGTCTCGGCGACAGCCCACTCCCCGTCCTGAATTCCCAGCCTGGCGGCGAGACGAGGATGCATCTCGATGCGCGGCTCGGGATATTGATTGACGAGAGGCCCGATGCGGCGCGTCTGGGTTCCCGACAGGAACTGACTGACCACACGTCCCGTTGTCAAAAACAGCGGGTACTCCTCGCTGGCATCGTCGATCGGCGGACGGTAGTCAGCGACGTTGAATCGCGCCTTGCCGTCCGGGAAGTAAAACGGCCCATTGCCTTTCGCGATGGGGTTGTAGCTTCCGCGCTCGAAAAGCCGCGGCGTGCCTGGATGGTCAACGGGCGCGCCTGTTTTCGGATCCTCGCTGTAGCAGGGCCAGAAGACGCCCATCTGGCGCTCGATCTTTTCGTAGGTAATGCCCGAGTAGTCCGCCACACCTCCCTTGCTGGCGATGCGCAGCTCGTCGAAGATCTCGCGCGGGCTGTTGAATGTGAAGCCACGAGGACGACCGACCGCGTCCGCGAGATCCTGAATGATGCGCCAGTCCTGCCGCGCCTCGCCGGGGCACTCCACAGCCTTGTTGATCTTGATCACGCGGCATTCGACTTGTGTGACGGTGCCTTCATCTTCTTCATGCAGGCTGCCGGGCAAGACGATGTCCGCGTGACGCGCAGTGTCGTTGAGAAAGAAATCGATCGCCGCGAAGAACTCCAACCGTTCGAGACAGCGGGTGATGAAGGTGTTGTCGGGCAGTGACACCTTCGGGTTGAAGCAGATCGACAGCAGCGCCTTGATTTCACCACGGTCGATCTTTCGGAACAGCTCGTAGGCGTCGACGCCTGGCCCCGGAAGGTCGGCTTCGTCGATCCCCCAGACCCCAGCAATGTACCTGCGATGTTCGGGATTGCTGATGTCGCGCCAGCCAGGAAGCTGATCGCATTTCTGCCCATGTTCGCGGCCGCCCTGGCCATTGGCCTGACCGACGATCGTGCCGTAGCCACTCTTCGGTTTGCCGATCCGGCCGCTGGCGAGCACGAGATTGATCGTGCCCAGCGCATTCTGAACGCCGTTGGAGTGATGTTCGATGCCGCGCGCATGGAAGAGGAAGCTCGTTTTCGCGGTGCCCCACCACTCGGCAGCCTGCCGGATCGATCGCTCGGGGACGCCGCTCACCTCCGCGGTTCGCGACGGCGTCCACTCCGCACAGTAACGAGCCACGACATCGAATCCCACCGTGTGGGTGTCGATGAACTCGCGATCGATCCAGTCATGCTCGATCATCAGATTGAGCACGCCGGCAAAGAGCGCCGCATCGCGCCCCGGCTTCACCGGCAGGTACAGGTCGCACGTACGGGCAACCGGGGTAATCCGTGGATCCTGCACGATGATTCTTGCGCCCTGTTCGCGTGCCTGCCATAGATAGTTCGTCGTGATCGGCGAGCATTCGGCAACGTTCGATCCAGCTACCCAGATCACGTCGGTACCGACCATGTCGGACCAGGGGTTCGTCGTGCGATCGATGCCGAACGCCTTCTTGTTCGCAGCGCCGGCGCTCACCATGCAGAGCCGCCCGTTGTAATCGATGTACGGCGTCTTGAGGCACACGCGGGCGAACTTGCCGAGCAGGTACGTCTTCTCCGTGGTCAGGCTCGCGCCGCCGAGCAGCGCAACCGACTCGGGCCCATACGTCTGCTGGATGCGGCTGATTTCCGCCGCGGTTCTGGCGATCGCTTCCGCATACGGCATCGGCGCGAATCCGTGCGGCGATGTCGGATCGCGTCGCAGCGCCGTCAGCAGACGATCCGGATGCGATCCCTGCAGGTACCGCTTGACGCCCTTCGGACACAGCATCCCGCGGTTGAACGGAAAGTCGTCCCACGGCTCGAAGCCGATGACCTCGTTGTCCCGGACCTTCAGTTGAATCCCACACTGCTGGCCGCAGAAGCAGCAATGCGTCTTCACCAGCCGCTCGGGCTCAACACTGGTCGACAGGCGCAGGCCTGTCATCGCCGACCGGTGCGGGCCGAAGCGCTCGGTGATCTTCAGGTCATCGACAGGAATAGCAGCCATGTCGTGTCAACTACCGGAATCCCACAAGGAGCTTTGCGCTAGACCGAGCAGCGCGCGACGGCAGCGCGGGCAAATCTGCTGGTAGTGCTCGACGGCCGTGGTGTCAGTGATTTCGTAGGCGAACCCAAGCTCGCGTTCGACCGTCGTGAGATCGCGCACCATCGACGCGGGCGCGTAGGGTTGGCCACATCGTCCGCATTGCGCCTGCTCGCCGCGGCTGCCCGCATCCTTGTAGAAGCTCACGCCCAGTTGCGCCGGCCGTTGAAAGACGTGGAAGAGTTTGCCGAACGGCAGATACAACAGCGTGAAGATGACCGCCGCGGCGTGGAGGATAGCCAGGAAGTCGTAGGCGTACCCGTTCATCCATGTGTAGCTTGCCGTGAGCATGAGACCCGTGATGCTGATGGCAAACAGCAGCGCGAGTGGAAGGATGTCCTGTTCGAACAGCTGCACCGCAACGGCGCCGTGGTCGATCATGCGTCGCCGAAATGCGAGCATGACGCCGGCGATAACGAGGAATGACGCCCAGACCAGGCCGTGGAACACGATGAACGCCGTCCATGATTCGATGGGGAAGTCATAGACCGCATAGCCGAACACGTAGGCACGGTACTCGTCCAGGTTGCCGGGCACTGTCGCGAAATGAATCCATCCCCAGACGAGCGGGAAGGTGATTGCTGCAGCAATGAGGCAGCCCCACATGATCAGCCAGTGCGCCACGCCACGCAGGTTGCCTCGCCGGAAGATGAACCGGTTTGCTGCGAACTGAAGCGCGAAACGGCGAACGAATTCGAGCAGATTGCGGCCGAAGAACCGTCCCGTGAAGAACACCTGCCAGCCCCGCCGCCAGTACATCCGCGTCGGCGGCCGCTGCAGCCACATCGCGTAACGGTACGTAATCCCGAACGTCGCAAACAGCGTCGCGAACGTGTAGCCGACGAGCGCTGCATCGAAATGATCGAGATTGCGCGAACCGAAGACGATGAGAGCCGCAAGTAGGGCGGCGGCCACCACACCCGAGAGGGTGGCCCTGGCATGTTCACGTCGGACGATAGACATGATGGCTTGGCGCACACTAACGGGATCGCTTCGCCGGTGCAACCCCGTCCTTAGGGGATGCGGAGCATGAACAAGAGCATCCGCGCGGGCTCGGGCGCTTCCACGGCGTGCGGAACGTTACCGGGCATCCTGACGATTGTTCCTGGCGTTGCATGTACGCGCCCATCGCCGATCGTAAGGTCCACCGCTCCTTCGAGGACCATCACGAGCGCATCGAACGGCGCGCTGTGTTCCTCGAGTTCCTGTCCGGCGTCGAAAGCAAACAGCGTGAGGTTACCGCCAGGGGTACGGGCGAGAACGCGGCTGGCGATGCCGCCGGTAGGAGGCATGATGAGCGAATGAAGCGGAAGCGCCTCCGCCGACGGCATCGTGGTGATCGGTGAGTTCATGACTTTCTACAGGTGCCGCGGAAACAGTTCCATCATCCGCGTCACCGCTTTGTTCACTTCCTTTCTCAGCAGCTCCTGATTGTCAATGATCCCGTCGATGCTCTCCTGCGCCCACCCGCGCCAGACGACGCGGTTCGTATGGGTGTCGACGACGTCGAGCACGATCGTCCCTTGCTCGTACTCGATGATCACCGGTTCGCAGTTGTCGTAGCAGTAGCCGTTTCTGTTGTCCACGCCGTTCACGTCGAAGGTCTTGCTGATGTTCGCGTGGTAGTGGACGAGCACATCGGGTGCGCCCGACATCACACGGGTGAAGTGCCGGACTTCGAGCGCCTTGCCAACCGCGCCTTCGAGATAGTCCTTGAAGAACGGGTTGTTATCGAGTCGTGGGTCTCCCGTCGGCAGCGCGTCGGCCGGACCGAAATCCCAGGTCCGGAACTGGGCGAAATCGACGCCCCGCTCGATATGGGAGCTTACGTTCATGGTCGCGCATGCTGGCAGCGCGAGTAATGCAGCGAATGCTGCGGTAACGAAGATCAATCGTTCGGGGCGTCGCATCTGTCGAGCCCTCCGAGGCTCGCTCTGACCATGTGCGAATCCGGTGCCGCTCCTCATCCCCCGTTCAAATGATGTAAATCGCGCGGATCCCGTGGCCCCCGGGGAAAAAAACATTGCGTCCGCGAATTTCTCCCCGCGCGCTCACCGCGGACGATGATCGCCAGTCTCGATTCTGCGGAGATATTGCGGGAAATAGCGGTCGCCGGCACATGGCATCAGTCGTGCCTCTCGTCCGTCCCGAAGACGAAAAGTGGGAGGGTTCGCTGAAAGCCGACCCAAAGGGCTGACGCACTTTCAACTGACCTTTCCACTTTTCAAACTTTTCCACTCAAGCGAGCGAGGTTGCCATGTCCGATCGCCTGGTTACAGGAGCAGTCGCCGCCGTCGCCGCCATCCTGACCCTGATTCAGCTGCTCTGGATGTTCGGCATGTTCTCGCCCGCCGATGCGCTTGGCGGCCGCAATGGCGCCCTGTATGCGAGCGCGCTGGCGGCGTGGTTCTTCGTCACGCTGGCACCGCTCGTGGCTGCAGCGATTCTGCTGCTCATGACACGGGACGACGCGAAGACCCATGTGTGATGTGCGATTTGAATGTGCACGACGCGTTCGCAAATCGCGCATCGCTAATCACAAATCAGCAATCACAGATGATGACGAGGTGATGCGATGAGTGTCTTCTTCAACCTGTTGCTGTTCGTCGGTGTCTTCTATCTGATTCTGCAGCTTCCCGAGCCCGGCGACAGACGCGCGGCTCGCGCGCGTCGCACCGCCGCCGATGGCCAGCGAAAGGTCGCCTAGTTCTTCCTGCGTCACCTAGGCGCAGCGCTTCAGGTCCTCGCCGCACCGTGCGAGGTGCACGTTGATTGGGATTCCATGCCGAACGCTCTCGGCGACGGTGCAGAAATCCTCGTAGAGCGCCTTGCAGCGTTCGAACCGGCCGCTGTCTGTTCCGGGAAAACACGGCGTCAAGTCGACATCGATCGCCTCGACACGCAGCCGCCCATCCGCGTTTCGGCCCATGTGGGCGATAACGTGGGCGTTCACCGCATCGGGCTCGAGATGCGCCTTGTTCAGGCAGAGCGTCAGGCTTGCGGAAAGACACCCGCCAACCGCGGCCGCCAGCAAATTGATCGGTGTGGGACCGGTACCTGTACCGAGCGGTGCGGGCTGATCAAGCGTGATCGGCGTCGCGCCGATGACATCGGGGAACGTTGCAGTAAAGCGATAGCCATCCACGAATTGAACATGCGCAACCGCGTCCTTGGAATCGGCGGCCATGACGCACCTCCTGACAAATGTTCTCAATGCAAGGCCGCACCCATGTGAATGTGCGATGTGGCTTCGAGACTTGGGATTTGGGATTTGCTCGCATCGCCGAAGACTTCGCGCCACCGCGTAATTTTTCTGGTTCTCGCTGACGGTCGCCAGGCCACTCGCTTCAGAACACTCCGTAAATTGGCTCGAAACCTGCGGTTTGCGTTACGGCACATCGGTTGCCATCTAGCAGCACAACGCGGAGGTCAAGACGCCATGTTCGACCTATTTACCGGAAAGGTGCAGCACGTGCCGAGCACACCCGCCATTCCAATCCTGGTGTCCTCGACCATCCAGGGAACCGCGCTTGCCGTCATCGCGTTGATGTCATTTGTCGTCGCGTCGCGCGAGCTGCCCCCGGTTCCGGACATGTTCGCGTTTGTGGCGGACATCCCGGCGGTGGCGCCACCCCCTCCGCCGCCGCCACCCGTGCAGACGGCTCGCGCGGCGCAACCGACGCCACCGCCCGCCAACGCTTTCGCCGCCCCGATCGAAGCCCCTCTCGAGATTCAACCGGAGCCGACCGGCGCTGCGATCGCGGAAGCGGGCGTTCCCGGAGGCGTTGAAGGGGGCATCGTGAGCGGCATCGTCGGATCGGTCCCCGCACTGGTCGAAGGACCGCCACCGCCGCCGCCGGCGCCCGTCCCGCAAGGCCCCGTACGCATCGGGGGGCAGTTGTCAGCACCGGCGCTGATCAAGCGCGTGGAGCCAATCTATCCGGCCATCGCGCAGGCAGCAGCGATCGACGGCATCGTGATTCTCGATGCGATCGTCGACGAACACGGTCGGATCCAGAGCTTGAAGGTCCTGCGTGGCCATGCGCTGCTCGCCAAGGCGGCTATCGCGGCGGTCGAGCAGTGGGAGTACGAGCCTTTGAAATTGAACGGCACGCCGACGCCGTTCGAACTGACGGTGAGTCTGTGGTTCCACTTCGACGAGAAGGCCAAGCGGCGCTCGTGACAAGTCGGAAACGAGGGGGTGTGCGATGAAACGTCAATCGCTAATGCTACGAGCTCTTGCGGGCGGGGTCATTGCGGTGGCTTCCTTATCAGCCGTGCCGCCTGCCCGCGCGCAGTACGCAGTGTTCGATGCGGACGCGGCACTGCAGGTGTTTCACGAGCGGGTAGAGAGCTATGCGGCGCTGCACCGCCGGCTGGCACCTCCGCCCGCCACGACGACGGGCACTGATCCGCTGTCGAAGCTTCTCACGCGCCAATATCTCGCGTCCGCCGTGCGAAGCGCTCGCCGTTACGCGCAACAGGGCGAAATGTTCTCACCGGAGATCGCCACGTTATTTCGCTGGATGCTGGCGGACTCGATTGGCGAGCTCGATGGGGAGCGGTTCCTGATCGCTCTTAACGGCGGTGTCCCGGTGCCCCCTGGTCTCCACCCGACCGTGAACGAGACCTACACGATGCTGCCGCTCTACAGGATTCCTCCGGACGTGCGGCTCGGTCTGCCGAAGCTTCCGGCCGAAGTCGATTACCGGCTCGCGGGCCACGACCTGGTGTTGTGGGACATCTATGCCGGAATCGTGATCGATTTTGTCCCCGATGTCGTGACGTCGCCCGTGGCGACGAATTAATGGCAGGTATCAACTGATGCACTGGTACCTGCGACAGCTCTTCGACCGCGATTTCGCTGGGCGCGACAACGGAGCGCCCAGTGGTGATGTGGGAAGGACATACCAGTAAGTTAGGAGAACGCCATGACCGACCGAAGCGAACGTGCCGTGTTGAACCATCTGATTGAGACCTGCAAGGACGCCGAGCGCGGGTTCCGGCATGTTGCGGAACATGCGGCCGATCCCGCACTCAAGACCCTCTTCCTCGACATCGCCTCCCAGCGGGCGCGGTTTGCGGCGGACCTACTGCCGCACGCTCAGCGTCTGGGCGGCGCCAATGCACACGAGGGAACCACTATCGGCGCACTGCATCGGACGTGGATCGATCTTCGCAGCGCAATCTTTCGCGGAGATCCGGTCGCGGCAATACAGGAGGCCGAGCGAGGTGAGCACTTTTCGCGCGGTGTTTACAGGGACGCGCTTGAAAACATGCTTCCGCCAACCGCGCGTGAGGTCGTCGAGACGCAGTACGCCGAGCTGCGCAGGACGGCGGAGCGGCTGCGCGAACTCGAGGCCTGATAACCGAGCTGACCGGGAGGTGGGCATATGCAGCTAGACACTTCGTACCTTGGGATGCGCCTCCCGCATCCGTTTATTGCGGGCGCGTCACCGTTTGGCTATGCCGTCGATACCGTCAAGCGGCTCGAGGACGCCGGGTGCGCGGCCGTTGTGCTGCACTCGGTCTTCGAGGAGCAGATCGACCTCGTGCGGGAGGGTCGCGTCGCGCAGCTGAACCCTGATGATCAGCGGTTCGCCGAGATGATTGGCTACTTTCCGGCGCGCACGGATTACCGGTTTGGGCCACATGAATACGCGGAGCACGTGTACCGGGTAACTGAGGCGGTGAAGATTCCCATCATCGGCTCGCTCAACGGCCATACCCGCCAGTCGTGGCTCACCTTTGCGCCGATGATCGAGCGGGCCGGCGCCGCGGCGATCGAGCTGAATTGGTACGACGTCAGCACCGACCCACGCACTTCCGGTGCAACTGCTGAGGACGAACTCGTCGAGATGGTTCACGACGTGAAATCCCTGGTCACGATTCCGGTGGCGGTGAAACTCTCGCCGTTCTTCACCGCGTTCGCCAACGTCGCGCACCAGCTCGATGACGCCGGAGCCGATGGTCTCGTACTCTTCAACAGGTTCTATCAGCCGGACATCGACATCACGACGATGCAAGTCGTGCCGCGGCTGGAGCTTTCCACCAGCGCGGAGCTTCCGCTGAGGTTGCGGTGGATCGCGATTCTTTGTGGGCGGGTGCATGCATCGCTGGCACTCACAGGCGGCGTCGCGACGCCGCACGACGGCATCAAAGCCGTGCTGGCGGGCACCGATGTGGTGCAGCTGGTGTCGGCGCTGCTTCTTCACGGTCCGTCGTACGTCGGCGTGATGCGGCATTCGCTCGAACAATGGCTCGACTGGCACAACATGGGTTCGCTCGCGGAAGCGCGAGGCCTCTTAAGCCATCAACACACGCAAGATCCGGGGGCGTGGGAGCGCGCAAATTACATCCGGACACTGCAAAGCTGGAGCAAGCCGGCGGCATGAACAGCACCACGTAGAGGCGGACCTTTCGGTCCGCCTCACAGGAGCGATATGCAGACCTTCTTCAAGTTGATGCACTCGATGCCTGCACGGGTGCTGCAGGTGTTTGGTGGATTGTGGCTTGTCATCTACGCGGCCGACCTGCCGTCCGCCTACGCCTTTCTTCTGGCGGCCGTTGGTACCGCTGTGGCGGTAGCCGGTATCGGCGACATTTGTCTGACGGAACTCGTCGTCAACGCGACCCGCGCCAGGTCCGCACGTTCCGAGGAACGCGCCGCCTGACGGCGTCCTTCGCGTCACGCGCCTTCAACCCCCGATCTCCGCATGCTCGCGCTGCACGCGCCCCTTTGCTTCCAGGCCGGTCGGGTAGATTGCCACTTTCATCACCCCATCGCGTTGATGGCTGAAGAGATCGAATGCTTCGGGCAGTTGCTCGAGGGTGAAGTGATGCGTGACCAATGGAGTCAGGTCGACGCGGTCGTGCTGGACCATCGACAGAAGTCGACGCATCCGTTCCTTTCCGCCCGGACAAAGCGTTGTCACGATCTTTTGATCCCCCAGGCCCGCATAGATGGCTTCGTACGGAGCGACAAGCTTCCCTGAGTAGACGCCGAGACTCGACAACGTTCCGCCAGGTCGCAGCGACCGCAGCGCCGCTTCAAATGTGCTCTGGCTGCCCAACGCCTCGATGGCGACGTCCGCTCCACGACCTTCCGTCAGGTGTTTGATGGTGTCAACGACATCTACGGCGGTCGGATCGATGGCAATCCGGGCTCCGAACCGTCGTGCCATCTCGCGGCGTTCCTTGATCGGATCGACCGCGATGATTAATCCGGCGCCTCGAAGCTTGGCGCCGAGCGTTGCGCACAATCCGATCGGCCCTTGCGCGAAAATAGCGACGCTGTCGCCGAGTCGAATGTTGCCGCTCTCGGCCCCCGAAATGCCCGTCGACGCGATGTCAGGGAGCATGAGGACCTGCTCGTCTGTGAGTTCGTCAGGCACGATGGCCAGGTTTGCTCGAGCATCCGGAACCAGGAGGAACTCGGCCCAGGCACCGTTGATGGTGTTTCCGAACCTCCAGCCGCCCAGGGCCCCGTGACACTGAGAGTGCGCTCCGTTCAGACAATAGAAGCACTGCCCGCATGGGGTAATGGCGCCGACGATCACCCGTTGACCGGCCATGTACTCGCCTTCGAGACCTTCGCCGAGCTCCTCGATGACACCGACGGGCTCGTGGCCGAGAATGAGGCCGGGCCGAACGGGATACTCGCCCTTGACGATGTGGACGTCAGTCCCGCAGATCGTCGTCGCCGAGATGCGGATGAGCGCTTCGCCGGCCTTGGGCCTCGGTCGCGCGACCTCCTCCAGGCGGATATCGTTGACGCGATGGAAGACCACCGCTTTCATTGTGTTCATGATCGACCTCTCGATGCGGTCGCATAATGTGATGACTCATGAACTCGAGGGGCAAGTGACGTGCCATCAGAAGATGGCTTTCTTCCACTCGACAACGGGATTCGCGAGGCAAGGGCCGGCAATATCATGACGGTCCGAGTGCGATGCTCACCACGGTAGCTCACCCAATCGACGTCGTGCTTCGCGACGGCGCAACCGCGCGGCTGCGTCAGGCAACCATGGAGGATCGCGAGCAGCTTCGTGAGTTCTACGGTCACCTCTCGGCGCAAAGCCGATATTTCCGCTTCTTTGGAAAGCCGCGCGTCGACAACATTGTCGAGGATGTCGCGCATGCGCTTGCGTCAAGTGACGTGGTGACGCTCGTCGCGGAAGTAGAGCGTCGTATCGTTGCGGTCGCGCAGTACTTTCCAACCGAAACAGGCCGCGCCGAGGCTGCCTTTGCAATCGCCGATGCACATCAGGGGCGTGGCATCGGCACGAAGTTGCTCGAGCGGCTTGGCGTGGTCGCGCGGTCGCGCGGCATCACGTCGTTTGAAGCCTATTTGCTCCGCGACAACGAGAGGATGCGACAGGTACTCGTCGATTCAGGTTTTTCGCTGACCTGGGGCCGCGCCGATGGCCAGATTCGCCACGTCGTCTTTTCCGTGGCCGAATCCGCGGAACTCCACGAGAAGGAACGTTTACGCGCGCGTGCGGCAGCACAGGCGTCGCTGCGGCCGTTCTTTCGGCCAACGACAGTTGCGGTGGTCGGCGCCGGACGCCGGCGGGGCGGCATCGGCGCGGAGATTTTCCACAATCTCGTTGCGAGCGGATTTCGTGGCCGCGTCGTCCCCGTCAATTCGGCCGGCGGCACGATTGAAGGCATTCCGGCAGTCAAGGCGATCGCTGATGTCGACGGCGAAGTCTCGCTCGCGGTCATTGCCGTTCCCTGCGACCAGGTGTCCGGAGTTGTTGACGATTGCGTCGCCAAGGGCGTCAAAGCGCTCGTCATCATCAGCGCCGGCTTTGCTGAAACCGGCGCGGAAGGCGGCCAGCGCGAAGCGGCGATTCTGGACAAGGTACGCGCCGCGGGCATTCGTTTGATCGGCCCGAACTGCATGGGCATCATCAACACCGACCCCGCGGTTCAGCTGAATGCGACGTTTTCGCCGGTGTATCCGCCACACGGCCGGGTGGCACTGTCGACGCAAAGTGGCGCACTCGGCCTCGCGATCCTCGACTATGCAACTCGCCTCAACATCGGGTTTTCGACTTTCGCATCCATCGGCAACAAGGCGGACGTCTCCGGCAACGACCTCCTTCAGTATTGGGCGGACGATGCGGCTACGGACGTCATCATGCTCTACCTGGAGAGCTTTGGAAATCCGCGGACGTTCAGCGAACTGGCCCGCGACATCGGCCAACGTAAGCCGATTGTGGCGGTCAAAGCCGGCCGATCCGCCGCGGGAGCGAGAGCCGCGTCGTCTCACACCGGCGCACTCGCGTCAAGCGACACGATCGTGGAAGCGCTCTTCCGTCAGGCCGGGGTGATTCGAACCTACACGCTCGAGGAAATGTTCGACGTGGCCGCCCTGCTTGCGCACCAGCCGGTTCCTTCGGGAAAGCGCGTCGCAATTCTCACCAATGCCGGCGGCCCCGGCATTTTGGCAGCCGACGCGTGCGAGGCGAATGGACTTGTGTTGCCGCAGCTTGGCACGGCGACGTGCGACGCGCTGCGCGCCTTTCTTCCATCGGCCGCCAGCATCGGCAATCCGGTCGATATGCTCGCGTCAGCGCCGCCGGAGCACTATGAGCGGGCGACGCGCGTCCTGCTTGGCGATCCCACGATCGACAGCCTGATGGTGATCTTCATTCCCCCGCTGGTGACCGATTCGAAGGCGGCGGCAGAAGCGATCGCCCGCGGTGCGACCGGTGCAACGAAAACGATCCTGGCGACCTTTATGAGCGCCCGCGGTGCGCCGGCAGAGTTGAAGGCGATCCCGTCGTATGCGTTTCCGGAAGCCGCCGCCACTGCGCTCGCGCGCGTCGTCACTCACGCCGAGTGGCGCCAGCGTCGGCGCGGATCCGTTCCAGTGTTCCCGGATGTTCGTCCCGATAGCGCGAGGAGCCTCATCGCGGATCGCGAGGGATGGCTTCCCCCCGTCGCGGTTGACCAGGTGCTGCGCGCGTTCGGGATTCCGATCGCTGAAACGTTCGCCGCTACCACTGAAGAGCACGCAGAGGCAGCTGCGAAGCAGATCGGCGGCGCCGTCGCGCTGAAAGCTGTCGGACCGTCGATCCTGCACAAAACAGACATCGGAGGCATCACGCTTGGCCTGACGGGTGAAGAGGCCGTACGGCAGGCCTATCGCGAGATGCGGGCACGCCTCGGCGATGCGATGAGCGGCGTGATCGTTCAACGGATGGTGCCCGGCGGTGTCGAGATGCTGGTCGGTGCGACGTCGGACCCGACGTTCGGTCCCGTGATCGCCTGCGGGACCGGCGGCACGCTGGTCGAGCTCTTTTCCGACGTCGTGCTCCGCCTGCATCCGCTGACCGATATCGATGCCGTCGAGATGATCGACCAATTGCGCGGCGCGCCGCTGTTGCGCGGTTTTCGCGGCCAGCCGACAGCTGATGAGAATGCGCTTCGTGACGTCCTTCTTCGCGTCTCGGCCCTTATTGACGCCTGCCCGGAGATTCTGGAACTCGACATCAACCCCCTGAAAGTGCTTCCAAGCGGCGCCTGCGCCATAGATGCTCGAATGCGGGTCGGCCGAATGGTGTCGCCGCTGTCCAGGCGAGTCACGTATTAGCGTCGCTGGCGAATAGTTCGGAGTAGGGCGCGGGAATTTTCACCGCGCGCACCCAACCTGCGCGCATCTTCGGTCAAAGGTTCGCATATACAACACGTCGGCGAGGTACACCGCTTGCTCACTTCCTGGGTGCAAGACGCAACAAAGGAGGTGTGTGATGGCACGCACCAGGGACATGATGCTTGTCGAGCCCGGTGCGCTCATACGGCGCATGTTCCGTGATTTTGATCCGTGGCTCGAGACACGCGGCTGGTTCCCGCCGGCGCTGCGCAAGAGCTTCGGGGAGTTCCCATGGATGCCCGCGCTCGAGATGACCGAGCGTGATCGCACGCTGTTGATTAAGGTCGATCTGCCGGGCCTCAAGAAGGAGGAGATCAACGTCAACTTCACGGACGAAGGGCTCGTCATCGAGGGCGAGCGTACGCGCGAAACCGAAAACAAGAAGGACGAGTGGTTCACGACCGAGCGAACCTACGGCCGTTTCTACCGCGTCGTGCCGCTTCCCGAGGGCGTGAATTACAAGGAGGTGAAGGCGACTTTCAAGGACGGCGTGCTCGAAGTCACGGTTCCCGTTCCCGTCGCAGAAACAAAGGCGCCGTACAAGGTGCCAGTGGAGGGGGAACCTGAAGCAAAGAAGGTGAACGTCGCCGCGTAAGCGGTACGTCCCGGCGCGGGGTTCTCCCCCGCGCCTTTCGCACGCGGGGTGGCACATGACGACCACCACAATGGATCAGGACTATCCGCTGTCGAAGTATCCCGTCGCTGTGTCGATTGAGACGCAGATTGGCGAGCGAAATCGGCTCACAACGGCTTTCCGGCCGATTCTGGCGATTCCACACATGATTCTCGTCGGTCCGGGCGCCTGGTTGCATCGGTTCGATGCGGCCGGCCTCATCGGCGCCGCCGCGTACATCCTCGCGATCGTGAACTGGTTTGCCATTTTGGTGACCGGCGAATCGATCAAAGGCATCCGCGACTTCCAGCTCTACTACCTTCGATGGAGGACGCGTACCCTTGCGTACATGGGTCTGTTTGTCGATCCATATCCGCCGTTCGGTGACGGCGCATACCCCGCGACAATCGCAGTGACCGAACCGACGGCTCGCGATCGCGCCACGATTGCCGTGCGTCTGCTTCTGGCCGTGCCGCATCTCGTGGTGCTGTTCTTTCTCGTGTTCGCATGGGTGCTGTGCACCGTCGTCGCGTGGTTCGCGATCCTGTTCACTGGCGCTTACCCCACGTCGCTCTATCCATTTGCGATTGGAGTCATGCGCTGGACACTGCGCGTTGAAGCGTACTTGCTTCTCCTCGTCGACGAATATCCGCCTTTCACCCTCGACTGATTACGCCTCTCGCAACGATTTGCAGCGTCTGCTGAATAGCCCGCAGCCGCTGCGAAATCGTTCGCGATGTTGGGGCAGTGCACTCATCCACACCGAAGCAGGCTGTTGATTCCCGTTGGTACTACCCGTGCTCCGTATGTCGTCGGTACGAACGTAGATGGGAAGGAGGGCTATATGGCTCGCAAGCTACTAGCCGCGCTGGCCGTGGTGCTGTTTGCCGCCACCAGCGCATTTGGGCAGGAGCGCGGCATTGGCGCAGGACGTGTCGAGATTGGGGCGTTCCCCGGCGGTGGCATGTTCTTCACCAAGACCAGCAACGGAAATGAGCCCGGATTCGGCAACTACGCGCTCGGCGGCTCGTTCACCTGGAACGTGAACCGATACGTCGGCCTCGAAGGTGAAGGTGGAGGCACGCTTGGCATGCGTCAGGCGTTCACGTTCGGCGACACCGCGTACATGAATCAACGGTCGCCAAGCACCTGGATGTATCACGGCAATGCAGTCGTGAGTCTGATGGGCAGCGACCGTATGCTCGTCCCGTATCTCACCGGCGGGCTCGGAGGCATCACACTCTCGCCGCACCGCGAAGCGAGGCTGCTTGGCATTGAGAATTACAAGACCTTCCTGACGAGCAATCTTGGCGGGGGAGTCAAGTGGTTCGCGGCGCCTCATCTCGGCTTCCGCGGTGACTACCGCTTGTTCGTGGTCGAGAACAGCGACACAGCACCACTGTTCTTCGGCGCTGAAACGCGCTACGGGCACCGCGTGCAAGGCGGTCTGGTCTTCACGTACTGACCGATCACCAAAGCGGCCGCCCCGCGGGGACGGCCGCTTTTCGAGCGCCATTATGCGAGCGCTCGGAGCCGATCATGCTGGTTGATGACTTCCTTTCGGAGTACGACGTCTCAGATGCAGTGGCAACCATCGTCGACGCGGACCTCGCGACAACCTGGGATGCGTTGATGGACGTGGACCTGATCGATGTCGGCCGCAAACGGCCGCTTGTCGCCATACTCGGCGCGATTCGCATCCTGCCGGGCATCGTCAGCCACATGCTTCACGGAGAACAGCTGCAGCGTCCTCCCGAGCCCCTCCGGCTGCGGGATATGGCGCAGCTGCCGTTGGACGAGGGTGGGTGGGTGCTTCTTGGTGAACGTCCTCGCGACGAGATCGCGCTTGGCCTGGTTGGCAAATTCTGGCGTCCTGTCATCGAGTTCGCGAAAGTACCAGCCGATCGTTTTCGCGATTTTTCGGAGCCCGGATTTGCCAAGACCACTTACTCTCTATCCGTTCGCCGTGTCGGCCAGCACCGCACGTTGCTGTCGGGCACGATGCGGACCGCCACGACGGACTCGCAGGCGCGGCGCTCGTTCCGTCGGTACTGGACATTCGGCGTTGGTTCTGGTGCTCACATCCTGGTGAACGCCCTCCTTGATGTGACGCGTGAGATCGCGGAAGCGCGAGCTGGCAGTTCGTAGCTGTGCGGCAGTTCGATAAGGACGTGTCATGCCTCTGTTGAACCGCTACGTCCGCGCGGGCGCGAAATGGTCAGCCATCGCCTTTGCCACCGCGGCTGCAGTCTACGGCACATACGTTGGCATCACCTGGTATCGGTACGGCAACGTGGCTGCGCCGGCTCCGGAGCAAGAAGACCCACTGCTCGATCGCTTTCTGCCTGGGTATGAAATCGTGGAACGCCACCAGATCCGTGTGGCGGCACCGGCCACTGTGACGCTCGACGCCGCTCGCAATGTCGATCTGCAGGCGTCGCCTGTCGTGCGAACCATCATTCGGGCTCGCGAGATCATCCTCGGAGCAACACCCGTCGATCGCCGGCCTCTGCGCGGCCTGCTTGCGGAAACGCAGTCGCTCGGGTGGGGTGTGTTGGCCGACGTCGCGGGACGTGAAGTCGTGGTGGGCGCCGTCACCCGGCCCTGGGAAGCGAACGTCACATTCCGTGCGGTGCCGCCGGACCAGTTCGCGGGATTCGACGAACCCGGGTACGTGAAGATCGCATGGACGATTCGCGCGGACCCGATCACCGCAACGGAATCAATCTTGCGGACGGAAACGCGAGCTGTTGCCACCGACGCCAGCGCGCGAGTGAAGTTCCGTCGCTATTGGTCCTTCCTGTCGCCCGGCATCATTGTCATCCGGTGGGCACTCCTTGGCCCGGCGAAGAAGGAGGCTGAACGTCGTGTTCGCGAATGACGCGCGGCGTTCACACGAGTTCTCCGAACCACTCATAGCGTTCCATGCATTTCACCGCTTCGAGCACCGGAACGATGCTGAGCGCCGATGCGGTGACGAGAAGCCAGTCGGGGGTGCTGAAGCTGAACGTGGCGAATAGTCGCTGCAGCCAGGGCACGTACAGAATCAAACTCAGCACAACCATCTCCCACAGGACCGCCAGATTGAGCCATCGATTCGCGAGCGGGCGCTGAAAGACGGACAAGCGGTCCGAGCGGAAGTTGTACGCCTTGAAGAACTGAATGAGGACCAGCGAAACAAATGTCATCGAAACCGCCTCGTGAAGCGGACGGCCACTACGAAGAAGCCACGTGAAGAGGCTGATGTTCACGAGTGCAGACCAGATGCCGCCGGTCAGCAGCAGCACCAGAAGGGGGCGCGTGAAGATGCCAGTGCGTGGATTGCGCGGCTTGCGGTGCATCAGGTCCTGTTCCGGAGGATCGACGGCGAGCGCGAGCGCCGGCAATCCATCCGTCGCGAGATTGACGTAGAGGATCTGAACGGCTGTCAGTGGTAGCGGCAGGCCGGCCAGCGCGGCGCACGCCATGAGCAGGATCTCCCCGACATTCGACGACAGCAGATATGTCAGGTACTTCTTGATGTTCGCGAAAACGATGCGGCCTTCCTCAACCGCGGCGACGATCGACGCAAAGTTGTCGTCGAGCAGCGTGATGGCCGCCGCCTCTTTGCTGACGTCGGTGCCCGTGATCCCCATGGCGATGCCCACGTCCGCCTTTTTCAGGGCCGGTGCATCGTTCACACCGTCGCCCGTCATGGCCACCACGTCACGATGTGCTTGCCATCCCTCGATGACACGAAGCTTGTCGGCTGGCGACACGCGCGCGTAGACGCTGATGTCAGGGATCTGATGCTCCAGTTCCGTATCGCTCATCGCCTTTAGGTCGTGCCCCGATACGACGCGTCCGCTGGCCAGCAACCCGAGTTCGCGCGCGATGACGGTGGCCGTGACGGGATGATCGCCCGTGATCATGATGGGCCTGATGCCCGCGTGCTGGCACGTGCGAACGGCGTCGCGGGCCTCGGGACGCGGTGGATCCATGATGCCCACCAACCCCATCAGCGTCATGTGGTGCTCGGCATCGGTGAGCGTCGCGGCTCGCTTGCGAGCGATGGCCAGCACCCTGAGCCCATCGCTCGCCATTCGCTCCTCGACCTCGCGCAGCCGGTCACGGTGGGACGGCGTCAAGAGGGACTCACCAGACGGACCAACCCAGTACGTGCAGCCATCGAGCACGACGTCGGTGGCACCCTTCGAATACGCGAGCGATGTCCCCGCGTCCGTGTGCAAGGTCGTCATGCGACGCCGCTCGGAGCAGAACGGGATCTCGGCCGTGCGTGGGAATTGGCGTTCGAGCGATGCGAGCTCGAGACCGGCTTTGGCCGCAGCAACGACGAGCGCCCCTTCCGTCGGGTCGCCCTCGATCTGCCAGCGTTCGCCGTCACGGTGCAGCTTTGCGTCCGATGACAGTGCGCCGGCGCGCAGCGTCTCGAGGGCCGCCGGTGCGATGGCGACCCGGCCGTCGGCGCGTTGGAAGGTGCCAACGGGGTTGTACCCGACACCAGACACCATCAGCCTCTCGCCACCCGCGAAGACTTCCCGCACCGTCATTTCGTTCTTGGTGAGCGTTCCCGTCTTGTCGGAGCAAATCACGGACGTGCTACCAAGGGTCTCGACAACGGGCAGCCGGCGAACCAACGCATTCCGCTTGACCATCCGGCGAACGCCGATCGCAAGCGAGATCGTGACAACTGCGGGCAGCGCTTCGGGAACGACCGCGACCGCCAGCGCAATCCCGAAGATCAGCATGTCGAGAAGTGGCAGGCCTCGCCAGAGACCGAGCGCGACGATCAGTAACACCACGACGAGCGCAGCCTTGCCAAGGGTGCGTCCCAAGGCATCGAGGTTCTCCTGCAACGGCGTGCGGCCTGCCTCGACGGTCTGCACCAGGCCCGAGATCCGCCCAAACTCCGTCGACATGCCGGTCGCGACGACCACCGCCTGCCCTCGTCCGTAGGTCACGACGGTTCCGGCATACGCCATGTTTCGACGGTCGCCGATCGCGAGCGTGTCTGCACTCAGCTCCCTGGACGTCTTCGTGATCGCCGCCGACTCTCCGGTCAAGGTGGCCTCGTCGATCGCCAGGTTCACCGCCGTCGTGATGCGACAATCCGCCGGCACGCGGTCGCCAGCACGAAGCACGAGGAGATCGCCCGGGACGACCTCACGCGACGGGATGCTGAATTCACCACCATCGCGAATGACATGCGCCAACGGCGCTGCCATTTTCCGGAGGGCCTCGAGGGCACGTTCCGCGCGGTACTCCTGAATGAATCCGAGCAGCACTGCGAAGAGGACGATGGCCGCGATGACGCTGGCCTCGAGCGCATGCCCGAGCAAGCCGGAGAGGAGCGTGGCGGCGAGCAGGATAACGATGAGGACGTTCTTGAACTGCGCCGCGAGCGTATGCCAGGCCGACGTCCGTTCGACCGCATGGAGTTCATTAGGGCCGTACGAGGCCAGACGAAGCGCAGCCTCGCTTCGATCGAGGCCAGACGTGGTCGTGGCGAAGGTTCGAATGACCACGTCCACGGGTTGTGTATGCCACGCGAGGCTCAATGTCGGCAGAGATTGGGCGTCTTCCTCCCGCCGCACTGTACCGCGTGGCATGAAAGCGGTCCTATGATGCGCGCTTCAGACTTCGCTTCTTCGCGACCGGCAACCGTGCTTGGCGACGCGCCGGCGGAATCGCCACGACGGGTACGGCGGTCGTCCGCATCACGGCTTCGGTGGTCGACCCGAACAACAATCGCGACGTGCGGCCTGCGCCGCGATAGCCAATCACAATCAAGTCACAACCATGCTGTTCCGCTGCGTTGACGATTTCGCGGCCAGGCGTGCCGGCCCGCGTCTTGACCGTGTAGGTGGGTGCTGGTGTCGCGCCGCGAAGCGAGCCCGCGACAAAGCGCTGCAGCTCCGTTTCAGTGGCGGCAATCATCGCCGGCGCGTTGGTGCGAGTCGCCATGACTGCGGCAAGCAACGGGTCGTGGACGTAGAGGATGGTCAGGTGCGCGTCCGACAGCCGCGCCAGCATCGCAGCGTAGCGCAGCGCCGCGCGAGAATTAGCGGAGAAATCGACCGGGCACAGAATCGAGCGAAACACGCGCGGAGAGACGTTCCTTGCCATCGGATTTACCTCGTGATCTGTAACCGCAAGTGAAATGCCACCGTTCATCGCCACTTAACCGTATGTCTGGGGCTGATGGTTGGTGTTCGAGCGGCGGCCGGTGCGAAATTTTGCGAGATGTTGAGAGTAATTCCCCAGCTGTGCCTTCACATCACATGTCGTAGATCTGCTTCGGCGGGACCGCGGCGCGCAGCGCGTTCAGCACTGCCGCGACGTCGATGACTTCTTGAGCGACTGCCCCCTCGACCGGCGTCAGCCACCCGGCTGCGGCCAGCATCATGCCTCCGACGCTGAGGGCCATGCCCCCCACCGCGCTCTGCAGCGCGATAGTTTTCATGCGACGGCTGACGTGCATGAACTCGTCAACCTTCCGCAGCGAGTTGTCCATGATGACGACGCTGGCCGCCTCGCTCGTCACGTCGCTGTTTTGACCGATGGCCACGCCGACCGTTGCCGCCATCATGGCCGGCGCGTCATTGATGCCGTCTCCGACGTAGAGCGTCCGGGCGCGCGCGGTTTCCGACCTGACGATCGCCAGCTTTTGTTCCGGAGTCTGATGCGCGTGCACTTCGGTGACACCGACGTGCTCGGCGAGATAGTGCACCTCTGATGGCCGATCGCCCGACACGATCATCACGCGGGTGAAATGATGTGCCGGCCGGAGGTGTGCCACAAACGGGCGACTGTCGTCGCGTGGTGCATCGCGGAACCGCAGCAGGGCTGCGGCCCGGTCGTCCACGACGACGAGGCATTCGAGGCCACTGGCGACCTCCGCGAGCGCGTCGATGCCCGGGATGCCGCTCTCAAGCGCACGCGTCCGGCTGGTAATGGTGACGTGATGACCGGCAACCGTGCCGCGCAAGCCGGCCCCTGGTGGTTCACTGACCTGCGTGGCTTCGGGCAGCGCGCGGTCGGCGGGATGCGCGGCGAGCACGGCACGCGCAAGCGGATGACGTGAGTAGCGTTCGAGGCTGGCGACCAGCGTCATCACGTCGTCGCGGACAAATCCCGGCGCAATGAAGACGTCGGTCAGCGAGGGAGCGCCGTAGGTCAGCGTCCCGGTCTTGTCGAAGATAGCCGTGCGGCAGCCGGTGATCTGTTCGAGCGCCACGGAGCTCCGAACAATGATCGACCTCCGCGCGCACAGCGAAATGGAACCGATGATGGCAACTGGTATCGCGATCAGCAGTGGACAGGGGGTCGCGATGACGAGAACGGCGAGAAACCGCGTGGCGCTCCCGGTGGCAGTCCACGCCAGGACTGCAACAGCAAGTGCGAGCGGCGTGTAGACGGCGCCGAGCTGGTCGCCAAGCCGGCGCAGCTGCGGACGCATCTCCGCAGACTCGCGCATCACTTCGGTGATCTTCGCGTAACGCGAATCCACGGCGCGGGCGGTCGCGCGCACGGTCAACGCAGCCTCGCCGTTGATCGCGCCGGAGATCACCCGCGAACCGCGCGTTTTCGTAATCTCGAAGGGTTCGCCGGTGAGGTAGGCCTCGTCCATCTTGCCGTGGCCGTCGATGACTTCACCGTCAACCGGGCAGATTTCGTGAGGATGGATGAGCAGCACATCGCCAATCGCGATGGCATCGAGGGGCACATCGACGATCTGCGGTCCTTCCTTTCGGTGGCCGATCGAGGGCATGCGCCTCGCGAGCGCTTCGAGCACGGAGGAAGCCGTGCGGAGCGCGTAGTTTTCCAGTGCTTCGCCGCCGGCAAGCATCAGCACGACGATGGAACCGGCGAGATACTCGCCGAGAATCGCGGACGTGACGATCGAAATACCGGCCAGCAGATCTGAGCCGAACTGCCCGTGTACGGCTTTGACGACCAGCTCGTAGGTGAGAGGAATGCCCCCGAATACCAGGACGGCATACAGCGGCAGCAAGGTGGTAAGAGTGTTTGCGTCAGCGACTCGCAGCGCGATGTGCAACGCGATGGCGACGATGGCGCCGGCCGCGATCGCGGTCGACAGCGGGGGGCTCGGCCGGGTGTCAATCGCGGTCACGCGTGTGCGGCCTGCCTTTTCCACGCGTAGCCGATCGCGGCGGTGATGGCGATCATCGGAACGTAGCGCAGTCCAATCTCCATGAAGTACCTGGCGATGGTTGTGTGGGTGAAGGGCACCACGCCCACGAAGTCCAGCAGCCAGTTCTCGATCATCCAGACCGTGCCGAGGACGAAACCCTCGTGCACATCAGGATGCGCGACGTGTTGAAAATAGGCGATCGCGATCACCGCTCCGATGATCGATCCCTCGACAATCATGATCGTCCCGAAGAAAACCGGGTCACGCTGGATCAGCGGAAGCAGCGTCAGCGAGGTCGCGTACGGCACCGCCCAGACGATCATGCCGGAACCAAGGCGTCGACGCATTGCATGCATGACGAACCTCGTAGTTTCTCACTGGATCTCGTTCGACATCGCTGCATGAGCGTGGCCAGCTCACGGCGCACCGTGGCGGCCCGGTTCGTCGACGCTTCTGTTTCAGTGTGACCGTTGGCGGCGAAGATTCCGCAAATGCCCGGAAAATTCCACGCTGGGCGAGTCAATTCACCTCGAACGGATTGGAACGGCAGACTCGCTGTTCGGCAGGGATCCTGCGTCGACAATCCTCGGAGGTCTCGTGCCCTCGCCGGATGCGTTGCTCACAGCGCTCGCTGCGGTCGCGAATGACTGGCGCTGGCTGGCGATCGCGTGGCACCTTCTGTTTGCGACGATCTTCGTCGCGCTGGTGGCCGGCTGGCGTCCGCGCGCCCGTGTGCTCGCCCACATACTCGTGGCACCACTCGTGTCGGTCAGCTGCATCGCCTGGGCGTCAGGCAATCCGTTCAACGGGACGATGTTCGCCGTTCTCGCGGCGGCACTGGTCTGGTCGGCAGCGAGTCTCGGCAACTCCGCGATGACGCTTGGACCATCCACGTGGGTGGTAGTCGGCGGCGTGATCACGGCATTCGGATGGATGTATCCGCACTTCGTGACAACAGAATCGTGGATGACGT